>NZ_SLYS01000002.1:0-532863 GCF_004341115.1 Pseudomonas sp. JUb52
AGCGGCGACACAGCACGCTGGGGCACATCAGCCCAGAGGCCTTCGAGGCCAGGATGTGTGCTTAAACCCGTGTCCACGGCTGCTGGGCAAGATCAACGCCCTGCCCTAGAGACCCGCCGCCAGGTCATCAGCGCCGTGATTTGCGCCTACCCGGGCGGTCGTGAATGCGCCGCTGCCCGCCTCGGCTTGCCGCTCAAGAAGTTCGACAACCACGCCTACGAGACCGCCGGCTGCCGCCCGTTGAACGACCAGCAGATCCTGCTGCTGGAACAGGAGACCGGCACCACCCACCTGGTGGATTACCTGGCCGCCCAGTACGGCGGCTTCTTCGTGCGCCAGGCCGAGGTCGGCGATCTGGACAACCTGGACCTCTACGCCCGTTCAGTGAAGACCGCGGTCAAGCGCGGCTTGGTGGACCAGATCATCGGCCAGGCGCTGGAAGACGGCGTCATCGATGAGAAGGAAGTCGTCCAGATCCTTGGCGCCCACCGCCGGCACCTGGCGGCGCGCGAGGAAGAGGTCTGGGCGGTGATCACGCTGCACGCGGCGCGAGGCAGTGGCCGCAAGCACTAGCCACAAGACACACCCTGAAAGCCTGCCAGGACGGCGGGCACGAAGTCGGCGCGGAGCGCCAGAACCCGGCGAGGCCGGAGCCGCCCCAGGCGGCAGGGAAGAGAGATGGCGTTGTTCAAGAAACAGAAGAAGGGGCAGTTCTGGTGCTGCTTCTGCGGTGCACCCCTGGTCTGCCGGACCAGCTGGTTCGCCCACGTATTCCTGCGCCAGCAGGTATTCCAGTGTCACTTCGCGCCCTGCAGCGCGTCGTTCTATGCGCACACCGAGCTGACCCACCTGGCCAGCCCCAGCGGCCTGCCCAACGCGCCGGCCTGCGAGCTACCGCCCAGCACCAGCCACCTCAACGCCATGGCGCAGAAGGTGTACGCCAGCAGTCTCGCCATCCGCGAGCAGCAGCTCGGTCTGCTCGACGACCAGGAAGAAGCCCAGCAGCCCGCCAGAGAGGACATCGCATCGTGACTACCGCCAACCACCCCGCTGACTACCTCGACACCATGCAGGCCGCTGCCCTGACCTACCTGCGCCGCCATGAGTGCGAGCACCTGGGCCACAGCCAGGCCCTGCTCACCTGCGCCGCCGAACACCTGCAGCTGATGGGCGTGCCGCAATACACCGCCGAGCGCCTGGTGGCCCGCGCCCATGACCAGCTCGAAGCCCTCAAGGGCCATCGCTTTCTGGACATCGATTCCAGCACCGGCGACGTCGTCGTCCTGGTCAACCCGGCCACCGGCCTGCGCTACCGCATCCCGGTCCAGGAGATCTTCGACGCCCTGATCGATGAAGACCCCGGCACCCAGCGCGCCACCCGCTAACCCCCTGACTGCCTGATCCATGCCCGCCTTGCGTGGGTATGGGTGAACTGCGCCTTTTTGCCGCGAGAACCACCATGCCGAACACCCTTCCCGTCCAGATCGAGCTGCCCCCGGCGGTCGCTGAAACCTTCGCCCGCTGGCTCCAGGGCCGCGCCGACTACACCGTCAACCAACACTGGAACGAACCGCGGTACGTGCGCATCGAGGACACCGCCAAACGCCGCGCCGCCATCCTGCGCCGCTTCCCGTCCATGCTCGCCGCCCACCAGACCGCCACCCAGATCCGCGCTCAGCTCGCCCAGGTGGAGTGCTGAGCATGTACGCCATGGATCACCAGCTCCGCGCCGATGTGCTGCAGCGTCTCGAGGGCGACCTCGGGATGCGGCACATCGCCGGGACGAACTACATGCGCAAGGGCGAGTGCCCGGCCTGCCACAAGCGCGAGCTGTTCACCGATCACCGCGCGCCCTGGGTGCTCAAGTGCGGCCGCGAGTCGAAGTGCGGCCAGACGTGGCACGTCAAGGAGCTCTACAGCGATCTGTTCGAGGACTGGTCCGAGCGCTTCAAGCCCACCAGCGACGCTCCGGCCGCCAGCGCCGATGGCTACCTCCAGTTCGCCCGCGGCTTCGACCTGAGCCTGATCAAGGGTTGGTACAGCCAGGAAAACTACTGGGACCGCGCCCAGAGCATCGGCTCGGCCACCGTGCGCTTCGCGCTGGCCAAGGGCGGCTATTGGGAACGGCTGATCGATCGCCCCTCGCGCTTCGGCAAGCAGAAGGCCCGCTTCCAGCCGGGAGCCAGCTACCGCGGCGTCTGGTGGTGCCCGCCGAGCCTGGATCTGCAGACGGTCCAAGAGCTCTGGATCGTCGAGGGCATCTTCGACGCCATCGCCCTGACTCACCACGGCATCGCCGCGGTCTCGGCCATGAGCAGCAACGCCTACCCCGAGCAGTCCCTCAAGGACCTGGCCAACGCGCGTCAGGGCAAGTTGCCGAAACTGGTCTGGGCCCTGGACAACGAGCCCGGCGCCCAGCGCTACACCCGCCGCTGGGCCCGCCAGGCCCGCGAGCTGGGCTTCAAGTGCGAGGCCGCCCAGATCCCGCAACCGGGCAGCCGCAAGGTCGACTGGAACGACCTGCACCAGCGCTGGGCCTTCGAGCCTGACGAGGCGAAGCGCGAGGAGCGCCGCGATCAGGACCTCAAGGAGGCGCGGTACCACGGCGCCCTGCTGCTGGCCGACACCGCCGCGGAGAAGGCGGTGCTGATGTACGAATGGCGCGAGCGCCACGAATTCCACTTCACCTTCGAGAGCCGCCTCTACTGGTTCAAGCTCGACCTGGACAAGTACAACAAGGCCCTCACCCACATCGAGGAGTCCGAGCGCGACGAAGACCGCGAGCTGACCACCAAGCAGCAGCGCGACAAGGCCATGCGCCTGGCCGGCAACGTGGTGGAGATCGCCAACTGCGCGCCCCAGGCGCTGTACTTCCAGCGCAACGAGGTCACCGACGAATCCTGGTACTACTTCCGCGTCGAGTTTCCCCACGACGGCGCCCCGGTGAAGAACACCTTCACCGGCGCCCAGGTCGCCGCCGCCAGCGAATTTAAGAAGCGCCTGCTCAGCATGGCCGCCGGCGCGGTCTTCACCGGCAGCGGTACCCAGCTGGACAAGATCATGAAAGACCAGCTCTTCGGCCTGAAAACCGTGGAAACCATGGACTACGTCGGCTATAGCCGCGAGCACGGCTGCTATGTGTTCGGCGACCTGGCGGTGCGCGACGGCCAGCTGCATCAGGTCAACGACGAGGACTACTTCGACTTCGGCAAACTGCGCCTCAAGACCCTGCAGAAGACCATCGGCCTCAAGCCCAACCCCGCCGCCGGCGACTACCGCAGCGACTGGCTGCCGCTGCTCTGGACCTGCTTCGGTGCCAACGGCCTGACCGCCCTCACCTTCTGGTTCGGCTCGCTGTTCGCCGAGCAGATCCGCGCCCGCTACCAGTCCTTCCCCTTCCTGGAAGCCACCGGCGAGGCCGGCGCTGGCAAGACCACCCTGCTGACCTTTCTCTGGAAGCTGTTCGGCCGGGCCGGCTACGAAGGCTTCGACCCGTCCAAGTCCTCTACCGCCGGCCGCAGCCGCGCCATGGGCCAGGTCGCCGGCATGCCCATCGTGCTGATCGAAGGTGATCGCAACGACCCAGAGAAGGCCCACGCCAAGAGCTTCGACTGGGACGAACTGAAGGACTTCTTCGGCGGCGGCACCCTGCGCACCCGGGGCATGAAGACGGCGGGCAACGAGACCTACGAGCCGCCCTTTCGCGGCACCATCGCCATCAGCCAGAACGCCCCGGTCAGCGCCTCCGAAGCCATCCTCACCCGGATCGTGAAGCTGCACTTCACCCGCCCGGTACTGACCGACGAGAGCCGCGCCGCGGCCGACACCCTGAGCCGTATGGACGGCGAGGCCCTGAGCCATTTCCTGCTGCTGGCCACCCGCAAGGAGGCCGAGGTCCTGGCGCGCTTCCACGAGCTCTTCCCGCAGTACGAGGCCAAGCTGCGCCGCCTGGGCGACACCTGCTTCTGCTGCGGCACCCGCCTGACCGGCGACAGCCATCGCTGCAGCAGCTGCCAGAGCGACCTGGTCGGCCACCTGCGCATCGAGCGGATCGTGAAAAACCACGCCATGTTCCTCGCCCTGCTCGACTGCCTCGCCCTGGTGGTGGCCATCCCCGAGGACATGGTCCGCCAGACCCAGCGCACCATCGTCCGTATAGCCTTGGAACGCCAGGCGGCCATCAGCGCGGATAACCCGGTGGTGACCGAGTTCTGGCAGGTCTACGACTACCTCGAATCCATGAGCAGCGACCCCGTCGTCAACCACAGCGATGACGACCGCGCGATCGCCATCAACCTCAACGAATTCATCGAGCGCGCGGCTGAGCACCGCCAGCGGCTGGCCGACCTGAGCACCTTGCGCGAGCTGCTCAAGGACAGCCGCCAGTTCCGCTACCTGGATAACAAGGTCGTCACCAGCCGCATCCGCAAGAATCAGCGGCGCGCCAATCCCCTGGACACCCGCCCGGACAAGGTCCGCTGCTGGGTCTTCGCCAATCCCGCAGGTCCTGCATGACCGCGACCAGAGTTTCGTCCCGCGTTGCCCACGGCGCGGACATGAAAAAGCCCGAGAGAGCGGCAACTCCCCCGGGCCCTACCACCAACCCCTGGAGAACCATTATGCAAATGATCCAGAGCAGCAGCGCTCACCAGCCTATCACGGCCCACCCCACTCTGGTCCGCCGGTGCCGGGCCACCGCCCTGCTTGGCGAGGCGCTGATCCGCTACCAGGTCAGCAACGCCCTGGGCGATCGCATACACCTCCTCGCCCTGGCCAGCATGGCCAACGCCCTCGGTGCCCTGACTCAGCAGGACGCCGACATCATCAACACCACCTTGGCCAAGCCGGCCCAGCAGCACATGGGAAAGGGAGAATGACCATGAACAACCTCAACCTGATCAGCAACGCCTTCCAGTTCGCCGAGCGCGACGTTCGTACCGCCATCGGCGCCGATGGCGAGGTCTGGTTCTGCGCCAAGGACGTATACGAGGTACTTGGCATCGTCTGGAAAGGTGCGTCGGGCAGTATGAAAAACGTCCCAAAAAAGTGGCAGGGGGTATGCTACTGCCAGACCCCTGGCGGGGGTCAGGAGGTCCTTTTCATCTCGGAACCCGCTGTCTATCAGACCATTTTCGCCTCTCGCAAACCGGAGGCACAGGCGTTTGCCGGATGGGTCTGCGGTGAAGTACTGCCCGCCATCCGCAAGCAAGGTTTCTTCGGCACCGTCCCTGGTCCGCAGCGCGCCGCCTACTCTCGGCAGATCGCCAAGCTCACCCAGCAGCTGGTTGGCACCAAGGACGCCTTCGCTCGCCAGCTCTTCATCGGCGAGCTGCGAGATCTTTGCAACCTGGTAGGCAGGCCGATGCCGGACCTGGCCCTGCTGGGTAAGGACCATCAGCAACTGCCGTTGGGAGTGTGACCCTTGAACACTCTCTTCCTGCTCATGGCCCAGTATCAGGGCGCCGCGGTGGTACCGCTGGAGCGCCTCTGCACCGACTACTTCAGCCACCTGACGCCGACAAAGCTTCGCAGCAAGATCGTCGCCGGCGTCATCGACCTGCCGCTGGTGCGGATCGAGAACAGCCAGAAGGCCGCCCAGGGCGTACACCTCACTGACCTCGCCCGCTACCTGGACGTGCAGCGCGAGCGGGCCGTCCTCGAGAACGACAAGCTGCACAACCGGGCACGCTAGCCCGGGACGCGCGCGCCGAGCACCACCGGCGCCGCGATGATCCTCTCCAGCCAGGGCCATCCCGCATAGGGATCGCCCTGGCCTCTCAGGTGCGTATAGCGCCGCATCGAATTCCAGTCGCGATGGCCCGACACGCTGGCCACCCGCGGAATGTCCCAGTCCATCTCGAACAGCCGGCTCACCCCATCGTGGCGCAGATCGTGGAAGCGTAGATCCTGCAGCTCCAGGAACTGGCAGGCCCGGGTGAATGACGCGGAGATGGAATCACCGTTGTAGGGGAAGATCCGCTCGCACTCGCGCGGCATCGACTGGACAATGGCCCAGGCCTCATCCGGCAGATGGCACCAGACGTGGTTGCCGATCTTCTGCCCCGGATTCTTCATGTCGCGCACCAGCACCGCCTGCCGGCGTTCGTCCAGGTCGTCCCAGCGGATCCGCGTGATCTCCTCCTGGCGGCGGGTGGAGAAGATGGCGAAGGCGATCACCTTGGGCATGTTGATCGACGCCGGCCGGCGCCGCTGCATCTCGAAGAAATGCTCCATCAGCAGGTCCAGCTCCTGGAGCTCCGGCCGCCGATCGCGCTCCTTGCTCTTGCTGACCATGCCCATCTTCTTCAACACCCGGCGAGCATCGGCCATGGCGTGCGGGTCGATCTCGTAGCCCCAGGCCGGCCGCGCGATCGACAGCACGGCTGCCAGGTGCGAGAGGTCATTGCCCACCGTCTGCGCCTGCACCGCGCCGCCCTCGGCGCCCATCCGCCACTGCCCATACTCCACCAGGCGCTGGCTGGTGAGGTCGCGGTCCTGCAGGTCGCCCAGCCAGGTCTCGCCGATGGCCTTCAGCGTCGCCTCCTTGGTCCGGCCGAGGGCGCCGCCATACTGCTCCAGGTACCTGACGATCATCTGCCTCACGGTCGCCCCGCCCCGCGCGGCCCGTTCCAGCGCGCCAGGTTGCGCTAGTTCCGTTTCCCGCTTTTTCACCCACGCCTGGGCGGTCTGCTTCCGGTCGAATGTTTGGGTTTCCTGATAGACTCGGACTCCATCCCGCATGATGCGGACCTGGGCCGTATAGCCCGTGCTGCCATCCCTCCGGCGGCGTGAAGTTATCGTCCCCATTTCGATTTGCTACATCCCTGATTGCCGTTGCTACATTGTAGCAACGCACCTCTGAAAACAGGCTGAAATGTAGCAAAACGGGCCTAGAACAGACGTACCCAGATGCTTGCCGAAACCGCCTCAAACCCAGCAACCACGCGCCCTGAGCCGTCCCGCCGCTTTTCCGTGGCGCCCATGATGGATTGGACGGACCGCCACTGCCGCTATTTCCATCGCCTGCTATCCCAGCACGCCCTGCTCTATACCGAGATGGTCACCACCGGCGCCCTGCTGCATGGCGACGCCCAGAGATTCCTGCGTCATGACGAGACCGAGCATCCCCTGGCCCTGCAGCTGGGCGGCAGCGTGCCGGCCGAACTTGCCGCCGCCGCGCGGTTGGGTGAGCAGGCGGGGTATGACGAGATCAACCTGAACGTCGGCTGCCCCAGCGACCGGGTGCAGAACAACATGATCGGCGCCTGCCTGATGGCCTATCCCGAGCGGGTGGCCGACAGCGTCAAGGCGATGCGCGATGCCGTGGCCATCCCGGTGACGGTCAAGCACCGCATCGGCATCTCCGGGCGGGACAGCTACGACGCCCTGCGGGATTTCGTCGGCCAGGTCGCCGAGGCCGGTTGCCGCAGCTTCACCGTGCATGCGCGCATCGCCATCCTCGAAGGGCTGTCGCCCAAGCAGAATCGCGAGATCCCGCCGCTGCGCTACGACGTGGCCGCGCAGCTGGTGCAGGATTTTCCGGATCTCGAGTTCATCTTGAATGGCGGCATTAAGACCCTGGACACCTGCCGCGAGCAGCTGGAGGTCTTCGATGGGGTGATGCTGGGTCGCGAGGCCTATCAGAATCCCTACCTGCTGGCCGAGGTGGACGCGGCGCTCTACGGCTGCGACCGTCCGCAACAGACCCGCCATGACGTCATGCTGCAGCTGCGGCCCTATGTCGAGGCGCACCTGCAACAGGGTGGTCTCATTCACCACGTCACCCGCCATATCCTGGGCCTGGCGCAGGGGTTCCCCGGCGCGCGGCGCTTCCGTCAACTGCTGTCCACCGATCTGCATCGCAGCCCTGAACCGCTGCGCCTGTATGACGAGGCCACTGAACTTCTCAGGGACCACTGAGTCACGTCTCCACGATGTCCATTCGCTAACCGAAGGAAAGACCTGCCATGAGCAAGCTGGAACAACTCAAGCAATACACCACGGTCGTCGCCGATACCGGCGATCTGGAGGCCATCGCCCGCCTCAAGCCCTACGATGCCACCACCAACCCCTCGCTGCTGCTCAAGGCCGCTGCCCTGCCCCGCTACGAAGAACACCTGCAGGCCGCCTTCAGCGGCGCCAATGGTGACATCGGCCTGGCCTGCGATCGCTTCGCCGTGGCCGTCGGTGGCGAGATCCTCAAGCTGATCCCTGGTCGCATCTCCACCGAGGTGGACGCGCGCCTGTCCTTCGACACCAGCGCCACCCTGGATCGCGCCCACCGCCTGATCGAGCTGTACGAGAAGGCCGGCATCGGCAAGGATCGCGTGCTGATCAAGATCGCCTCCACCTGGGAGGGCATCCGCGCCGCCGAGCAACTGGAGAAGGAAGGCATCCAGACCAACCTGACCCTGCTGTTCTCCTTTGCCCAGGCCGCGGCGTGCGCCGACGCCGGCGTGTTCCTGATCTCGCCCTTCGTCGGTCGCATCTACGATTGGTACAAGAAGGCCGAAGGCCGTGACTACGAAGGCGCGGAAGATCCGGGCGTGAAGTCCGTGACCCGCATCTACCAGTACTACAAGGCCAATGGCTACGACACCGTGGTGATGGGTGCCAGCTTCCGCAACCTGAACCAGATCGAGCAGCTGGCCGGCTGCGACCGCCTGACCATCAGCCCCGAGTTGCTGCAGCAGCTGTCGGAAGCCCAGGGCGACCTGCCGCGCGTGCTGACCGCCGACAGCAAGGGCGGTGAGCCCAAGCAGCAGCTGAACGAGGCGGCCTTCCGCTGGGCGCACAACGAAGACGCCATGGCCACCGAAAAGCTGGCCGAAGGCATTCGCCAGTTCGCGCGCGATCAGGAAAAGCTGGAAGTGCTGCTGCCCGGCAAGCGCTAAGAGCTAACGCGGTCAGTGCCTTTCGAGGGCACTGACCAGATCGCGAAAGGCATTGCGGTTGGATTCATTGAGGCCCATCAAAACCCGATGGGCTTCAAGCACGCGACTGCGCACCTCGGCTTCGGACTGGTCCTGCGGTGGCAGGTCGGTCAGGCAATCCGGGCAAGGCAGTACGGTCTCGACGATGTTGAACACCTGATCGAAACCCATGGAATCCAGCAGGCGCAGGATGTCCGGGTTGTTGGTGGTCAGCATGGGCAGCAGCCCGATGCGCTGCCGCGACAGGATCGACAGCTTGGCCAAGAGGCCCAGGGTGGTGCTGTCGATGCTCTGCGTCTCGGTCAGATCGATGACGATGGACGAGAAATTCAACGACGAGAAGATGTGCTCGATGGTCGCGTCCAGCGCCGAGCAGAGGGTCAGACGCACCTCGCCGGTAAACTTCAGGACGAAGGTGCCATCCTGCTCGGCAAATTGGATTTTTCCGGTGCTCATGCCAGGTTCCTGCTCAACACCAGCAAAGCGATATCGTCGGGCATCTCGGTGACGGATGCCAGATCCAGGGCTTCGCTCAGGCCTGCCAGTGTACCGCCGGCGCGGCGGACGTAGTCGGGCAAGCTGTGTTCTTTCTCTTTCAAATTGTCTCCCGGCAGCAGATCGAAGATGCCATCCGAAAAGAGGGTCAGGCTGAAACGCTCGGGCAGATCCATCTGGTGGTCATTGTAGGTCGCCTCCTGGAACAGGCCGACCGGCAGCCCCTTGCCGACCAGGAACCGCGTTTCTTCCGGGGTATGCAGGACCGGCAAGGGCAGATGGCCACCGATGCTGTACGCCAGGGTACCCGTGGTTTCGTCGATCACGCCACCCAGCATGGTCACGTGCTTGCCCAATTTGCAATCCAGTAGACCCCTGTTGATGTGACCGAGCACATCCGAGGGCTTGAATTCGGGCAGAGTGCCATTGCGCTTGGACTCGTAGAGCAGGCGCGTGGTCATGAACTTGAGCAGCACGGTCACGAAGGCCGACGAGGCGCCATGGCCGGAGACGTCGGCCAGGTAGAAGGCGACGCGGTGCTCGTCGATGCGAAAGTAGTCGACGAAATCGCCGGACAGATACAGCGATGGGATGATCTCGTGGGCGAAGTTCAGCCCCTCGGTTTCCCAGGGCGTCACCGGCAGCATGTTCATCTGCACGTGGCGTCCGGCGTTCTGGTCTTCCTGCAACAGGCTCAGGCTGGCCTGCAGCTCGCGATTGGTGTTTTCCAGCTTGACCCGGTAGCGATCGTTTTCCAGGCGCAGGCGGGCGCGATCCAGGGCGCGGTTGACCGAGTGCTCGAGCACCATGAGGTCTTCCAGCGGCTTGATCAGGTAATCGGCGGCGCCCAGGCGCAGGGCTTCCACGACGTCGCTCATGACACCGGCGCCGGACAGCACCAGCACCGGCGTATCGATGGACAGCTCGCTGATGCGGCGCAGCAGCGTCAGCCCGTCGACCTGCGGCATGCGCAGGTCGCAGATGATCAGGTCGGGCTGTTCGCGCTCGAACATTTCCAGGCCCTGCTGGCCATTGCTGGCCTGCAGGACATTGAAGCCACTGTCTTCGAGATAGTCGGCGAGACTGAGGCGAACCACCTCGTCATCGTCAATGATCAAGAGCGTGGCAGGCGAATTAGACATAGAGGATCCAGGCATGCACCCGAACGGCAAACCGGCGGACAGGATCCGACACGGGCCACGGTGATTACGACACGGCGGAGACACTACTCCCATCCACCGGGGCGTTCAAGCTTGCCAACCGGATGGAATTTCTTTACAGGGTGCCTTTATGGAGTTTATACCTCCAACAAACCGCCATCCATCCTCCCAAGCAGTAGGATTGCCATGAGTACCATCGACCGTTCTTACAGTGAAAAGCGCGATTTCATTCGCATGCACGTCGACTCCAAGGCCGTATTGAAGGTCGGCGACGCCTCCTTCGAGGCGCGCTGCGTCGATCTGTCCAGCACCGGTTTCCAGATCGAGGCCGCCACCAGCCTGCAGGTCGGCGGCAAGGTGACCGTGCTGATCCCCTCCAGCCACGCCGAGCTTCCCGGCCTGGAAGCGGACGCCGAGGTCCTGCGGGTCCAGGCCACCGAGTCGGGCAAGCAGCTGCTGGGCCTGTCGGTGCTGGAAATGCGCTAGGCGCTCTGGCCACAAAAAAGGCAGCCCTCGGGCTGCCTTTTTCATTGGGGCCGGGACTAGAAGTCGTCGACCACCTGGCCATCCTTGACCTTGAACTCACGGGTCTGCAGGTAGGCGTTGCGAATGAACACGTACTTGTCGCCGGTGATCAGGCGCTCGGCCTGCAGCAGACCGGCACGGGTGTCGACGGTGCTGAGGGCGAAGGCGCTGTTGCGCACGGCGACGTCGTCCACGTAGGGATAGGCGCTGGTGTAGCTGTCGGGGATGCGGCCGAGGCCGTCACGCACGCTGCTGGGGCCGAAGAACGGCAGCACCAGGTAGGGACCGCTGCTTGCGCCCCACTTGCCCAGGGTCTGGCCGAGGTCTTCGTCGTTGCGCTGCAGACCGGCCTTGGTGGCCACGTCGACTAGGCCGAGACCACCCAGGGTGGTGTTCATCAGCAGACGCGCGGTATCGACCCCGGCGTGCTCGACCTTGCCTTGCAGCAGATCGTTGGCCAGGTTGCGCACGTCACCCAGGTTGTTGAAGAAGTTGCTCACGCCGGTCTGCACGAAGCCGGGCGTGAAGCGCTGATAGCCCTGGGCGACCGGCTTGAGGGCATAGGTGTCCAGGGTATCGTTGAACACGAAGATCTTGCGGTTGAAGCCTTCCCAGGGATCGGGATTCTCGGCTTCGGCCGCCATCGCCTGACCGGCAAACGTCAGGGCCGTTGCAAGGAGCGCTCCCCAAACCCTGGAACCACGTCGCTCGACCGTCATCGCTTCTCTCCTCGTTGCACTCAGACGCCTGAAAGGCGCCGATTATAGTCATAGCTTTGCCAGTTTGGCTTAGGGCCAGGCTCAGTCACTCGATCTTTGACCCAACGTTGCGGTCAAAGAGTTCGGACACAGGAGAAACGCCATGACCACCTCTCATCTGCAGGAACAACTCGACCACCTCCGCCACCAGCTGGACCAGGATCCGCCCGCCTCGCCCGAGGACCGGGAGGAACTGGAGCTGCTGATCCGGGACATCGAATTCCAGCTGGCCAACGAAGACGCCACCCATACCCGGGATGGCAGCCTGGTGGAAGGCGTCAATCTGGCCGTGGAGCGCTTCGAGGTCAGTCACCCGACCATGGCCGGCACGCTCCGCTCGATCATGAACAGCCTGAGCAGCATGGGCATCTGATCACTGCCGGACGTAACGCTCCGCGGCGGGCTGGATGGCGTCACTACTTCGGTAGGGATTGATGTCCAGTCCGCCACGCCGCACATAGCGGGCGAACACGGTCAACTTCGCCGGCTTGAGCAGCCGCCACAGATCCAGATAGATGCGCTCGACGCATTGCTCGTGGAAATCCGCATGCTGGCGGAAGGCGACCAGGTAGCGCAGCAGGCTCGCCGGCTCCAGCGCCAACCCCTCTTCGTACTCGATCACCACGGTGCCCCAGTCCGGCTGGCCGGTGACCGGGCAGTTCGACTTGAGCAGGTGGCTGTATAACCTCTGACTATTCCGGGCTTCACCCACGCTCAGCAGTTCAGGCTGCGGGTGGGCGTAGCGATCCAGGCTGATATCCAGCTCATCGACGCACTGGCCATCGGGGCGTTGCACACCACGGGCCGCCCAATCGTCCAGCGACACCAGGCCGACGCCGACGGTCCCCCCGGCCGCGGCGCTCAGGTCCTTGACCAGTACGGTTTCGAGTTCGGCCAGGCTGACGAACGCCGACTGATTCAGGGAATTGAGGTACAGCTTGAAGGACTTGGACTCGATGATGTTCGGCGAATCGGCCGGGATGGCGAATTCGCCGATGGCCACCACCGGCTTGCCGGAAGGCAGCAGCCAGGACAGCTCGTAGCAGGTCCAGACGTCCACGCCGCGAAACGGCAGGTCCTGCCCGTCCAGGCCCAGCTCCGCCCACTTGGGCGCGCGCGGAATCGGATACAGCAGCTCCGGGGCGTACTGGCTGACGTACTCGGTGCTTTTGCCCAGGGGCGATTGTTCTACGCTATGCATGACGCTCACACACTCAATGACGCATGCCGCGCCCGCTCACGAGCAGACGGATGCTGACCAGATAAAGCACGACCACGGCGAACAGCATGAAGGCGATCGCCACCCCGATGCGGATGTCGGACACCCCGAGGATGCCGTAGCGGAAGGCGTTGACCATGTGCAGGATCGGATTGACCAGGGACACCTTCTGCCAGAAGGCCGGCAGCAGGTCGATGGAATAGAAGACCCCGCCCAGGTAGGTCAGGGGCGTCAGCACGAAGGTCGGCACGATGGAAATATCGTCGAAGTTGCGCGCGTAGACGGCGTTGATGAAGCCGCCCAGGGCGAAGATCGCCGCGGTAAGGATGATCACCAGCAGCATGATGCCCAGGTGGTGCACCTGCATGTGGGTAAAGAACAGCGACAGCACGCTGACGATGGCGGCCACGGCCAGGCCACGCAGGATGCCGCCCATGGCATAGCCGATGAGGATGACGTGGGGCGACACCGGCGACACCAGCAGTTCTTCTACCGAGCGCTGGAACTTGCTGCTGAAGAAACTGGAGACCACGTTGCTGTAGGCGTTGGTGATCACCGACATCATGATCAGGCCCGGCACGATGTACTGCATGTAGGTGAAGCCACCCATGCCACCGATGCGATTGCCGATCAGATTACCGAAGATCACGAAGTACAGGACCATGGTGATCGCCGGGGGCAGCAGCGTCTGCGCCCAGATGCGGGTGAAGCGGCGCACTTCGCGATGGACGATGGTCCGCAGCGCCACCAGGTTGGCTTGGAATTCGGTACTCATCGGGCGACCTTGGCTAGATTCTTTTCCACCAGGGAGACAAACAGCTCCTCCAGGCGATTGGCTTTGTTTCTCAGGCTCTGCACCTGGATGTCGGCGGCGTCCAGCTGGCGGAACAGGGCATTGACCCCGCTGGCCTTGTCGATGGCCACCTCGAAGGAGTGATCGCCCAGCACCCGGGTCGGATAGCCGTCCAGTTGCGGGGCCGCCGTCAGCGGCTGGACCACGTCGACGATGAAGGTCTCGACATTGAGCTTCTGCAGGAGCTTGCGCATGCTGGTGTGCTCGACCAGCTCGCCGTGGTCGATGATGGCGATGTTGCGGCAGAGCTGCTCGGCCTCTTCGAGATAGTGGGTGGTGAGGATGATGCTGGTCCCCTGCCCGTTCAGCTCGGTGAGGAAATTCCACATGGAGCGGCGCAGCTCGATGTCCACCCCGGCGGTGGGTTCGTCGAGGATCAGCAGGCGCGGCTTGTGGATCAGCGCGCGGGCGATCATCAGACGGCGCTTCATGCCGCCGGAGAGCATGCGCGAGGGGGTGTCGCGCTTGTCCCACAGGCCGAGCTGGGTCAGGTATTCCTCGGCCCGCTCGCCGGCGATGCGCGCCGGGATGCCGTAGTAGCCCGCCTGGGTCACCAGGATGTCGAAGGCCTTCTCGAACTGGTTGAAGTTGAATTCCTGGGGCACCACGCCGAGGCAGCGCTTGAGGCCCGCCGGATCCTTGTCCAGGTCGTTGCCGAACACCGAGACCTCGCCGCCGGACTTGTTGACCAGGGTCGATAGGATGCCGATGGTGGTCGACTTGCCCGCTCCGTTCGGACCGAGCAGCGCGAAGAAATCACCTTCGACCACGTCGAGGTCGATGCCCTTGAGGGCGGTGAAGCCGTTGTTGTAGGTCTTGGTCAGACCACGAATGGAGAGAGCTAGACTCATGTGCCTCCCGGCAAGAACTGATTCGCAAAGAAAAGTGCTACTTCCTATAACCCCGGCAGAGGGCAAAGGTTCGATCCTAGTCGAACCAGACAACGTCGGACAGTGCCCCTATACTGCGCAGCCGCTTTTTCAGGAGACACCCATGGCCACTTCCTATCTCGCCCACCACGTTGCCCTCCTCGCCCAGCTGCGTGCGGTCCTGGCCGACGTCGGCGCGGCCGAGCAGGTGCCGTCGGAGAACCACGCGCTGTTCCTCGACCGCTTCGACGAACTGGTCGCCGGCCTGCCGCAGGCGCCCGAAGAGTACGCCTATCTCGGTCAGGACCTGCTCAGCCAGATCTTCAGCCGCTATCCACAGATTGCCCACCGGGTACCGCGCGACCTGCTGTGGTTCTTTGGCGGCGATTGCCTGCACTTCATGCCGGACGAAGAGCTGGCGCTCTACCAGCGACTGGACGAGCGTCGCCACGAAGCGGAGTCCCGTGGCGAGGCCTTCGACTGGGCGCAGGAACAGCGCCTGATGGCCCTGCCGGACGACGCCGCGCGCCACTGAAACGCCGAAGGGCTATCGAACCGGTCGATAGCCCTTCGTACCCGCACGAACGCGCTATCTCTAGTAGTAGGCGTTTTCGCGGTTGGTGTGGTCGGTCACGTCGCGCACGGCGGTGAGCTCGGGGATCCGCTCCAGCAGGGTGCGCTCGACGCCATCCTTGAGGGTCAGATCGACCTGGCCACAGCCCTGGCAGCCGCCGCCGAAACGCAGCACGGCGACGTTGTCGTCGACGATGTCCACCAGGCTGACCATGCCACCGTGGCTGGCGAGCCCCGGATTGATCTCGGTCTGCAGGTAGTAGTCGACGCGCTCGTTGAGCGGGCTGTCCTCGTTGACCATGGGCACCTTGGCGTTGGGCGCCTTGATGGTCAGCTGGCCGCCCATGCGGTCGGTGGCGTAGTCCACCAGGGCGTCTTCCAGGAAGGGCTGGCTGATGGCATCGATATAGGCGGTAAAGCTCTTCAGCCCGATGGGCTGGTCATCGGGCTTCTCTTCGCCGGGCTTGCAATAGGCGATGCAGGTCTCGGCGTACTGGGTGCCGGGCTGGGTAATGAAGATCCGGATACCGATCCCGGGGGTGTTCTGCTTTTCCAACAGGTCGGCCAGGTAATCCTGAGCCGCGTCGGTAATGGTGATGGCGCTCATGGTCACTCCTCAACAGGTGTGACAAGTTTACGCCACCCCACCCCTCGACGAAAGCCCTAGTGAAACAGTCGGATAATCGTCTCAGTCGAGGCGCTGCACGAAACTGGTCACCCGGTTGCGCCCATTGTGCTTGGACTCGTACAGGGCCTTGTCCGCCTGCTGGATCATCTGTTCGTGATTGCCCAGGGGTACCGACAGATCGGTGATGCCGACGCTGATGGTGAAGGCGATGGGCGTCCCCAGCACGTCGAGCCGCATGGCCTCGACCGCCTCGCGCAGGCGCTCGGCGAGCAACCGGGCGCCTTCCACCGCCGTGTCCAGCAGCACCACGCCGAATTCCTCGCCGCCGTAGCGTCCGGCGATGTCGGCATTGCGCACATGGGTCTTGATCACCCCGGCGAGGGCCTTGATCGCCTGATCGCCCACGGCGTGACCATAGGTGTCGTTGATGCGCTTGAAATGATCGATGTCGAGCATCATCAGCGCCAGGCGACCGCCATAGCGCTGGTGCCTGGCGAATTCCTCGGTGAGGCGCTCTTCCCAGTAACCGCGGTTGGCCAGTCCGGTCAGGCGGTCGGTACGCGACAGTTCCTGCAGCTTGTCGTTGGAGAGTTCCAGTTGCCGCTTGTTGATGGCGACATCGGTGACGTCGTAGATCACCACGCAGATGTGGGCGATGGCTCCGGTGGAATCCCGCAGCGGCAGCAGGGTGACGTTCTGGTACATGAAGGCTTCCACGCCGGTGATCGGCTGGTAGCTCTTGAAGTGAACCAGGTAGGGCCGCTGTTCCCAGATGGAAAAGGCCCGGGTACCCAGCAGCACCACGCTCTCGGCCTTGGCGCGAAACCAGGCCTCGTCGATTTCGGCGAAGACGGCGAACAGCGACTGCTGGCTGACCTCGCTGAGGATCCGCCCGGAATGGTTTTCCATGAAGCTGTTCCAGACCTCGATGCGGTAGTCGAGGTCCAGCACCACCACGCCGACATCGATGTTCTGCACGATGTCCAGCAGCCAGTGGAGTTCGTTGATATCGATCTGTGCCGCCATGCTCAACTCATCAGGTAGCCGATCTTGCGGGTGATGCGCTTCACCGAATCCTCGGTGAACAGCAGCAGCAGATCGAAGTGGACGTTATGGCCTTCCAGGCTGTAGCTGAGTTCGACCGCCAGGGTCTTCTTCCAGCGGGTCTTGTTGACGACGATGAGTTCGTCGATGGACGCGTGGTGGCCGAGGATGGTCGGGTGGCCCTGGGAAAAGCGGATGTCGAACTGCTCGGCGATGCCGGCCAGACAGGCGCCGATGATGATGCTCGACAGGTCCAGCAGCATCTCGATGTCACCGGACTCCCCTGCCTCCCGCCAGCGCACCAGCTGCGCCATGTCGTCGAATTCGGAGTCGTGGAAGATCAGCAGCGCCTCGCCGGCGATGCCCTCGCCGATATAGCCCTGGCAGACCGCACTGAGGCGATCCTCGCGCTGGGCATCCACCAGCGTCATGTGCAGCTCGCTGACTTCCAGGATGTTGACGTTGGGAATCGGCAGCTGGACGAAGACATCCAGCGCCTTGGCCAGCAGCGCGCCAGCGCGCCCCATGGAGACGTTGACCACCTCGCGGAAGGCGTCGCGGAAGCTCACCTCCAGCTCGGGACGCGCGACCGGTTCCGGCAGCGCCGCAGGGCTAGGGCTATAGAGGCCATGGCGCTCGAGCACCGCGGCCAGTTCGGCGGGATCGGCCGGCTTGCGCAGGAAGTCCAGGGCGCCCAGTTCGCGCACCCGGGCCACCGCCTGGTCCTGGACGTCACCGGAGACGACGATCACCTTGACCGCCAGGCCTTCGTTGCGAATGGCCGCCAGGGTGCCGTAGCCGTCCAGGATCGGCATGGTCAGGTCCAGCAGCATCACCTGACCGAGCCCCTGGCGCAGCGCCGTGAGGGCTTCCTCGCCGTTGGTGGCCTGGGTGATGGATACCGCCCAGCCTTCGGGCAGGGAGCGAACCAGCTGCTTGCGCGCCATGTTCGAGTCGTCGCATATCACCAGAGGAATCACGGCCACCTTCCATGACACTGTTTTGACGCACAGTAAACGTCGGTCAATTGCCAGTAAAGCAGCACTTGAAGGGCTTGCCCACCGGACGCGCGAGATCGTCAGACGTTTTCGCCATGAAAGACTCGCCGGCCCTGCATGAGCGCTGTTCATCATGGACCGTCGCCAATACCGGAGCAGGCGCCGGCTTTTGCTATGCTGCCACCCTTTGTCCAGCGTCTCTTCATCTCTGTGGAATGCCCATGACCGATCGCAGCTCTCGCCTCGCCGCCCTCCGCCACGCCCTCGCGCAGCGCATCCTCATCCTCGACGGCGGCATGGGCACCATGATCCAGAGCTATCGGCTGGACGAAGCGGACTACCGTGGCGAGCGTTTCGCCGACTGGCCAAGCGACGTCAAGGGCAACAACGACCTCCTGCTGCTGACCCAGCCGAAGATCATCGCCGAGATCGAGAAGGCCTACCTGGATGCCGGCGCCGATATCCTGGAAACCAACACCTTCAATGCCACGCGCGTCTCCCAGGCCGACTACGGCATGGAAGCCATCACCTATGAGCTGAATCTGGCCGGCGCCCGGGTCGCCCGCGAGGTGGCCGACGCCAAGACCCTGGAGACCCCGGATCGCCCCCGTTTCGTCGCCGGGGTGCTCGGCCCGACCAGTCGGACCTGCTCCATCTCTCCGGACGTCAACAATCCCGGCTTTCGCAATGTCACCTTCGACGAGCTGGTGGAGAACTACACCGAGGCCACTCGCGGCCTGATCGAAGGCGGCGCCGACCTCATCCTGATCGAGACCATCTTCGACACCCTCAACGCCAAGGCGGCCATCTTCGCGGTCCAGGGCGTGTTCGAGGAGGTTGGCGTCGAGTTGCCGATCATGATCTCCGGCACCATCACCGACGCCTCCGGCCGCACCCTGTCCGGCCAGACCACCGAGGCCTTCTGGAACTCGGTACGCCACGCCAACCCGATTTCCGTTGGTCTCAACTGCGCCCTGGGGGCCAAGGAATTGCGGCCCTATGTCGAGGAACTGGCGACCAAGGCCGACACCTTCGTCTCCGCCCACCCCAACGCCGGCCTGCCCAATGCCTTCGGCGAATACGACGAAAGCCCCGCGCAGATGGCGGCGGTGGTCGAGGAATTCGCCGCCAGCGGCCTGCTCAACATCGTCGGTGGCTGCTGCGGTACCACCCCGGCGCACATCCAGGCCATCGCCGAGGCGGTCGCCAAGCATCCGCCGCGCCAGCTGCCCGAGATTCCCAAGGCCTGCCGCCTCTCCGGCCTGGAGCCCTTCACCATCAGCCGCGAGTCGCTGTTCGTCAACGTCGGCGAGCGCACCAACATCACCGGCTCCGCCAAGTTCGCCCGGCTGATCCGCGAAGAGAACTACGCCGAGGCCCTGGAAGTGGCCCAGCAACAGGTGGAAGCCGGCGCCCAGGTCATCGACATCAACATGGACGAGGGCATGCTGGATTCGAAGGCGGCCATGGTCACCTTCCTCAACCTGATCGCCTCCGAGCCGGACATCTCCCGGGTGCCGATCATGATCGACTCCTCCAAGTGGGAGGTGATCGAGGCCGGTCTCAAGTGCATCCAGGGCAAGGGCATCGTCAACTCCATCTCCATGAAGGAAGGGGTCGAGGCCTTCATCCATCACGCCAAGCTGTGCAAGAGATACGGCGCGGCGGTGGTGGTCATGGCCTTCGACGAAGACGGCCAGGCCGACACCGAGGCGCGCAAGAACGAGATCTGCGCGCGCTCCTACGACATCCTGGTCAACCAGGTCGGCTTCCCGCCGGAAGACATCATCTTCGACCCCAACATCTTCGCCGTGGCGACCGGGATCGAAGAGCACAACAACTACGCGGTCGACTTCATCAACGCCTGCGCCTTTATCCACGACAACCTGCCCTACGCCCTGACCTCGGGCGGCGTGTCCAACGTCTCCTTTTCCTTCCGCGGCAACAATCCGGTGCGCGAGGCCATCCACTCGGTCTTCCTCTACCACGCCATCCAGAACGGCCTGACCATGGGCATCGTCAACGCCGGCCAGCTGGAGATCTATGACGAGATCCCGGCCGCCCTGCGCGAGCGGGTCGAGGACGTGGTGCTCAACCGGACCCCGGCCGGCACCGATGCCCTGCTGGCCATCGCCGACGACTACAAGGGCGGCGGTGCGGTCAAGGAAGCCGAGACCGAGGAATGGCGTGGCCTGCCGGTGGACAAGCGGCTGGAGCACGCCCTGGTCAAGGGCATCACCACCTATATCGTCGAGGACACCGAGGAGTGCCGCCAGCAGTGCGCGCGGCCCATCGAGGTCATCGAAGGCCCGCTGATGAGCGGTATGAACGTGGTCGGCGACCTGTTTGGCTCCGGCAAGATGTTCCTGCCCCAGGTGGTCAAGTCCGCCAGGGTGATGAAGCAGGCGGTGGCCCACCTGATTCCCTTCATCGAAGCGGAAAAAGGCGACAAGCCCGAGGCCAAGGGCAAGATCCTCATGGCCACGGTCAAGGGCGACGTCCACGACATCGGCAAGAACATCGTCGGCGTGGTGCTGGGCTGCAACGGCTATGACATCGTCGACCTGGGTGTCATGGTCCCGGCGGAAAAGATCCTGCAGACCGCCATCGCCGAGAAGTGCGACATCATCGGCCTGTCCGGCCTGATCACCCCCTCGCTGGACGAGATGGTCCATGTCGCCAAGGAGATGCAGCGCCAGGGCTTCACCCTGCCCTTGATGATCGGTGGCGCCACTACCTCCAAGGCCCATACCGCGGTCAAGATCGAGCCGCAGTACCAGAACGATGCCGTGGTCTATGTGACCGATGCCTCGCGCGCCGTGGGCGTGGCCACCCAGTTGCTGTCCAAGGAACTCAAGGCCGGCTTCGTCGAGCGCACCCGCGCCGACTACGTCGAGGTCCGCGAGCGCACCGCCAATCGCAGCGCCCGCACCGAACGCCTGACCTATGCCAAGGCGGTGGCCAACAAGCCGGCCTTCAACTGGCTGGGCTACCAGGCGCCCACGCCCAGCTTCACCGGCACCCGGGTACTGGAAGACATCGACCTGGCAGTCCTGGCCGAGTACATCGACTGGACGCCCTTCTTCATTTCCTGGGACCTGGCCGGCAAGTATCCGCGCATCCTCACCGACGAGGTGGTGGGGGAAGCGGCCACCGCACTGTTCCACGACGCCCAGGCCATGCTCAGGAAGCTGATCGACGAGAAGCTGATCAGGGCCCGCGCCGTGTTCGGCTTCTGGCCGGCCAACCAGGTGCGTGACGACGACCTGGAAGTCTATGGCGAGGACGGCCAGCCGCTGGCCACCCTGCACCACCTGCGCCAGCAGACCATCAAGCCCGAGGGCAAGCCCAATCTGTCCCTGGCCGACTTCGTCGCGCCCAAGGAAACGGGCGTGACCGACTACATGGGCGGCTTCATCGTCACCGCCGGCATCGGCGCCGAGGAGCTGGCCAAGGACTACGAGCGCAAGGGCGACGACTACAACTCGATCATGGTCAAGGCCCTGGCCGATCGTCTCGCCGAAGCCTGCGCCGAGTGGCTGCACGAGCGGGTGCGCAAGGAACACTGGGGCTATGCTGCGGACGAGACCCTGGACAACGAGGCGCTGATCCGCGAGCAGTACAAGGGTATCCGCCCCGCCCCCGGCTACCCGGCCTGCCCCGACCATACCGAGAAGGCCGCCCTGTTCAAGCTGCTGGACCCCGAGGCCCGCTTCAACGAGGCCGGTCGCAGCGGCGTCTTCCTCACCGAGCACTACGCCATGTTTCCGGCGGCCGCCGTCAGTGGCTGGTATTTCGCCCATCCCGAAGCCCAGTACTTCGCCGTGGGCAAGATCGACCGGGATCAGGTGGACAGCTACACCGAGCGCAAGGGCCAGGAGCTGGCGGTGACGGAGCGGTGGCTGGCGCCGAATCTGGGGTACGACAACTAGCCTGGCAGACGCCTCAGGTAACAAAAATGCGGCCCTTTTCGAGGGCGTCCCTACTAGGGTGTAGGGACTTCCATCGACGAGGATCGCGTGCCCATGAAAGGCCTTACCCTAGCCGCCGGCAGTCTCCTGCTCGGTCTCGCCACCCTGAACGCCAGTGCCGCGCCCCAGTCGCTGAGTGAAGCTCAGTGGCCCTTCACCGCCACGCCACGGGCCACTTTGGACGCACCCTGGGCCATCGCCTTCCTGCCGGACGGCACCGCCCTGGTCACCGAGAAAGGTGGCGTGCTCAAGCACCTGAACGTGCAGACCGGCAAGGCCCAGGACATCAGCGGGGTACCCAAGGTGGTGGCCGCCGGCCAGGGCGGGCTGGGCGATGTCATCCTGCATCCGCAATACGCCAGCAACGGGCTGATCTACCTCAGCTATGCCGAGGCCGGCGAAGACGGCACCCAGGGCGCGGCGGTCGCCCGGGCCAAGCTGACCCTGAAGCAGGACGGCAGTGGTTCGCTGGGTGATCTCAAGGTGATCTGGCGGCAGACGCCCAAGGTCACCGGCAACGGTCACTATGGCCATCGCATGAGATTCGGCCCGGACGGCAAACTGTGGATCACCTCCGGTGAGCGCCAGAAATTCACCCCGGCCCAGGACATGAGCGGCAACCTGGGCAAACTCATCCGCCTCAACGACGATGGCAGCACGCCGGCGGACAACCCCTTCGCCCAGCAAGGCGGCGTCGCGGCCCAGGTCTGGTCGCTGGGTCATCGCAATCCGCTGGGTATCGCCTTCGATGCCCAAGGCCGCCTGTGGGAACAGGAAATGGGTCCCCAGGGTGGCGACGAGCTGAATCTGATCCAGCGTGGCGGCAACTACGGCTATCCCGAGGTCTCCAATGGCGACCACTATGGCGGCAAGCCGATTCCGGATCACGCGACGCGCCCGGAATTCATCCCGCCCAAGATCACCTGGACGCCGGTGATCTCGCCGGCCGGTCTGATGATCTACGCAGGCGACCGCTTCCCTGCCTGGAAGGGCAATGCCTTCATCGGCGGGCTGTCGTCCAAGGCGTTGGTGCGGATCGAACTCAAGGGCGAAGAGGCGCGCGAGGTGGAGCGCTATGCCATGGGCACGCGCATCCGCGACGTCGAGGAAGGCCCCAACGGCAGCCTCTGGGTGCTGGAGGACGGTGCCAAGGCGCGACTGCTTGAATTGCAGCCGAAGTAGCGGCAGGCGTCCCCCAGGGAGGGGTGACCGCGGGCTTAGCGCAGCTCGGAAGGCGAGCGGCGAACGATCTTGATCGAGTGCTTGATGTCGGGCTTGCGGGTCACGCTGATCGGCCGCTTGGTGACGGTGTCCAGGGTGATGTTCCAGAAGCCGGTGCTGGGTACCGTGATGCGCGCCGGAAAGGTGTCGAAGGCGCCGCCGTGATAGGTGTGGCGGCCGCCATTCTTGAAGCTGCGGAAATTGGCATCGTTCATCAGGCGGATGTTGCACACCCCCGAACTCTGGATGACGACCAGGTCGCCCTCGTTGAGATGCTCGCGCTGGTGGATGAACTTCATGACGGATCCTCGTCTTGCAAAGGACTAGGATAGCATCCCTACCCTGTCCTATTATCGCCGCCCGCCCTCGACCTGCCCTTTTCCCATGCGTATTTCCGATGTCGTCCAGTTGCTCGCCAATGCCGGCGCCAAGCCCAAGCACAGCGCCCGCATCCTGCGCGCCTGGTGCCAGGGGCTACCCCTGGACACTGGCACCCGGCGCCAGCAGGCGGAAAACTTCCTGCCGCTGGAGGTGCGCCAGGCCATTCCGGCGCTGACCGCGCGGCTGGAAGGCCTGGCCCGGGTGACCTCGGAGCACCCGGGCGCCGACGGCTCGGCACGGATGCTGGTGACCCTTGGCGATGGCCAGGCGGTGGAAAGCGTGCTGCTGCCCCGCGACGGGCTCTGCGTGTCGTCCCAGGTCGGCTGCGCGGTGGGCTGCGTGTTCTGCATGACCGGCAAGAGCGGCCTCCTGCGTCAGGTGGGCAGCGCCGAGATCGTCGCCCAGGTGGCCCTGGCGCGACGCATCAGGCCGGTCAAGAAGGTGGTCTTCATGGGCATGGGCGAGCCGGCGCACAACCTGGACAACGTGCTGGAAGCCATCGACCTGCTGGGCACGGCCGGTGGTATCGGCCATCGCAACCTGGTGTTTTCCACCGTCGGCGATCCGCGGGTATTCGAGCGACTGCCGCAGCAGGCGGTCAGGCCGGCGCTGGCGCTGTCGCTGCACAGCACCCATGCCGAGCGTCGGGCCCGCCTGCTGCCCAAGGCGCCCCGCTATGAACCCGGAGAGCTGATCGAGCAGGGGGAAGCCTATGCCCGACTGATCGGCTATCCGATCCAGTACCAGTGGACCCTGCTCGCCGGCATCAACGACAGCCAGGACGAGATGGACGAACTGCTGCGGCTGATGAAGGGCAAGTACGGCGTGCTCAACCTGATTCCTTACAACAGCCTGGAAGTGGACGACTACCAGCGGCCCACTGGCGAGCGCATCGTGCAGATCGTGCGCTACCTGCACAGCCGCGGCCTGCTGACCAAGGTGCGCAATTCCGCGGGCCAGGATGTCGATGGCGGTTGCGGCCAGTTGCGGGCCCGAGCCGACGTGCTGCGCCCGGTGCGCGTCAGCGTCTGACCGATCGTCCTGCGACTGGCCCCGCCCATCAGGTGTGGCGGAACGCCAGGCCGGGCAGCCCCTCAGAGTGCATTCGCACCATTCAGAGGGAAGCTTTTTCCATGCAGGATCGCATCAAACGCCATGACCCCTTCATCGCCGGCCTGAAGGAACGCCTGCCCGAAGAGCTGCGCGAATCCTTTACCGAGGAGCAGCTGGAAGCCCTCAAGCTGGCCTTCGGCACCCGCAGCTGGGGCAAGCACAGCGTCGATCTGCGCGGCACCGTCAAATTCTGGCACCGCCGTTACTACTTCGTCTTCCTCGCCGGTCGCAACTACCGTCAACTCTCCCGCCTGGAGCAGGAATTGTCCCTGCTCGGCAAGGCCACGGTACTGGCGGTGATCCTCTTGGCCTGCGGTCTGGTGGGTCTGCTGCTGCTCTATCTGCTCAAGTCGGCGCTGGGCATCGACATCTTTCCCGACTACTCCTTCGGAGTTTGGACCTGGTTCAAGGGTCTATTCGACTAGCACGGATGCTTGACCCTGGCAGGGAGGCTTGCCCCTCGGGAGACCTCCTATGCCCCACCTGAATCGCCGCCGGACCCTCGGCCTGCTGGCTGCCAGTGCCGCCCTGCCTCTGCTGGGCGGCTATCCGCTCAATGCCCTCGCGGCGGGCGACGAATACCTCGCCCTGGTCGAGAAGGAAGCCCCCGGCCTCGGCTTCTACCGCCTGGCCGATGGCAAGCGCATCGGCAGTCTGGAATTGCCCGCGCAACCCCATGAGATCGTCGCCGACCGCCACGGCCGCTACGCCTACGTCGGCCAGTACGGGGTCAAGAGCTGGCAGGCGCCTGGCGAAGGCGGCCACCAGGTCAGCGTGATCGATCTCGCCGAGCGCCGGCTGGTGAGAGCCATCGACCTGTCGCCCTATCACCGCCTGCACGGCATGCGCCTGGACGACCAGGGTCGCCTCTATGTGCTGAGCGAGACCGACTCGCTGCTCATCCGCTTCGATCGCCCCGCCACCGCCGAATATCCCAGCCAGATCGTCCCGGTCGGCGGCACCCGCAGCCACTACTTCGTCCTGACCCGCGACGGACGCCGCGCCTACGTCGCCGACACCCTGAGCGGCCTGGTGATCCTGGTCGATGCGCACAATCCCGCCGTGCAGCCGGTGAAGAGGTACCTCGGCCAGGCGCCGGAGGGCTGCTGCCTGAGTCCGGACGAGCGCACCTTCTATGTGCTGGATCGCTTCGCCGGCATCCTCCATGCGCTGGATGCCCGTGACCTGACGCCGATCCGCCAGGTCAAGCTGCGCGGCGAAGCGGTACGGGTAGCCGTCCTGCCCAATGGTCGCCTGCTGGTCTCCAACCTGGCGGACAAGAGTCTCTCGCTGTTGCGGCCCGATACCTTCGCCGAAGTCGCCTACCTGCCCATGGGCAGCGCGGTGCCCGGACTCAACCTCGATCCCCGTGGCGAGCGCCTGTTCGCCGCCCTGGAGGACAACCAGCTGGCTGTGGTCGATCTGCGCAGCTGGCGCGAGATCCGCCGCTTCGCCACCGGCAAGGCGCCGGACACCGCCGTGGTCTTCCAGGACTGACGGTCGCCTGCCTCCCGATCCGCTGCCAACCAGTCGGCGGATCCGCAAGGCACGAGAATCATCCGCATTTAACAATCCGAATCATTGTGATACAAATCACCGACCTCCGGGCGCCTCTGCGCCCCTTCGCTTCTGTCGGTGATAGCTTTCATGCTCGTTCCCTTTCTGATCATGCTCCGCGAAGGCATCGAAGCGGCGCTCATCGTTGGCATCATCGCCAGCTACCTGCAACGCACCGGTCGCGGCCACTGGATGCCCGCGGTCTGGATCGGCGTCATGCTGGCCGCCGCCCTGTCCCTGTTCGTCGGCGCCGGCCTGCAACTGGCCAGCGCCGAATTCCCGCAGCGTCAGCAGGAGCTGTTCGAAGCGGTCGTCGGTTTGGCGGCCACCGCCATCCTCACCTCCATGGTGTTCTGGATGCGCAAGGCGGCGCGCTCGATCAAGACCGAACTGCACGATTCCCTGGAAAACGCCCTGTCGGCTTCGCGCAACCAGGTCTATGCCCTGATCGGCATGGTTTTCCTGGCCGTCGCCCGCGAAGGCCTGGAAACCGTGTTCTTCCTGCTGGCGATCTTCCAGCAGAGCGCCGGCCCCGGCGCGCCCCTGGGTGCCCTGCTCGGACTGATCATCGCCGTCGCCGTGGGCTATGGCCTCTATACCGGCGGCGTACGGCTGAACCTGGGCAAGTTCTTCCGCTTCACCGGCCTGTTCATCCTCTTCGTCGCCGCCGGCCTGTTCACCAACTCGGTCAAGGCGCTGCATGAAGCCGGCCTGTGGAATTCGCTGCAGCAGGTGGTCGTCGACTGGAGCCACGCGCTGCCCGCCGACGGCCCGGTCGGCACGGTGCTGGCCGGGATGTTCGGGTACCAGGACACCCCCACCGTCAGCACCCTGGGTGCCTATCTGCTGTTCCTGGCAGTCACCCTGCCGCTGTTCTTCCGCACCCCGGCGCCGCCCCAGCGTCCTGCCGTGACCACCCCTGCCTCGCTGGAGCGCCCGTCTTGAACCACGCCAACCCCCACTCGCCGAAGCAGGGCTCGCTGGCGCTGCGCCTGGCCGTGATCGGCTCCGCCACCCTGCTGATCGCAGCCGCCGCGGCCTTCTACTATGCGTCGCGCACCGCAGGCGAGCGTCACGCCACCGTGGCCGACGGCGAAATCAAGGTCGACATCCTGCCCAATCGCTGCGAACCCAACGCCCTGCAGGTGCCTGCCGGGCCGGCGCGCTTTCGCATCGTCAACCGCTCGGACCGGGCGGTGGAATGGGAGATTCTCGACGGCGTCCTGGTGGTGGAAGAGCGCGAGAACATCGCCCCCGGCCTCAGCCAGGTCATCAATGCCACTCTGGCCCCCGGCGACTACGCCATCACCTGCGGTCTGCTGAGCAATCCGCGCGGCACCCTGAAGGTACTGCCGACCGCCGCCTCGGAAGCCGCCAGCAAGGCCGGCCCGACCCTGACCCAGTTCGTCGGCCCGCTGTCGGAATACCGCGTCTACCTGAATCAGCAGAGCCGCCTGCTGCTGCAGGGCCTCGGTACCCTGCAGCAGGCGCTGGCTGCGGGCGATCTGGCGCAGGCGCGCGCCGCCTACGCGGCCTCCCGCCTGCCCTACCAGCGCCTGGCGGCGACCGCGCAGCGCTTCGCCGAACTGGACAATCGCCTCAATGCCCGCGCCGACTACTATGAAAAGCGCGAGCAGGATCCGGCCTTCGGTGGCTTCCATCGCCTCGAGCAAGGCCTCTTCGCCGGCAACAGCACCCAGGGTCTGGCACCGGTTGCCACCCGCCTCGAGCAGGACGCTGCAGCCCTGCGCGACGCCCTGCTCGGCCAGTCGCTGCCGCCGGAACAACTCAGTGGCAATGCCGCGCGCCTGCTGCACAACCTGGCCACTACCCGGATCTCGGGTGAGGAAGAGCGCTACAGCCAGCTCGTGCTGCCCGGCTTCGCCGCCAATCTGGATGGCACGCGCAAGGTGATCGAGTTGCTGCGTCCGCTGCTCGGCAAGGGTCATCCCGAGCTGCAGCACCGCCTGGATACCCAGGCCGACGCCTTCGCCGCGGCCCTGGGCGATGTCCAGCGTCCCTACTCCGCCCTTTCCCCTGACGACCGCCAGCGCATCGCCGCCGCGGCCCAGGCGCTGGCCGATTCCCTCGACCAGGTCGCCCCGGCCCTGGGCCTTGCCGCGACCAAGACCACGCCATGAAGAAGTCCGCTCCCGATCAGCCCAACATCGAACGTCGCCGCCTGCTGGGTGGCCTCGGCGCCGCCAGCGTGGCCCTGGCCGGCGCCGGGCTCTGCCCGATGCACGCCCGGGCGGCCAGCACCGCCGAGGTGACCCGTGCCCCCGGCAGCGCCAATACCCACCAGCGCCAGGCGTTCTTCGGCCTGCACCAGAGCGGCATCGTCACCCCACGGCCAGCGGCCGGAATGATCGTGGCCTTCGATGTGCTGGCCAGCGATCGCGAGGACCTGGAACGCCTGCTGCGGACCCTCGACGAGCGCATCCGCTTTCTCATGCAGGGCGGTCCGGTGCCGGAGGTCGACCCCAAATTGCCACCGCTGGATTCCGGCATCCTCGGTCCGGTCGTGACCCCGGACAACCTGACCATCACCGTCTCCGTCGGCGAGTCCCTGTTCGATGACCGCTTCGGCCTAGCCGCGGTCAAGCCAAAGCAGTTGCAGCGCATGACCGGCTTTCCCAACGACGCCCTGGAAGCGGACTGCTGCCACGGCGATCTCTGCCTGCAGTTCTGCGCCAACACCCCGGACACCAACATCCACGCCCTGCGCGACATCGTGAAGAATCTGCCCGACCTGCTGGCGATCCGCTGGAAACAGGAAGGCAGCGTGCCGGTGCAGGATCCGCCACCCGGTCAGCCCGCCGAGAGCGCGCGCAACTTCCTGGGCTTTCGCGACGGCTCGGCCAACCCCGACTCCACCGACCAGCAGGCGATGGACAGAATCGTCTGGGTCCAGCCCGGCAGCGGCGAACCGGCCTGGGCGGCCCAGGGCAGCTACCAGGCGGTGCGCATCATCCGCAATTTCGTCGAGCGCTGGGATCGCACCCCGCTGCAGGAGCAGGAAGCCATCTTCGGGCGGCGCAAGGCCAGTGGCGCGCCCATGGCCGGCGGTCACGAGACCGATGTGCCGGACTATGCCAGCGATCCCAAGGGCAAGGTCACGCCGCTGGACGCCCATATCCGCCTGGCCAATCCCCGCACCGCGGAGAGCCAGCGCAACCTGATCCTGCGCCGCCCCTTCAACTACTCCAACGGCGTGCGCAAGAACGGCCAGCTCGACATGGGCCTGCTGTTCATCGCCTATCAGGCCGACCTGGAACAGGGCTTCATCGCCGTGCAGAAGCGGCTGGATGGCGAGCCCCTGGAGGAATACATCAAGCCCATCGGCGGCGGTTACTTCTTCGTCCTGCCGGGGATCACCGATGCCAAGGACTACCTCGGCCGCAGTCTGCTGGTCGCCGCATCGCTTTAACACCTCGACAGGAGAAGTCGAATGAAACGCTCGTTCCTCGCCGTTGCCCTCGGTCTGGCCCTCGCCACGCCGGCCTTCGCGGCCAACTCGCCGCTGGATCTGGTCGGCCCCATCTCCGACTACAAGATCTACGTCACCGACAACCTGGCCAAGCTCACCGAGCAGACCCAGGCCTTTACCGCCGCGGTCAAGCGCGGCGACCTGGCCACCGCGCGCAAGCTCTATGCGCCGACGCGGGTCTCCTACGAGCAGGTGGAGCCCATCGCCGAGCTGTTCAGCGACCTGGACGCCGCCATCGACTCCCGCGAAGACGACCATGAGCAGGGCGTGAAATCCGAGGACTTCACCGGCTTCCACCGTCTGGAATACGCACTCTTCACCCAGAACACCACCGAAGGCCAGGGTCCCCTCGCCGACAAGCTGCTGGCCGACGTCAAGGACCTGCAGGCCCGCGTCGACGGCCTGACCTTCCCGCCGGAAAAGGTGGTGGGCGGCGCCGCGGCGCTGATGGAGGAAGTGGCGGCGACCAAGGTGTCGGGCGAGGAAGAGCGCTACAGCCACACCGATCTCTACGACTTCCAGGCCAACGTCGATGGCGCCAAGAAGATCGTCGACCTGTTCCGCCCACAGATCGAGAAGCAGGACCAGGCGTTCGTCGCCAAGGTCGACAAGAACTTCGCCACGGTCGACAAGATCCTAGCCAAGTACAAGACCAAGGACGGCGGCTTCGAGACCTACGACAAGGTCAGCGAGCGTGATCGCAAGGCGCTGGTCGGTCCGGTCAACACCCTGGCTGAAGACCTCTCCACCCTGCGCGGCAAGCTGGGCCTCAACTGAGGCCCGCGGTGGGCGGTATCCGGCGCCGCCCACCCGTCTTCCGCTTATCGCCGGAATAGATTTATATATAAAGAAACATCGCTTTTAAGCATATAGACCTGCTGCTATCGTGCACGGCCTAGAAAAGTCGCCAGAGCGCCCCCGGGGTGCCCAAGACTTCGATCACGCGCAGCCGTGCGCGCCGCCTGACAGCAGGATGACCATGTACGTTTACGATAGGTACGATCAGCGGATCGTCGAAGAACGTGTCGCCCAGTTTCGCGACCAGACCCGCCGCTTCCTGGCCGGAGAGCTGGGTGGCGAAGAATACCGCCCGCTGCGCCTGCAGAACGGTCTCTACATCCAGCGCTATGCGCCCATGCTGCGGGTCGCCGTGCCCTATGGCCTGCTGAACACCACCCAGGTGCGCAAGCTGGCGCAGATCGCCCGTGACTACGACAAGGGCTACGCCCACATCAGCACCCGGCAGAACTTCCAGTTCAACTGGCCGGAGCTGGAAGACGTCCCCGAGATCCTCGCCGAGCTGGCCACCGTGCAGATGCACGCCATCCAGACCAGCGGCAACTGCATCCGCAACACCACCACCGACCAGTTCGCCGGCGTCGCCCATGACGAGCTGATCGATCCGCGCCCCTGGTGCGAGATCATCCGCCAGTGGTCGACCTTCCACCCCGAATTCGCCTTCCTGCCGCGCAAGTTCAAGATCGCCGTCAACGGCGCCGCCCTGGACCGCGCCGCCATCGAGGTGCACGACATCGGCCTGGAAGCGGTGCGCAACGAGGCCGGCGAGCTGGGCTTCCGCGTGCTGGTCGGCGGCGGCCAGGGCCGTACCCCCCATACCGGCGAATTCATCCGCGAGTTCCTGCCCTGGCAGCACCTGCTCAGCTACCTGGAAGCCACCCTGCGGGTCTACAACCGCTACGGTCGCCGCGACAACAAGTTCAAGGCCCGGATCAAGATCCTGGTCAAGGCCCTGGGCGCCGAGGCCTTCGCCGAAAAGGTCGAGGCCGAATGGGCCCACCTCAAGGACGGTCCCATCACCCTGACCGAAGCCGAGGTCGCGCGGGTCTCCGCCTTCTTCGTCGATCCGGCCTATGCCGAGCTGCAGGATCAGGACGAGGCCCTTGCCCGCCTGGACGCCGAGCACCCCGGCTTTGCCCGCTGGCGCCAGCGCAACACCTTCCGCCACAAGCGTCCGGGCTATGTCGCCGTGACCCTGTCGCTCAAGCCCACCGGCGTGGCCCCCGGCGACGTCACCGATCGCCAGCTGGACGCCATGGCCGACCTGGCCGATCGCTACAGTTTCGGTGAGCTGCGCACCTCCCACCAGCAGAACGTCATCTTCGCCGACGTCCGCCAGGACCAGTTGCTGGAGCTCTGGCACCAACTGCGCGAGCACGGCTTCGCCACCCCCAACATCGGCCTGCTGACCGACATGATCTGCTGCCCGGGCGGTGATTTCTGCTCCCTGGCCAACGCCAAGTCGATCCCCATCGCCGAAGCCATCCAGCGCCGCTTCGACGACCTGGACTACCTGTTCGACATCGGCGAACTGGACCTCAACATCTCCGGTTGCATGAACGCCTGCGGCCACCACCACGTCGGCCACATCGGCATCCTCGGCGTGGACAAAAAAGGCGAGGAGTTCTACCAGGTGTCCCTGGGCGGCGACGCCGGCCGTGACGCCACCCTGGCCAAGATCCTCGGCCCCTCCTTCGCCCAGGACCAGATGCCCGAGGTGATCGGCAAGCTGATCAACGTCTACGTCGAGCAACGCACCGAAGACGAGCGCTTCATCGACACCTACCGCCGTATCGGTATCGACCCCTTCAAGGAGCGCGTCTATGCAAAGAATCATTAAGGGCGACCAGCTGGTTACCGACAACTGGCACCTGCTGCCCAAGGACGTCGCCCTGGCAGACGTCCCCAACAGCGACGACGTGATCATCCCGGCCGCACTGTGGCTGGAGCACGGCCATGCCCTCACCTGCCGCGACGGCAAACTGGGCATCTGGCTGGACAGCGACGAAGAGCCGGAAAGCATCGCTGGCGACCTCGCGCACTTCGCCCTGATCGCCATCAACTTCCCGGCGTTCGTCGACGGTCGTGGCTACTCCTATGCCCGGCTGCTGCGCGAGCGCTTCGGCTGGAAAGGCGAGTTGCGCGCCATCGGCGATGTGCTGCAGGACCAGCTGTTCTTTCTCAAGCGCTGCGGCTTCGACGCCTACGTGGTCCGTGCCGACCGCGATCCGGAAGCGGCCCTGGCCGGTCTGCGCGACTTCAGCGTGACCTACCAGAGCGCCGTCGACCAACCGGAGCCGCTGTTCCGCCGTCGCCAGGCCTGATCGCGGGCTTGGACGCAAAAAGAAACCCGCCATGGCGGGTTTCTTTTTGCCTGGCCTTCGCTCAACCGAGATCGACCACCACGCGGCCCACCATCTTGCCGGCGAGGATCTGGCTGATGGTATCGGGCAGTTCCTCCAGGCCGACCTCGCGGGTGAGGCTGTCCAAGTCGTCGAGCTTCCACTGCACCGAAAGCTTGTCCCAGAGCGCGGCCTTGGCCATCAGCGGCAACTCGACGGAATCCACGCCCAGCAGATTGACCCCGCGCAGGATGAAGGGAAAGACCCCGGCTTCGAACTTGGTGCCTGCCGTCATGCCGCAGCAGGCCACGCTGCCGCCGTATTCCAGCGACTTGATGACGTTGAAGAGGATGTCGCCGCCGACGGTATCCACCGCGCCGGCCCACTGCTGGTCCAGCAGCGGCTTGCCGACGCCATCGGCCAGGGTCGCACGGTCGAGGATCTGCCGGGCGCCCAAGCGATGCAGCCACTCCGCGCGCTCCAGCTTGGCGGTGGACGCCGCGACGTGATAGCCGAGCCGCGCCAGCAGCTTGACCGCCAGGCTGCCCACGCCGCCACTGGCACCGGTGACCAGCACGGTGCCGGCCTCCGGGGTCAGACCCATCTGTTCGAGCTTCTCGACGCACAGCGCCGCGGTGAGACCCGCGGTGCCCAGCACCATGGCCTCGCGCAGACCGAGATTGTCCGGGCGACGGATCACCCAGGCGGCCGGCACCCGGATGTACTGGCCGAAGCCACCGGGGGTGTTCATGCCGAGGTCATAGCCGGTGACGAGGACTTCGTCGCCCACGGCGAATTCGCCCGCGCTGGATTGCTCCACCACGCCCGCCGCGTCGATCCCCGGGGTATGGGGATAGCGCCGGGTCACGCCGCGGTTGCCGATGGCCGAGAGCGCGTCCTTGTAGTTGAGCGAGGAGTAGCGCACCCGGATCAGCACCTCGCCCGCGGGCAGGTCGTCCAGGGTGCGTGTCACCACCTCTTGCCGGAAAGCACCATGGGCCCCTTCGGTCACCCAGAGCGCCTGAAAATTGCTCATCGCAGAACCTCCGTTGGAGTCTTGTTATGGGGCCGCCAGTCCTATGGACCTCAGCGCCAGCGGGTCGACTCGCCCAGACGCTCCCACCAGGTGGTCACTAGACGATCGACACCGAGGCTCGCCGCCATGCCCAGGCGTTCGGGCAGGGATTTCTTTTCGACGAAGCGCAGCGAAAAGACCTCGACCACCTGGGCCCGTTCGGCCAGGTATTCGTCGCTGGTACGCAGTTCGTCCACCAGCTGCTTGCCCAGCGCGGCCTGGCCCAGCCAGACCTCACCGGTGGCGACCTCGTCGATGTTGAGCTGCGGCCGGTAGTGGGCGACGAAGTTCTTGAACAGGACATGGGTGGTGTCCAGGTCGTGCTGGAATTTCTCCTTGCCCTTCTCGTCGTTCTCGCCGAATACGGTGACGGTGCGCTTGTACTCGCCCGCGGTGAAGACCTCGAAGTCCACGTCGTGCTTCTTCAGCAGGCGATGGACATTGGGCAACTGGGCGACTACGCCGATGGAACCGAGGATGGCGAAGGGCGCGCAAAGGATGCGATCGCCGATGCAGGCCATCATGTAGCCGCCGCTGGCCGCCACCTTGTCGACACAGATGGTCAGGGGGATCCCGGCCTGGCGGATACGCGCCAGCTGCGAGGCGGCCAGGCCATAGCTGTGCACCAGGCCACCGCCGCTTTCCAGCCGCACCACCACCTCGTCCTTGGGCGTCGCCAGGGTCAGGACCGCGGTGATCTCGTTGCGCAGGTGTTCGTTGGCCGTGGCCTTGATGTCGCCATGGAAGTCGAGCACATAGACCCGCGACTTGCCGGTCTCGCTCTTGCGCTTGGTTTTCTCGGCCTTGGTCTCGCGCTTGCGCAGGGCCTTGAAGGCCTCCTTGCCCAGCACGCTCTGCTGCAACCTCAGCCGCAGATCGCGATAGAAGTCGTTGAGCTTCTGCACCTGCAACTGGCCGGCCGAGCTGCGCCGGTTGCGGCCGCGGACAGCGGCGGTGAACAGCAGCACGGCGATGATGGCGACCACCACGGTGACGGTTTTGGCCAGGAAACTGGCATAGTCGGCAAGAAACTCCACGGACTCTCCTAGGATGGCGGCAGCAGTGCCCTGCCCAGCATACCGAGTCGCCCGACCGATAGAAACTCGGCGACTCCCGGGCGGTCTTTTGCACGGGCTGGTCATTCGCAGCGAGCAGGTCGTGCGCCTGCCCAGGGCTTTCAAACAAGCGTATGAATATCCGTTGACAGGCCTCCTGCCGCCCCCTACCCTCGGTCCAGTGCCCTGCCCCTCCGCCTGGAGTGGGCCTCATCGAAAAAGACCACAAGGACCCTCGCCATGAGCGCAGCCGAAGCCATCGCCACCCTGAAGAGCAAGTTCGACCCCTCCGCCGCGGCCGGCCTGGACCTCACCTATCAATTCGACGTCGAGGGTGGTGACAATTACTACGTGGTCGTCAAGGACGGCACCTGCGACGTCCAGCAGGGCGACGCCGCCGACCCGGATTGCACCCTGATCATGGACCAGGCTACCCTGGCCGGTATCGTCAGCGGCGAAACCGACGGCATGCAGGCCTTCATGTCCGGCAAGCTGCGCGTCGAAGGCAACATGATGCTGAGCATGAAGCTGGGCGAACTCTTCCCCAACTAAGCGCCAGTCGTGAAAAAGCCGGGCCATCGCCCGGCTTTTTTGTGCCCGCCGTCAGGGCCGCCGGACGCGTGATGTTGCCATCCCGTGCAGTAGCGTGGAAAACGGCGCAGCCTTTTCCACTGGAGACTTCGCGGCAAAGGCCCCCTCACCCCACCCCTCTCCCGCGGGGCGAGGGGGCTATCCACGCAGGCGTTCAGCTCCATCTGCTCCGGCACATCCGCGATCGGCCGTAGTGCCTCGACCGTTAGCGCGCCCGCAGCCTCGCCAATCTAGAATCTGCGTGGCTTTTTTGTGCCCGGGATCAGGGCCGCCGCGGCGGTGCGGGCGGCGTGAGATTGCCATCCCAGCCACCGCCGAGCGCGGCGATCAGCTGGACGCTGGTGCTGAGGCGACTGCCGAGCAGGGTCAGGTTGGTGCGCTCGTTGCTCAGGGCGGTGGTCTGCAGGGTGACCACGTCGAGATAGCCGATCAGGCCGGCCTGGTACTGGTTCTCGGCCAGTTGCAGGGCGCGGCGCGCGGCATCCAGCGCCTCCTGGCGCACGCCGGCTTCGTCGCCGTAGGTGCGCAGCTGCACCAGATAGTCTTCCACCTCGCGGAAGCCATCCAGCACGGTCTGGCGATAGCCGGCGACGCTGGCGTCGTAGCTGGCCTCGGCGGACTCCACCTGGGCGCGTCTCAGGCCGCCATCGAACAGCGACAGGGCAAAGGACGGCCCGATCGACCAGAAGCGATTCGGCGTGCTGATCAGGCTGCCCCACTGGCTGGCGCTGTAGCCGCCGCTGGCGCTCAGGGTCAGGTCGGGATAGTAGGCGGCTTCGGCGACGCCGATGGCGGCATTGGCGGCCATGACCTGGCGTTCGGCCTGGGCGATGTCCGGACGCCGCTCCAGCAGCGTCGAGGGCACGGCGCTCGGCAGCGGCGGCAACTCGGGAATCGTCTTGACCGCAGCCAGCTGGAAATTGGCCGGAACTTCGCCGACCAGCACCGCGATGGCGTTTTCCAACTGGGCACGCTGATACCTGAGGTCGATGGCGTCGGCCTGGGTGCTCTTCAGCTGGGTGGTGGCCTGGGCCACATCCGCCGGGGTGACGATGCCGGCGCGGTACTGGTTCTGGGTCAGGCGCAGGGATCGCTCGTAGGCGGCTACGGTGGCGTCGAGCAGGCGCTGCTGGGCGTCCAGTACGCGCAGTTGCAGGTAGTTGGTCGCCAGTTGCGTCTGCAGGCTCAGGCGGGTGGCCGCGAGCTCCGCGGCGCTGGCCTGGGCAGAGGCCCGATCCGCCTCCACCTGGCGCCGCACGCGACCCCAAAGATCCAGCTCCCAGCTCACTCCCAGGCTGGCGTCGTAGGCGTTGCTGATGGTGCTGGAGCCACCGCTGCTGAAGGTGCTGCTGGTGCCATTGGAGTTGCGGATGACGGTGTTGCTGCCGGAACCGCCCCCGCGCCCGGAGCGGGTGGCGCCCAGGCTGCTGGACAGGGTCGGGAACAGCGACGCCCGCGCCTGGCTGACCAGGGCCAAGGATTGTCTATAGGTCGCCTCGGCCTGGGCCAGGCTCTGGTTGCGCTGGTTGAGCTGGACCATCAGGCGGTCGAGGGTCGGATCGTCATAGCGCCGCCACCAGTCGCCACGGATCTCCAGATCCTTGGGCGCGGCCGCCTGCCAGCCTTCGGCGTGGCGATAGGCGACCGGCACCGTGGTGGTCGGCCGCTGGTAGTCCGGGCCCAGGGTACAGCCGGCCAGCAGCAGAGCCAGGGTCAGCGTCGGCAGGCGCAGGATTGGGGTCATAGCGGCGTATCCAGGGCAGCGTCGGTACGGATGCCGCGCCAGCGATTGACGCGGCGGCGCAGGCGTTCGAAATAGAGATAGACCACCGGGGTGGTGTATAGGGTGAGGATCTGGCTCAGCACCAGGCCGCCGACGATCACCAGGCCCAGCGGCTGGCGCATCTCGGCGCCCTCGGTATCGCCGATCAGCAGCGGCACGGCGCCGAGGATGGCGGCCATGGTGGTCATGAGGATGGGCCTCAGGCGCAACAGGCAGGCCTGGCGGATGCCTTCCTCGGGCGTCAGGCCCTGCTGGCGTTCCAGCTGCAGCGCCAGGTCCACCATCATGATGGCGTTCTTTTTCACCACCCCGATCAGCAGGAACAGCCCGAGCATGGAGATCAGGCTGAACTGGCCACCGGTGAGCTGGATGGCCAGCAAGGCCCCTACCCCGGCCGACGGCAGCGTCGAGAGGATGGTCAGGGGATGCACGTAGCTCTCGTAGAGCACGCCGAGCACGATGTAGACCAGCACCAGGGCGCCGAGGATCATCAGCGGCTGCCCGGACACGGTGCTGGCGAAGATGTTCGCGGAGCCGCCCAGGCGCCCCTGCACATCGCTGGGCAGGCCGATGGCGGCCACGGCGCGCTGCACCGCCCGGGTCGCCTGTTCCAGGCTGACGTCCGGCGCCAGGTCGAAGTTGATGCTTTCCGAGGCGAACTGGCCGTCGTGGGTGACGCGGTCCTCAGCGAGGCTGTTGGTGTAGTAGGCGAAGGCCGACAGCGGCACCTGGGCGCCGCTGCCGGTGATGACCCGCACCTGCTCGAGGACGGTCGGATCCTGGGCATAGCGCGGATTGATCTCCATGACCACCTTGTACTGGTTGAGCGGCTCGTAGATGGTCGAGATCTGCCGCTGGGCGAAGGAATTGTTGAGTACCGCGGCCACCGTCTCCATGTCCACGCCGAGGCGCTTGGCCTTCTCGCGGTCGATCTGCAGGGTGATCTGCTGGGTGCTGCCCTCGCGGCCGTCCACCGCGGTCAGCTCCGGCAGCGCCTTGAGCGCGGCCAGCACCTTGGGCTGCCAGGTTTCCAGCAGCCCGACGTCGCCGGAAAGCAGGTTGTACTCATAGGACGAGGTGCTCTGCTGGCGCCCGCCGAATCTCAGGTCCTGATCGGCCATGAGGAACAGCTGGGCACCCGGCACCTTGGGCGCATTGGCGCGGATGCGCTCGATGACCTTCTGGGCATCCAGCTGGCGCTCGGCGATGGGCTTGAGGCGAATCAGCATCACCGCGTTGTTCACCCCGCTGCCGGAGCCGGAGCTGCCGACGAAGCCGGAGGCGCTGGCCACCGCCGGATCGGCCAGCAGCGACTTGCGCAGGATCTCGATCTTCGGCTGCATCACCTGGAACGACAGGGCGTTGTCGCCGCGAATGAAACCGATCAACTGGCCGGTGTCCTGCTGCGGCATGAAGGTCTTGGGCACCACTACATAGAGCGCCACGTTGAGCGCTATGGTGGCGAACAGACTGAGCAGGGTCAGGCGTCGATGGCGCAGCGCCCAGCCGAGGCTGCGGTCGTAACCCGCCACCAGGCGACGATGGGCGCGCTCGCTGAAGCGCTGCAGACGGCTTTCGGTGGCCGGATCATGGGGCCTGAGCCAGCGTGCGCAGAGCATGGGCGTCAGCGTCAGGGACACCACCAGCGACACCAGGATGGCCGCCGCCAGGGTCAGGGAGAATTCGCGGAACAGCTTCTCGACGATACCGCCGATGAAGAGGATGGCGACGAAGACCGCCACCAGGGAAACGTTCATCGACAGCAGGGTGAAGCCGACCTCGCGGGTCCCCTGGTAGGCCGCCTTGAGCGGCGCCATGCCGTTGTCGATGTGGCGGGCGATGTTTTCCAGCACCACGATGGCATCGTCCACCACCAGCCCCGCCGCCAGGATCAAGGCCATCAGCGACAGGGTGTTGAGCGAGAAGCCGAGGATATACATGACGGCGAAGGTCCCCACCAGGGAGATGGGTACCGCCAGGGCTGGAATCACCGCGCTGCGCAGCCGACCGAGGAACAGCCAGACCACGCCGATCACCAGGAAGACGGCGATGATCAGGGTCAGCTCGGCCTCGTGCAGGGTCGCCTTGATCACCCCGGATCTGTCCATGGCCACTTCCAGGCGGGCGCTGGCGGGCACGATGGCTTCCAGCGCCGGCAGGCGCGCCTTGAGCGCGGCGATGGTCTCGATGATGTTGGCGTTGGCCTGGCGATTGACCACCAGCAGCACGGCGCTCTGGTCGTTGTAGAAGCCGGCGTTGTAGCGGTCTTCCACGGCGTCGCTGACCTTGGCGACATCGCGCAGGCGCAAGGCCGCGCCATCCTGGTAGCGGATGATCAGGGGCGCGTAGTCGGCCGCCTTGAACAGCTGGTCGTTGGCCTGGATCTGCCAATTGTGCTCGTCATTGGCCACCGCGCCCTTGGGCCGGCGCTGGTTGGCGCTGTTGATGGCGGTGCGGACGTCGTCCAGCGCCAGGCCATAGTGCTCCAGCTGGCGCGGCTCCAGCTCGACGCGTACCGCCGGCAGGGAGCTGCCACCGATCTGCACCTCGCCCACGCCATTGACCTGGGACAGACTCTGCGCCAGCACCGTGGACGCCAGGTCGTACAGCTCGCCCTTGCTCAGCGTCTTGGAGGTCAGGGAGAACACCATGATGGGTGCCTGGGACGGATTGACCTTGCGATAGCGCGGCATCTGGCGCATGCCGCTGGGCAAGAGGTTGCGCGAGGCGTTGATGGCCGCCTGCACCTCGCGGGCGGCGGTGTTGACGTCCTTGTCCAGGTCGAACTGGATGATGATCTGGGTCGAGCCCTGGCTGCTGCGGCTGGTCATGGAGCTGATGCCGGCGATGGTGCCCAGGGAACGCTCCAGCGGCGTGGCGACGCTGGAGGCCATCACCTGGGGACTGGCGCCGGACAGGGTCGCCGAGACCGTGATGGTGGGAAAGTCCATTTGCGGCAGGGGCGCCACCGGCAACAGCCGAAAGGCGATGGCGCCGAGCAGCAGCAGCGCTAGGCTCAGCAGCAGGGTCGCGACCGGCCGGGCGATGAAGGGTGCCGAGAGATTCACCTCAGGCCGTCCTGCGCCGACCCAGGCGCTCGCCCAGGCGGTCGAAGGCCAGGTAGATCACCGGGGTGGTGAAGAGCGTCAGCACCTGGCTGACCAGCAGCCCGCCAACCATCACCAGGCCCAGCGGCTGGCGCAACTCGGCGCCGGCGCCGGTGGCCAGCATCAGCGGCACCGCGCCGAACAGCGCGGCCAGGGTGGTCATGAGGATCGGCCGGAATCTCAGCAGCGCCGCCTGGTAGATGGCCTCCTCCGGCTTCAGCCCCTGGTGCCGTTCGGCGTCGAGGGCGAAGTCGATCATCATGATGGCGTTCTTCTTGACGATGCCGATCAGCAGGATGATGCCGATCACCGCGATCAGACCCAGGTCGTTGCCGGTGAGCAGCAAGGCCAGCAGCGCGCCGATGGCCGCCGAGGGCAGCGTCGAGAGGATGGTCAGGGGATGGATGAAGCTCTCGTAGAGCACCCCCAGGACGATGTACATCACCACCACCGCCGCCAGGATCAGCAGCAGGGTGCTGGACAGCGAGGCCTGGAAGGCCGCCGCCGCGCCCTGGTAATGGGTGTTGATGCCCACCGGCAGGCCGATCTCCTGCTTGGCCGCGTCGATGGCCGCCACCGCGGCGCCGAGGGAAACGCCGTTGGCCAGGTTGAACGACAGGGTCACCGCCGGGAACTGGCTCAGGTGATTGATCACCAGCCGAGTCGGCCGCTGCTCCATCTTCACCAGGCTGGACAGCCGCACCGGGGCGCGACTGGTGTCCGTGGTGGTTTCAGTGGTAGTGGCCGTCCCGGTGCCGCTGCTGCCGCTGGACGAGGTACCACTGCCCGCCTTCACCCAGACCTGGCTGAGGGCGTCCGGTCCCAGGCTGTCGGCGGCGGCGCTGGCCAGCACCACCCGATACTGGTTGGCCTGGGTGTAGATGGTCGAGATCTGCCGCTGACCGAGGGCGTCGTAGAGGGCGTCGGTGATGGCCGAGACTTGGACACCGAGGCGCGCCGCGGCGTCCCGGTCGATGGTCAGGTACAGCTGCAGGCCCTTGTTCTGCAGATCGCTGGTGACATCCGTGACTTCCGGGCGCTGCTGCAGGGCCTGGGTCAGGCGCGGCACCCAGGTGTCGAGCAGCGTGGCATCGGGCGAGTCCAGGCTGAGCTGGTACTGGGTCCGGCTGACCCGGTCCTCGACGCTGAGGTCCTGCACCGGCTGCATGTAGAGGGTGATGCCCACCACCTTGGCGACCTCGGGACGCAGGCGGTCGATCACCTCCTGGGCCGTCACGTCGCGCTCGCTCTGGGGCTTGAGGTTGATCTGCATGCGACCGCTGTTGAGGGTGACGTTGTCGCCGTCGACGCCGATGTAGGAGGACAGACTCGCCACCGCCGGGTCCTGCAGCACCACCTCGGCCAGCGCCTGCTGGCGCTCGCTCATGCCGCGGAAGGAAATCGACTGGGGCGCCTCGGTGATGCCCTGGATGGAGCCGGTATCCTGGGCCGGAAAGAAGCCCTTGGGCACCAGCAGATAGAGCACCGCGGTGAGCACGAAGGTGGCCACCGCCAGCAGCAGCATCAGCGCCCGGTTGGCCAGGGACCAGCGCAGCGCGCGACCGTAGCCGGCGATCAGCCGCTCCAGCCAGACCAGTCGATGTTCCGCGGCCTCCTCACGCTTGAGCAGCCGGGCGCACATCATCGGCGTGAGCGTCAGCGAGATCACCAGGGAGATGAGGATGGCCACCGCCAGGGTGATGGCGAATTCGCGGAACAGCCGGCCGACCACGTCCTGCATGAACAGCAGCGGGATGAGCACGGCGATCAGCGAGACGGTCAGGGACACCAGGGTGAAGCCGATCTGGCGGGCGCCCTTGAGCGCCGCTTCCATGGGCGTGGCGCCCTCTTCCAGATGCCGGGAGATGTTTTCCAGCATGACGATGGCGTCGTCGACGACGAACCCGGTGGCGATGGTCAGGGCCATCAGCGACAGGTTGTTCAGCGAGAAACCGGCCAGGTACATGGCGCCGAAGGTACCGATCAGCGACAGGGGCACCGTGACCGAGGGGATCAGGGTGGCGCTGAAGCGGCGGAGGAAGACGAAGGTGACCATGACCACCAGCCCCACCGCCAGCAGCATCTCGTGCTGGACGTCGGTGACCGCGGCACGGATGGTCTCGGTGCGGTCACTGAGCACGGCGATGTCGAGACCGGCCGGCAGGCTTTCCCTGAGGCTGGGCAAGAGCGCCTGGATGCGGTCGACGGTCTGGATGACGTTGGCGCCGGGCTGGCGCTGGACATTGACCAGGATGGCGCCGCTGCGATTGGCCCAGGCGGCCAGGCGGTCGTTTTCCGCGCCCTGGGCGATGGTGGCGACATCCCCCAGGCGCAGGGCGCCGTTGTCGGCGTAGTTGAGGATCAGGTCACCGTAGGCCTTGGGGTCGCGCAACTGGTCGTTGGCGTCCAGGGTGGCCACCCGGGTGGGACCGTCGAAGCTGCCCTTGGGCTGGTTGGTGTTCTCGCTGGTGACCAGGCTGCGCACGTCGGCCAGGGTCAGGTTGTGGGCGGCGAGCTTGTCCGGATCGACCTGGATGCGCACGGCCGGGCGCTGGCCGCCGGCCAGGCTGACCATCCCCACCCCGCTCACCTGGGCCAGCTTCTGCGCCATGCGGGTATCGACCAGGTCGTAGAGCGTGGGCAGCGGCAACGTCCTGGAGCTGATCGCCAGGGTGACGATGGGCGTATCGGCCGGATTGACCTTGTTGTACACCGGCGGCGCCGGCAAGTCGTTGGGCAAGAGGTTGTTGGCCGCGTTGATCGCCGCCTGGACCTCCTGCTCGGCGACCGACAGGTCCAGCTCGAGATTGAATCTGAGGGTGATGACCGAGGCCCCGCCGGAGCTGGTGGAGGCCATCTGCGACAGGCCCGGCATCTGCCCGAACTGGCGCTCCAGCGGCGCGGTGACGGCGCTGGTCATGACATCGGGACTGGCGCCCGGATAGAGGGTGAGCACACGGATGGTGGGATAGTCCACCTGCGGCAGGGCCGCGACCGGCAGCAGGCGATAGGCCAGCAGACCGGCGATGAGCAACGCCACCATCAACAGGGTGGTGGCGACCGGGCGCAGGATGAAGGGGCGCGAGATATCCATCGCGGCCGGTCAGCCCTGGGTCTTGCCGGGCTTGCGTACCGCCGGCTTGGCCGGTTCGCTGGGCGCCGCCGAGGCCCCGGTGACCACCTCCACCTCGTTGCCCTCGCGCAGGCGATCGGTGCCTTCGGTCACCACCCGGTCACCGGCGGCCAGGCCCTCGGTGACCACGGTCAGGCTGCCGTCATCCGGCCCCAGCTTGAGGCTGCGCACCTGGATCTTGTTGTCGGCCCCGACCACGTAGGCGAAGGTGCCATTGGAGCCGAACTGGATGGAGGCCGAAGGCACCACCAGGGCCTGCTCCAGCACCTGTTCGCGCACCCGCACGGTCACGAACTGGTTGGGGAACAGCGCCTCGTCACCGTTGGCGAAACGGGCGCGAAACTTGAGGGTGCCGGTGGCGGTGTCGATCTGGTTGTCGAAGCTCTGCAGGGTGCCGTCGGCGACCTTGCGCGAACCGCCGCGATCCCAGGCTTCGACCGGCAGGGTCTGGCCGGCGCGGGCACGCTTGAGCAATTCGCCCAGCTGGCTTTCCGGCAGGGTGAAGACCACCGAGATCGGCTGGGTCTGGGTGATCACGGCCACCACGGTGCTGTCGTTGGCGGACAGCAGGTTGCCGCCGTCCAGCTGGCGCAGGCCGACGCGCCCGGCGATGGGCGCCTTGATCTGGGTGAAGGCCAGATTCAGCTTGGCATCGGCCACCGCCGCCTGGCTGTTCTTGAGGGTGCCGCGGTACTGGTTGACCAGGGCTTCCTGGGTATCCAGGGTCTGCTTGGCGATGCTGTCTTCGCGGAACAGCCCCTGGTAGCGCTTGAGATCCAGCTCGGCGTTGCGCAGCTGCGCCTGGTTCTGCTGCAGGGTGCCCTCGGCCTGCTGCAGGGCCACCTCATAGGGGCGTGGATCTATGCTGGCCAGCAACTCGCCGGCCTTGACCTTCTGGCCTTCCTCGAAGGCCACCCGCACCAGTTCGCCGGCGACCCGGGTGCGGACATTGACGGTATTGAGCGCGGTCACCGTGCCGATGGACTTGCGCACGATGGGAAAGCTGCGCTGCTCCACCGCCACCACCCGTACCGGCGTGGGGCCGGTCATGCCGAAGGGCGAACGCGCGCCCTTGCCGGCAGCGGCCTCGTTCTTCTGGCCGTGCTGGTGATACCAATACCAGCCACCCGCGGCCACCAGCGCCACGAGGACGAGCAGCCAGACCAGTCGGCGACGGGAGGAAGAGCGAGGCGAAGAGTCGGACATCGGAAGATACGTACACGCTGGGAAAGGCGGAAGATAAGCAGTAGCGAGACGGCTAACCAGCCCCTTTACCGCGTTTTTACCTAAAGCAAAACGGGCAGACACAAAAGGCGCCTGCCCGTCTCGAAACGCCCACCGCGCGGGGCGGTGGGTTGGCGCCGATCAGCCGAGAACGGCGAGTGCGGCCGCGTAGTCCGGCTCCTGGCCGATCTCGGGTACCAGCTCGCTGTGCAGCACCTTGTCCTGCTCGTCCAGCACCACCACGGCGCGGGCGGCCAGGCCCTGCAGCGGACCGCTGGCCAGGGCGACGCCATAGTTCTGCAGGAATTCGGCACCGCGCAGGGTGGAGAGGTTCACCACCTTTTCCAGACCTTCCGCACCGCAGAAACGCTTCTGGGCGAACGGCAGGTCGGCGGAGATGCACAGCACCACGGTGTTATCCAGCTTGTCGACTTCGCTGTTGAACTTGCGCACCGAGGCGGCGCAGGTCGGGGTATCGACGCTGGGGAAGATGTTGAGCACCTTGCGCTTGCCGGCGAGGCTGGCCAGGGTGATGTCCTGCAGATCGCCATTGACCAGGCTGAAGGCCGGGGCCTGCTGGCCAGGCTGCGGCAGGTTGCCCTGCACCTCGACCGGGTTGCCACGCAAATTGACGGTTGCCATGAACTGCTCCTTTTCTCATGAGACGGGACAGGGAGTAAACACGTTTTCCGCGGCCGATCAAAGCGTTACGCACCCCTGTTTCAAAAATCGCGGCGATAGAAAAAATCCAGGGAGTTGGCCAGACCGCTGGCGATCTCGAGATAGAGCCGGCGGGTGAGCTGGTAACGCAGGGCGACGGTGTTGGCCGAATCGAACACCCCTACCCCATAGCGCACCGACAGTCTGTCGGTCAGGTTACCCGAGGCCACCACGCTGGTCTTGTCGCCTGAACCGGCGGTATCCAGCTGGAAATTCTGGATGCCCAGCCGCTGCGCCAGGGCGCCGGCAGTGCCGGAGCTGCCGGCCAGGCCGAGGGCCAGCGCCGCCTGCCCGAGCACGTTGTTGTCCCCTTCGCTGCCGCTGGAAAGCGGGCGCCCCAGCACCAGGTAGGCCAGCGCCTGCTCCTGGCTCATGCTCGGCTCGGAGAACACCTCGATGCGCGGTTGCTGGGCGAAGCCCGAAAGCCGCAGGCCGGCGGTGACATTCTGCTCCTGCACCACCCGCACGGCTTCCACATCGATATAGGGCTGGGCGATGGGGCCCTGGAAGAACAGCCGGGCGCGTCTCATGGTGAGGCGCTGCCCATAGGCGTTGTAGCGGCCGTTGCGCAGGTTCAGCTCGCCGCGGGTATCGAGGTTGTCGCCGATGTGCACCTTGCCGACGATTTCGGCGGACAGGCCGAAGGCGTCGAAGGTGAGCTTGTCGGACCCGACCAGCACATCGACGTCCATGGCGATCTGCATCGCCTGCTGCCTGGCCGGCGCCTCCTGGCCGACGATGACGGCATCGTCCGACACCTTGACCGTGGACGGCGGCAGCTGCTGCACCTGGATGCGCCCGCGGGGGACCCGCACCTCGCCGGCCAGGGCCAGGCGGCCGTCCTTCATCAGGATCTTGAGATCGGGCGCCACTTCCAGCTGCGCATAGGGCTCGACGTTGACCGGCAGCTTGTCGCCGGTGACCGCCACATTGACGTCCAGGCCGTTGGCCCAGCCGACGCTGCCCCGGATCTGGCCGCGCCCCTGGGTGCCGCTGCGCCAGCCGCCGTCGAGCAGCGCGGTGTCGCCCTGGATGCGGGCGTTCAGGCCAAGGTCCTGCAGGCGCGTCGGCACGCTGCCGCCGCCGATGTCGCCGCCACTGAGCTGGATCTGGCCGTTGACCCGCGGTTGCAGCAGGGTCCCACCCAGCTCGCCGGCACCGTTGATCTTGCCTTCGAGGTGTTCGATGCCTTCGACGAAGGCCTTGCCGAGGGCCAGATTCAGGCCCTGCAACTGGAAGCGACCGGCCAGCGCCTGGTTCGGATCGCGGGGATCCAGCCGCGCCTGGATATCCAGCCGGCCGAGGTCGGCACTGGTCAGGCGCACCTGGGTGTCCACCTGCTGCGGCTTCAGGACGCTGGTGACGTCCAGGCTGTCGTAGCCGAAGGTCTGCCACTGGCCCGCCGCGTCACGCAGCTTGAGGCTGCCACGGCCGGCCTGGAGACGGATCTCGCCATCGGGTCCGGCCTTGGGCAGGCGCAGGTCGACGTCGCCATCGAGGGTGCCCTGCCAGGCCAGTTCCGGGGGCAGCAGCGGTTGCAGACTGGCGAGCGGGAAGGCGCGCAGGTGCCAGGCGAGACGGGTGTCGGGCAGCAGCTGTTGATCGTCGCCACAGAGACTGGCCGCGCCGGACCGCCAGCAGTGCCGGCCCAGCTCCAGGCGCCCGTTGGCCAGGCGCTCGATGCGCGCGGGGCTTTGCAGGGTCCAGTTCTGGCCGCTGGCGGCAACCGAGCCGCGGGCCAGCTGGCCCTTCCAGTCACCGTTGTCGGCCAGGGTGCCGCCGGCTGCGAGCCCCAGGTTGAGCTGTGGCCCGTTGAGCGACAGCTCGGCCTGCTGCTGGCGGCGATCGCCCTGCCCCTGCAGGCGCAGGACGCCGAAATCGCGCCCGGCCGCCTGCAGGCTCTGGGCGGTCAGCTCCAACTTGCCGCGCTGGCGATCGTCCAGAGTGGCCGCCAGCCCCAGGCTGCCCATGCGGTTGTCGGCATAGGCGAGCTGGCGCCCGTCGAGGCGCAGCTGGCCAGCCGGCGCCTTGAGGGTGCCGGCCAGATCCAGGCGGCCCTGGGCGCTGCCGGACAGATCGGGCCAGAGCTGCCCGAGGCGCCGCAGATCCAGTTGCAGCTGGCCCTGCAGCCGTTGATCGAGGGCGCCCTGCCCCTGGATGCGGTTGTCACCCAGGCGGATGTCCAGCTGCGAGACCTGCCATTGCTCGCCGGCACCCTTGGCCTTGGCGGTCAGTACGGCCGGCTGGTTGCGCAGCCGTCCCTTGAGGTCCAGATCGGCATCCAGCTGCAGGCGGCCATCCTTGAAGGCACCGGAACTGCGCAGCGGACCGGCCAGGCTGCCGGGCAGCTGGGCGACCCAGAAGGCCGGATCCAGGCGACTCAGGTCGAGGGCCACCTGCCAGCTCACGCCCTCGGCGAAGCCCAGGTTGACCTTGCCCTGCGCCCGCCCCTGGCCGGCCTGGAGATCCAGCGAGGGTAGATTGAGCTGGGTGGTATCCCCACTGAAGGGGGTGGCCAGGGTGAAGGCACCGGCCGGACCGGTGGCCGCAGCCTTGAGATTGCCTAGGTAGGCGCCATCCCTATAAGCCACTTCACCCTGCAGACGCTGCAGGCTCACCGGGGGCTCCGCCATGGGATACAGCCGGCGCCAGGGGAAATCGCGCCAATCCAGGGTGGCGTCGGCGGCGAGCCCCTGCTGCCAGTCTATCTGGCCGGCCAGCGCCACGCGCTGCTCGGGCGCGGCCTGGAGGCGCAAGGCCGCGATACGCGCGCCCTTGGCATCGACGCGGCCTTCCAGATTCAGGTCCACCGGACCGCCCTCGCCCGGCAGTTTCGCCTGGCCGACCAGGGCGTAGCCCGCAGCCAGATCGCCGCGCGCGGTCAGCTTGAGGTCGTTCAGCCGCAGGGTATCGGGCAGGCTGGCGGCCGCCTTGAAGCCATCGGCCACCAGTTGCAGATCGGCCGGGACGTTGTCCGCCAGCGGCTGCACCGTGCCGGTCAGGCGGCCGGGCAGATAGCCGCTGCTGTCCGCCTCCAGCTGCAAGGTCTTCTGCAATTCGCCGTCCAGCTTGAGCGCCAGCGACCAGGGCGCGGCCTCCGGCGCCGGCAGGCCGAGGGTGCCCTGCAATTGCAGCGGCCAGGCGCCGCTCGGCTGCAACCGGCCGTGGGTATCCAGGGTGATGCCGTGAGCCATGCCGGCCAGGCGCTCGATGGCTATCCCGTCAGCCTGCCAGCGGGCCTGGAGTTCCAGGTCGCGGGCCTGCTCGGCGCCGTTGTAAAGGACCTCGCCGATCCGTACCTCACCCAGTTGCACCCCCAACGGCAAGCCGAGGCTGGGTAACTGGATGGGTCCGCTCTTTTCCGGCACCGGCTCCGGACTGGGCGCCTGCTCGATGGCGATGCGCGTGGCAGCCAGGGTATCGATGCACAGCTGCAGCCTGAGCAGGCAGCCGGGTCGCCAGGCGAATTCGGGGGCCTCGACCGTTACCCGGGTGGCGCCCCCCTCCCAGACCAGCTGCCGGGCCTGCCACTGGCCACCCAGGCGCCCCTGGAACTCGGTCAGGGTCAGACCCGGGATCCGTTCCAGCACCAGACGGCTGACGCCGGCGTTGCCCAGCACCAGGGCCAGCAGCAGGATCAGGGCGCCCAGCAGGGCCGCCAGTACGCCAAGGATGACACCGCCTACCGACTTCACAGCTCAGGTCCTATGGAAAAGTGCAGGCGGATACCGCCGGGTTCATCGAGGCCGTGCGCCAGGTCGACGCGGATCGGGCCGACCGGCGAGACCCAGCGCACGCCCACGCCGACGCTGGTCTTGAGTTCGTAGTTGTTGAGGTCGTTGAAGGCGCTGCCTTGGTCGATGAAGGTGGCCAGCCGCCATTTGTCGCGCAGGGGATACTGGTATTCGACCCCGCCGGCGACTAGGTAGCGACCGCCCACGTAGTCGCCTTCGTCGTTTTCCGGCGACAGGGTCTGGTAGTCGTAGCCGCGAACGCTCTGGTCACCGCCGGCGAAGAAGCGCAGCGATGGCGGGACCTTGTTGTAGCCATTGGTGAAGTTGCCGCCCAGCTGCAGGCGTCCGAGGAAGCGGTGCCCATCGCCCACCGTGATCAGGCCACGGGCCAGCGCCGTGGTGTGGATCATGTTGGCATCCGAGAGCAACCCCTCCTTCGCCGCCGAGACGCCGAATTGGAGGCGGTAGCCGCGATTGGGGTCGATGCGGTTGTCGCTGCGCAGCAGGGAGAAATCCACCCCCGGCATCACCAGGTTGGAGGTGCCCTCGTCATTGCCCAGTCGATAGCTTTCGTTGCGCCACTTGAGCGAGAGCACCCGCTCCCAGCCGTTGGGAAACTTGCGATGCCACTCGGGACCCACGGTCAGCAACTGGCTTAGGGAGTCGTCGTTGGCGATCTGCTCGTACTGGTAGCCGCCGGCGAAGCGGAACTTGTCGTTGATCGGGTCCTGCCCGGGGATGTCGTACCAGGTGGCGATGCTCTGGCGCGGCGCCGACAACTCGGCCTCGGCACCGAGGCTGTGGCCCTGGGGATTGAGCCAGTGATTTTCCCAGGTGAATCTCAGCCGCGGGCCGACATCGGTGGAGTAGCCGGGGCCGAAACCGAAGGTGCGCGGCTTGCGCGTGCGCAGGGTGACCGTCACCGGCACCTCGGCCGCGCCTTCCTGCTTGGGATAGGTATCGAGCCGCGCCCCATCGAAGAAGCCGCTGGCCAGTAGATTGCTCTGAAAATCGGCGATCAGCTCGGAATCGTAGGGCGTGCCCTGGGCGAAGGGCACCATGCGCTGGAGCAGATCGGGATCGAAGGGCGCATCCCCTTCGAAGGACACCTTGCCGAGAACGAAACGCGGCCCGCTGTCGAACACCAGGGCGATGTCGGCAAAGCCGGTGGCGGGATCGATCCGCAGCTGGTGCTGGGTAAAGGTGCCGCGAAAGAAACCATACCGCTGCGCCTGATTCTGGATCAGGCTCTTGGCGTCTTCGTAGAGGCCCTGGTTCAGCGGCTGGCCCGCCTTGAGTCCGGCCGGTATCGGCTGGCGAAAGGCGCGCAACTCGCGCGCCGGGCCTTCGATACGGATATCCACGTTACGCAGCCTCACCGGCTCGCCGGGCCGTACCTCGACCACCAGCCGTGGCGTCTCGCCCGGCTCGACGCGGGTCTCGATCTGCGCGTGGTAGTAGCCAAGCGCCTGGGCCGCCTGCTCGGCTTGCCGCTCCGTCGCCGGCCGCAGGCGTTGCAGCCCGGCGACATCGCGTCCTTCGACGGAGCCGATATAGGCCTGGATGTTGTCCCGCAAGGCGTTATTGGCAGGCTGGACGCGAACGCTGACTTCCGCAGGTGCCGCCCAGGCCACCCCGTGCAGACAACAAATTCCAATCAGGGCGCGGCGTAGAGCGTTCGGCTTATTCATACGGAGATGCTAACGGGCGTTGCGCTGTGAGACAGACGGGAGTGCCCAGGGTTCGCCCGCTCGCCGCTTCGGCGACAGGCTTTCTGCTAGGCTAGGGCCATCCACGTTTTGGGAGGGCGTCATGAAGGTAGTTTGCTTCAATATCAATGGCTTGCGTGCAAGACCTCATCAACTTTCTGCAATCATCGAACGCTATGAGCCGGATGTGATCGGCCTGCAGGAAACCAAGGTCTCGGATGACCAGTTTCCCCTGGCCGAGGTCGAGGCCCTGGGTTATCACGTGCACTATCATGGCCAGAAGGGTCATTACGGCGTGGCCCTGCTGTCGCGCCTGGCGCCCCTGGAGTTGCACAAGGGCTTTCCCGGCGATGGCGAAGAGTCCCAGAAGAGATTCATCTATGGCGTCTTCGCCGACCGCCAGGGTCAGCCGCTGGTGGTCATGAACGGCTATTTTCCCCAGGGCGAGAACATTGCCCATCCGACAAAATTCCCTGGCAAGAGAAAGTTCTACGCGGATCTTCAGAATCTACTTGAAGAGCGTTTCTCGCCGGACACGCCCTTGCTGCTGATGGGCGACTTCAATATCTCGGCCCAGGATCGCGATATCGGCATCGGCGCCGCCAATGCCAAGCGCTGGCTGCGTACCGGCGCCTGCAGCTTCCAGCCAGAAGAACGCGAATGGATGCAGCGGCTGCTGGGCTGGGGCCTGATCGACAGCTATCGCCAGTTGCATCCGGAAGTCGACGACCGCTTCAGCTGGTTCCCCTATCGCAGCCGCGGTTTCGAGGACGAGCCCAAGCGCGGTCTGCGCATCGACACCATCCTCGCTTCGCGAGTCCTGCGCGAGCGCATCGTCTCCGCCGGAGTGGACTACGAGATCCGCGGCATGGAGAAACCCTCCGACCATGCGCCGATCTGGCTGGAACTGGCGTGAGCGGCTGTCACATCGACGTCATGCGCCATCCCTAAGGTGTCGGCCTCGCCTTTAGGCTCGAGGCCGACCCATGAATTGCTCCGCCCCGGTATTCCGCCGCGCCTTTCTGCGGCGAGCGGTGCTCGCGACCCTGCTTCCGCTGCTGCCCTCACCCCTTTTGGCCAGCGAGTCCATGACCATCCTCCTGCGCCTGCAGGGCTCCAACACCATCAATGCCCGGCTGGGGCCACGGCTGGTCGCGGCCCTGCTCGCCGAACGTGGCTACCGGGATCCGCAGGTGGTGCCCACCACCGTCATGGACGAATGGCAACTGGTGGCCCGAGCCCCGCAGGGCAATACCGTGGCCGTGCAGATCGCGGCCCATGGTTCCAGTACCGGCTTTACCGCCCTGGCCACGGGGGCGACCGATCTCGCGGCGGCCTCACGCCCCATCACCGACAGCGAAGTGAGTGCCCTGGCCAAGCTGGGTGACCTGCGCAGCAAGGAGGCGGAATACGTCATCGGCCTGGATGGCCTGGCGATCATCGTGCATCCCGGCAATCCGCTGCGGGAACTCGATCTGCAGCAGTTGGCGCAGGTCTTTTCCGGCGACATTGTCGACTGGCAACAACTGGGCGGCACGCCCGGCCCGATCCGGCTCTACGCGCGGGATGATCGCTCGGGCACCTACGACACCTTTCGCGAGCTGGTCCTTAATCCGGCCGGCAAACGCCTGAGCGCCGCCGCCCGGCGCTTCGAGTCCAACGAAGAATTGGCGCAGCGGGTGGCCGACGACCCTGCCGGCATAGGCTTCACCAGCCTGGCGGCGGCTGCCGGGGCGCCAAAACTCGCCCTGCGCGACGGCGAAGGCCGCGCCATCGCGCCCAGCGAAGCCAGCATCGCCACCGAAGACTATCCGCTCGCCCGCCGCCTCTTCCTTTATGCGCCGCCGGCTCAGCGTTCGGATTGGACGCGGAGCCTCTTGGAATTCAGCCAGACCCCGGCGGGCCAGGCGGTGGTGCAGCAAAGCGGCTTCGTCGCCCAGCGCATCGAGCCTCTGACCATAGGCGACACTCGCGGCATGCCGCCCGCCTACAGCGAGCTGGCGCTTCGGGCGCAGCGCCTCACGGTCAACTTCCGCTTCACCGCCGGCAGCGCACGCTTGGACAACAAGGCGCTACGCGATGTCGAGCGACTGGCCGCCTTTATGCGCCAGCCCGAGAACGCCAACCGGCAGCTGATCCTGGTGGGCTTCAACGACGCCACCGAGGATCCGGCACGGGCATCTCTGCTGGCGCGTCTGCGGGCCACCGCGGTGGCCACAGCGCTGCGGCATCAGCAGGCCTTCGCCAGCGAACTGCTTTCCCTGGGCGACCAGTTGCCGGTTGCCGGGCTATCGGCCAATGGCCGAGTGAAGAACCGGCGCGTCGAGGCCTGGATCCATTAGCGATCGCCTGGCTGGTTCTCTTGCGGGAAACGGTAAGAAGCAACGGACGGCGTGGTCGCCTTCGTGGGCAGAGGGCAGTTGCCAAGTCACCTGGATACAGGTGCCGATTGCGTTTCAAGCGCTACACCATACTTAAAGTGATTTCTCACATAGCGCCTAGATTCAACACTAACAAAATCTCTCAACCCCATGTTTTTGAATGACTTTTAAATAATAAAAGACTTCAATTGCACGCGCTTAACGGGATACAGGCGCCACCCCTTCCAATCCCTGTACGGATTCGCCAGGCTTGATCCCGCGCGCCGCAAACCAGCCGGCCTGGGCTTCCAGCGCATAGCGCGCCGGCGCCCTCGAGCAGTGCCGGGTATCGGTCTGCGGCTGCATCTCCACCGTGTTGAGGATCCTGCCGCTGGCATCGATGAAGGCGGCCGCCAGGGCGCTGGGGGTATCGCGCATCCACAGGCAGCGCTCGTCATCCCCGGCAAAGACGAACAGCATGCCCTCGCGGGCAGCCAGCGGCGGTCGCCCCATCAGTCCCTGGGCCCGTTGCGCCGGCGTCGCCGCCACCTCGACGGTCAGGCGCTGCCCACCGATCCGCAATTCGACCCCCTGTGCCGCCCAGGCCGGCACGGCCACCAGCGTGGCCAGCAACAGCGCGCCAAGCCGGCACGGGCCCAGCCGCCGTTTCGCTCGCTTTCGAGCATGGACAAAAAATGTCATCGCATGTGACCTTTACCTGGCGAAAGCAATCTATCCCACATTGTCAGACAACCTCTCGAGTCCGATGTCGACCGCCAGCCTACCGCCCGCACCCTCACCCGCTCTGGCCACCCGCATCACCCTGGGTACGGTGCTCTTCACCTTTATCGCCTACCTTACCATCGGCATTCCCCTGGCCGTGCTGCCGGGCTATGTCCACGACCAGCTGGGTTTCAACTCCATCATCGCCGGCCTGGTGATCAGCAGTCAGTACCTGGCGACGCTGTTCTCGCGCTCGCATGCCGGGCGCATCATCGACACCGTCGGCGCCAAGCAGTCGGTGCTCTACGGCATGCTCGGCTGCGGGCTCAGCGGGGTACTGATGCTGGCATCGGTGCTCCTGCAGGCCTGGCCCTGGGTCAGCCTCGTCGCCCTGTTGCTCGGCCGACTGGTGCTGGGCTGCGCCGAAAGCCTCTCGGGTACCGGCGCCATCTCCTGGGCGATCGGCCGGGTCGGCCCGGCCAACACCGCCAAGGTGATCTCCTGGAACGGCGTCGCCAGCTATGGCGCCCTGGCCATAGGCGCGCCGCTGGGCGTGGTCCTGGTGGATACCCTGGGGTTGTGGATCATGGGCGTCAGCATCATCGGCCTGGCCGCCCTGGGCTATCGCATCGCCAAGCCCCGTCCGCCCATCGTTCCGGTCCGCGGCGAGCGCCTGCCCTTCACCACGGTGCTGGGCCGGGTCCTGCCCTTCGGGCTCGGCCTGGCGCTGGGCGGCATCGGCTTCGGCACCCTGGCGACCTTCATCACCCTCTATTACGCCAGTCAGGGCTGGAGCGGCGCGGCCCTGTGCCTGACCGTGTTCGGTTCCTTCTTCATCGGGGTGCGCCTGGTCTGCGCCAACGCCATCAATCGTCACGGTGGCTTTCGCGTCGCCATCGTCAGCCTGGCGGTGGAAGCCGTCGGTCTGGCCGTCCTCTGGCTGGCCCCCAGCGTGACCACCGCCCTGGTGGGCGCCGCCCTCACCGGGATCGGCTTCTCGCTGGTGTTCCCGGCGCTGGCCGTGGAAGCGGTGCAGCGGGTGCCGTCCTCCAACCGGGGCGCCGCCCTGGCCGGCTATTCGGTGTTCATCGACCTCTCCCTGGCGGTGACCGGTCCGCTGATCGGGGCCGTGGCCACCCATTTCGGCTATGCCGCGAGCTTTCTCTGCGCCGCGCTGGCCGCGCTGGCAGGCCTGGCGCTCAGCGTTCGCCTCCTTTGCCGTTTCGACGAGTCCTCTCGAGAACAGCCATGACCACGACCGCCCCACCCGCCAGCTCCCTTGCCGTCACGCTGCGTATCGTCTCCATCGTCGTCTTCAGCTTTCTGCTGTTCCTGGCGATCGGCCTGCCGCTGGCGATCCTGCCGGGCTATGTGCACGACGATCTCGGCTACGGTTCGGTCATCGCGGGACTGGCGATCAGCATCCAGTACCTCGCCACCCTCTTCACCCGGCCCCTGGCCGGCAAGCTGGCCGACAGCATCGGCGCCAAGCGTGGGGTGATCTACGGGCTGTTCGGCTGCGTCGCCTGTGGCGTGCTCACGCTTCTGGCCACCTCGCTGCAAAGCGTGCCTGGCCTGAGCCTGGGCCTGCTGATCGTCGGCAGGATCATCCTCGGCATGTCCCAGGCCATGATAGGCACCGGCTGCCTGAGCTGGGGCATGGGCAGCGTCGGCATGCAGCACGTCAGCAAGGTGATCTCCTGGAATGGCATCGCGGCCTATGGCGCCCTAGCCCTGGGTGCTCCGCTGGGCGTAGCCATGGTCGCAGGCCTGGGCCTGTGGAGCCTGGGCGTGGCCATTGCGCTGCTAGGCGCGCTGGGCCTGGCCCTGGCCTGGAACAAGGAGCCGGCGCCGGTGATTCCCGGTGAGCGACTGCCCTTTCACAAGGTGTTCTGGCGCATCAGCCCCTTCGGCCTCTGCCTGCTGCTGAGCTCCATCGGCTTTGGCGCCATCGCCACCTTCGTCACGCTCTACTACGCGAGCAACGGCTGGCCAAATGCCGCCTTCTGCCTGACCGCCTTTGGCGCCGCCTTCATCTGCGCGCGACTGCTGTTCGCCGGCACCATCAACAAGCTGGGTGGCTTTCGGGTCGCCCTGGCCTGTTTCACCGTCGAGACCCTGGGTCTGCTGCTGCTCTGGCTGGCGGTCACGCCGCAGATGGCACTGATCGGCGCGGCCATGGCCGGGTTCGGGCTGTCGCTGGTCTATCCGGCCCTGGGGGTGGAAGCCATCGTCAAGGTACCGCCCACCAATCGCAGTGCTGCCCTGGGCGCCTATTCGCTGTGCCTGGATCTGGCCCTGGGCATCACCGGCCCGCTGGCCGGAGCCATCGCCAACGGCTTCGGTTTCAGCGCCATCTTCCTCTTCGCCGGCCTCATGGCCCTGGCCGGCCTCGGGCTCAGCGCCCTGCTCTATCACCGAGCGCTGCGCGAACGCCCTGACCTGGCGCAGGCCTGACCGGCAGGTGAGAGCGGATCCGCGCCTACAGCGGACCGGGATCCGGAATCGGCGCCGGCGGCTTGGCCGGCTCGGTCAGGTTCTCGACGACTTCGTCGGGGATCTCGGTATCGATCTCCTCGTCAGCCATGTCGGAATCGTTCAGCGGTGCCTGATCGCCGCCCAGCCAGAGGGCGAGCGGGGACGTGGTATCGGGCGCGGGAGAAAGAGAAAGGATCATGCCGTGGCTCCTGTGCCGGTCGGTCTCAGAGGTTAGTAGGTCGGCGGCGCCAGATGTTTCATCCGGACGCTTACCGCACGTCGCCCGACCGCCAAGCGGCGTCGACCCCTTGCCAGAGCCTTCGCACGAATCAGCTGCCTGGACGGAGAGGCCAATGCCTAAAAAGATGAGTGCTGATCCGGGCCAATGGCCAGCAGCCTGGCCCGAGGCTGACTAGACTTCAGGGATTCCCCCACTCCGGACTGCCTGCCTATGGATACGCCGACCCGCTCCGCCAGCACCCCGAACCTGCTCGCCGTCGTGGCCGAGGACGAACTGCTGCTCCAGGCCCTGGTCCGCGAGGTCCTCAAGCAGGAAGGCTTCCATGTGGAAACCTTCGGCACCGCCGATGCCGCCCTGCAGTTTCTGGAGCTGCACTGGCAGCAGGTCAATGTGGTGGTGTCCAACGTGCGGATGCCGGGCGTGATCGATGGCGTCCAGTTGGCCAGGATCGTCAGCGAGCGCTGGCCCGCGGTCCCCTTCGTGCTGATGTCCGGCTATGCCGGCCTGAGAAATGACATTCCGTCCGGGGTGCCCTTCCTGCACAAGCCCTGGACGCTGGACCAGCTGACCGAAGCGGTCTGGAAGGTGGTACCCCGGCCTGGCACCCCCGGTCCGACCGCCCGCTAGTCCAGCGACACCCGGCCGCCGCCTGCCCCGTACAAAGGTCCTCGCAGCTATGACACAATAGGCGGCATGTCGGGCGCCGCCCGCCTTTACCGCAGCCCAGCCAGGCCGCCGCGCATCGTCGCGACCCCTCGACCCTGCCCGCTGGGGCTCTGCCCATCCGATCGAAACGCCCTGCCCAAGCCGCCCGCCGGCTCGGGCTGCAGGCGAGCTCCGGTCTGAAACCCCAACAGGTAACCCCCTTGATCTCCACCGCTAACATCACCATGCAGTTTGGCGCCAAGCCGCTGTTCGAGAACGTATCCGTCAAATTCGGCAACGGCCATCGCTACGGCCTGATCGGCGCCAACGGCTGCGGCAAGTCCACCTTCATGAAGATTCTTGGCGGTGACCTGGAGCCCACCGGCGGCCAGGTGATGCTCGAACCCAATGTGCGCCTGGGCAAGCTGCGCCAGGACCAGTTCGCCTACGAAGACTGCACGGTCATCGACACCGTGATCATGGGCCACGCCGAACTGGCCAAGGTCAAGGCCGAGCGCGACCGCATCTATTCCCTGCCGGAAATGAGCGAAGACGACGGCATGGCCGTGGCCGAACTGGAGGTGCAGTTCGCCGAATTCGACGGCTACACCGCCGAAGCCCGTGCCGGCGAACTGCTGCTGGGCCTCGGCATCCCCCAGGATCAGCACTTCGGCCCCATGAGCGCCGTCGCCCCGGGCTGGAAGCTGCGGGTGCTGCTGGCCCAGGCGCTCTTCTCCGATCCGGAATTGCTGCTGCTCGACGAACCGACCAACCACCTGGACATCAACACCATCCGCTGGCTGGAAGGCATCCTGGTCGCCCGCAACAGCACCATGATCATCATTTCCCACGATCGCCACTTCCTGAACAGCGTCTGCACCCACATGGCCGACCTGGATTACGGCGAACTGCGCCTGTTCCCCGGCAACTACGACGAGTACATGACCGCGGCCACCCAGGCCCGCGAGCGCCTGCTGTCGGACAACGCCAAGAAGAAGGCCCAGATCGCCGAACTGCAGCAGTTCGTCAGCCGCTTCTCGGCCAACGCCTCCAAGGCCAAGCAGGCCACCAGCCGGGCGCGCCAGATCGACAAGATCCAGCTGGACGAGGTCAAGCCCTCCAGCCGCGTCAGCCCCTTCATCCGCTTCGAGCAATACAAGAAGCTGCACCGCCAGGCGGTGACCCTGGAAAACGTCACCCAGGGCTTCGACGGTACCCCGCTGTTCAAGCGCCTCGGCCTGCAGATCGAGGCCGGCGAGCGGGTCGCCATCATCGGCCCCAACGGGATCGGCAAGACCACCCTGCTGCGCACCCTGGTGGGCGAGATGGCGCCGCAGAGCGGCGAGGTGAAGTGGACCGACAGCGCGGACGTGGGCTACTTCGCCCAGGATCACGCCGAGGACTTCGCCGACGACGTCACCCTGTTCGACTGGATGGGCCAGTGGACCCAGGGCGGCGAACAGCTGGTGCGCGGCACCCTGGGTCGCATGCTGTTCTCCAGCGACGACATCCAGAAGTCGGTCAAGGTCATCTCCGGTGGCGAGCAGGGTCGCATGCTGTTCGGCAAGCTGATCCTGAAGAAGCCCAACGTGCTGGTGATGGACGAACCCACCAACCACCTGGACATGGAATCCATCGAAGCGCTGAACCTGGCGCTGGAAAACTATCCGGGCACCCTGATCTTCGTCAGCCATGACCGCGAATTCGTCTCCTCGCTGGCCACCCGCATCCTCGACATGAGCGAGGCCGGGGTGGTGGATTTCAGCGGCAGCTACGACGACTACCTGCGCAGCCAGGGCATCAGCGGCTGACCCCGGGCTCGTGTAGTGGGTCGCGCCACCCACTACACGAACAAAATAGATGGTGCCCTAAGCAGTTACCCTAGGTATCATTTCGCACCGAAACGGGTACTCGACCAGGATCGCCGCGATCATCACCTATCGTTTGCGCCGGGAGACCAGGGGTCTCCTGCCACGTCTCGTAACACGTAGCGCCCCCTTCCGGCACGCTCGACGGGTTCCCTGTCGCATCCTGATCTTCCCGCCTGGTACCGGCCTCCGCCGGTCCGCCAGGACCCTTGCTCCCCACTCAATAAATCAGAACATTGCCGGACGGCCGCTGTCGCAACTGACTGCCATGCCCTACCGGTTGCTCGCCCCTGCCCGGCCGTTCGCGGTCGGCCCGGGGTTGCCCAACTCGAGAGCGGGCTCCGACGCCCGCTCTCCCTCAGGTGTAAAGCGAGACACTGTCTCAGGAGTACGATGAATGCACAGTGGTAACGAAGAGTCGGATTTCGTTTTCGTCGGCGCGGGAATCATGAGCGCGACCCTGGCGGTCATGCTCAAGGAACTGGAGCCCACGAGCACCGTCGAGGTGCTCGAATTGCTCGACGTAGGCGCGGCGGAGAGTTCCAACCCCTGGAACAACGCCGGAACCGGCCATGCGGCCCTCTGCGAGCTGAACTACACGCCGGAAAAGGCGGACGGCAGCATCGACATCACCAAGGCCCTCAGCATCAACGGGATGTTCGAGGCCTCCAAGCAGTTCTGGTCCTACCTGGTCGAGGAAGGCCATTTCGGCTCGCCGCGCGCCTTCATCAGCCCGGTGCCACACATGTCCTTCGTCCATGGCGCCAAGGACATGGCCTTCCTGCGCAAGCGCTACGAGGCCCTCAAGGACCACGCCTGCTTCGACGGCATGGAGTATTCCGAGGATCACGCCAAGCTGCGCGAGTGGATGCCCCTGGTGATGGAAGGCCGGCCGGCCACCGAAGCCGTGGCCGCGACCCATGTGGCCGGCGGTACCGACGTCAACTTCGGCGCCCTGACCATGAGCCTGCTGGGTCACCTGCAGACCCGTCCCGGCACCCAGGTCCGCTACAACCAGAAGGTGGTGGACCTGACCCGCGAGGCCGACCAGCGCTGGCGCCTGACCATCGAGGACAGCCGTTCCGGTGCCACCCGCACCCTGATCGCCAAGTTCGTCTTCCTCGGCGCCGGTGGCGCGGCCCTGCCGCTGCTGCAGAAGTCCGGCATCCCCGAGGGCGCCGGCTACGGTGGCTTCCCGGTGAGCGGCCAATGGCTGCGCTGCGACGATCCGCACATCGTCGAACGGCACCAGGCCAAGGTCTACGGCCTGGCCGGCGTCAACTCGCCGCCGATGTCGGTCCCGCACCTGGACACCCGGGTGGTGGATGGCAAGAAGTCCCTGCTGTTCGGACCCTTCGCCGGCTTCACCACCAAGTTCCTCAAGCGCGGCTCCTTCCTCGACCTGCCCAAGTCGATCAAGTCGGGCAACATCGGCCCCATGCTCGCCGTGGCGCGGGACAACATGCCGCTGACCCGCTACCTGGTCGGCCAGGTGCTGCAATCCTTCGACCAGCGCGTCGAGGAACTGCGGGCCTTCTACCCGGCCGTGCGCAAGCAGGACTGGCGCCTGGAAGTGGCCGGCCAGCGGGTGCAGATCATCAAGAAGGACCCGCAGAAAGGCGGCGTGCTGCAATTCGGCACCGAGATCGTCGCCTCCGGCGACGGCACCATCGCCGCGCTGCTGGGCGCTTCCCCGGGTGCCTCCACCTCGGTGTCCATCATGCTGACCCTGGTCGAGCGCTGCTTCCCCAGCCGCTTCCAGAGCGAAGACTGGCAGGCCAAGCTGCGCGCCATGTTCCCGGCCTTCGGTCACAAGCTGGCGGAAGAGCCTGAACTGCTGCGCGAAGTGCGCGAGCGCACCACCCGCGTGCTGCAACTCGACCAGCCGGCCTGACCCCACCGGGATGGCCCACTGGCGGGCCATCCCTGCTCCTGACCTCCCCACCCCGTCCAGACAACCCCCCTCTCCCCCAGGGAGAGGGTTGGGGTGAGGAGCTATCGCTATCAGACGCCTACCTAATCCCCCAGCGCCGCGCCCTCCCGCCGCGGATCGGCACCTCCCTGCCAACCTGAGCCCACCCGGCGGATGACCTGGATGCCACTGGTCATCTCGTCTTCGCGCACCTGGTGCCCACGTTGCTCCAGCGCCTGGCGCAGGGCCGGCGTGGTCTCGCCGCGCTCCAGTTCGGTGGGGCCGTTACGGCTGCCGAAATTGGGCAGGCCCGCGGCCGCCTGGGGATCCAGCTGCCAGTCCAGCAAGCCGACCAGGGTCTTGACCACATAGCCAGCGATCTGCGAGCCGCCCGGCGAGCCCAGGGCCGCCAGCAGCTCGCCACTCTGGCGATCGAACACCAGCGTCGGCGACATGGTCGAGCGCGGTCGCTTGCCCGGCTCCACCCGGTTGGCCACCGCCAGGCCCTTCTCCCGTGGCACGAAGGAAAAGTCCGTCAGCTGATTGTTGAGCATGAAGCCCTTCACCATCAGGTGGGAGCCGAAGTAGCTCTCCACCGTGGTGGTCATTGACAGGGCGCCACCCCAGGCATCCGCCGCCACCACCTGGGAGGTGGAGATGCGCAGCGGCGAGCGATCCGGTGCCCAGGCCAGGGTCGGGCCGGGCGGAACCCCCGGCGCGGCCTTGCCCAGGCTGCGCTCCCCGACCTGCTGCGCACGACTGGCCAGATACCCGGGATCGAGCAGACCCTTGACGTTGACCGGCACCAGCTCCGGATCGGCCACGTACTGGGCGCGATCGGCATAGGCCAGGCGCTCAGCCTCGGCGATCAAATGCACGGCTTCGGGACGCGGCTCCTGGCCCGCCGGCAGCGCAGTCGGTACTGGCCGCAATGGCGCCAGGGCCCAGGCCGGATCACGGGCCTCCAGGGCCTGGAGAATGCCCAGGGTCTGGGCCACGGTGATGCCGCCGGCGGGCGGTGGCATGCCGCAGACGCGCCAGCGCTGGTAGTCGGTGCACAGCGGCGTACGCGCCTTGGCGCGATAACCGGCCAGGTCCTGAAGACTCAGGCTGCCGGGATTGGGGCTCTCCTGCACGGCCTTGGCGATGGCCTGGGCCAGGTCGCCGCGATAGAGCGCCCCGGCGCCGTCCCGGGCGATCAGCGCCAGGGTATCGGCCAATTCCGGGTTGCGCAGCCGGGTGCCCACCGGCTTCACCTGGCCCTGGGCATCCAGGTAGAGCCCGGCCATACCCGGTGACTGCTTGAGGAAGGGGTCGTGGAGCAGCTGGTTATGCAGCCGCGGCGACAACGGGAAACCCTCCCGGGCCAGGCGGATGGCCGGCTCGAACAGCACCTGCCAGGCCAGCTTGCCGTGGTCGCGATGCGCCAGCTCCAGCGCGCGCAGCACCCCGGGCACCCCGACCGAACGACCGCCGATCCGTGCCTCCGCGAAGGCCATGGGGCTGCCATCCGGGTGCAGGAAGAGCCTTTCCGTGGCCCCGGCTGGCGCGGTCTCGCGACCGTCGTAGGCCTGGACCTTGCGGCCGTCCCAATAGAGCAGGAAGGCGCCGCCGCCAATCCCGGAAGATTGCGGCTCGACCAGGGTCAGGACCGCCTGCATGGCGATGGCGGCATCGATGGCCGAGCCGCCCTGGCGCAGGATCTCCCGGCCGGCCTCGGCGGCCAGGGGATTGGCCGCGGCCGCCATCTGCCGGGTGGCTGCGCTGGCCGTCAGCCCGGGGCGGTAACCGGAACCGGCCTCGGGGGCCGTGGGCAGGGAGGTCTCGCGACCCTGGCTACAGGCGGCCAGGGTCAGGAACAGGAAAAGGGGCGTGAGGATCGACAGAGGGGTTCGCAACGGGGGGCTCCTGGGCAACGGGGGCTTTCGCCCGCCAAGCCTAGCCCATCACCTGCCCCGCTGCCGCCTGTCCGACCTCAGAGCGGCAGGTGACGGTGTAGAAAGCCGCCGCAGAGCACATCCAGCCAGAGCAGCTGGTGCAGGGCGACGATGGCGAAGAACACCAGCCGAAAGCTCAGCTTGACGGTCTTGTGGCGAAAGCGCTGCTGGGCGATCAGGGCGCCCGGCCAGCCGCCGAGCAATTCGCCCAGGTGCAGCATGCGCTCCGGCACGCGCCAGCCCTTGTCGCGGGCGCGCTGCTTGTCGTGCTTGTAGAGCAGGTAGGTGGTCACGCTGGCCACCAGATAGAGCGGCATCGGCCAGAGCACCCCGCAGCCGATGGCCAGCGACAACATGCCCACCAGGGGCAGGATGAAGACCGCGATCTGCAGCAGCGCCAGCATGTCCTGGCGGGCGATGGCGGCGCGCTGCTGATAGGGCGTCAGCGGCGCGGCCCGTTTGGCGGCCTTGGGGGAAGCATTCTGCCCAGACGCACGAGCCGGCTTGCGCCGGCTCTGCTGTTCCTTCTCGGGTTTCACCCGGCCGCCTTGGCCGCGTGCCAGTCGATCCAGCCGAATTGCCAGGTGGCCAGGATCAGCATGCCGAACAGGATGCGGTACCAGCCAAAGACCACATAGCTGTGGTTACCAATGAACTTCAGCAGGGCCTTGACCGCCAACATGGCGAAGATGAAGGAGGTGACGAAGCCGACCGCGAAGATCAGCGCATCGCTGGGGACGAACATATGGCGATATTTGTAGACCGAGTAGACCGTCGCACCCACCATGGTCGGCATGGCCAGGAAGAAGGAGAACTCGGTGGCCGCCTTGCGCGACAGGCCGAACAGCAGGCCGCCGATGATGGTGGAACCGGAACGCGAGGTGCCCGGGATCATCGCCAGGCACTGGGCGCAGCCGACCTTGAGGGCGTCATGCCAGCGCATGTCGTCCACCTCTTCCACGCGAATGCGATGCTTGCGCTTTTCCGCCCAGATCATGATCACGCCACCGATCACCAGGGCGAAGGCCACGGTGATGGGGTTGAACAGGTATTCGTGGATCAGGTCACCCAGGATCACCCCCAGCACCGCGGCGGGCAGGAAGGCGACGATCAGGTTGCCGGTGAAACGCTGCGCATAGGATTTGCGCGGCAGATCGGTGACGATCTCGAAGACCTTGAAACGGTACTCCCAGACCACGGCCAGGATGGCCGCCAGCTGAATCACGATGTTGAAGGCGATGACGGTGTCGCCGCGAAAGCCGATCAGGTCGGCCACCACGATCTGGTGGCCAGTACTGGAAACCGGCAGAAACTCGGTGATGCCCTCGACGATCCCCAGAATCAGCGCCTGCAAGGCACTCCATAGGTCCATGGTATTACTCCATCCAAGTGAAACATTTGCAGGTAGCCGGAGCTGCAGGCTCCGGCGGCAACGGGGTTCGAACCGTGACGCTCCGCAGGGCATGGCCCTTCGCGGTACCCAAGACAGCATGTGCTGAAGTCAGCGCCCGGCACCTTACCAGAGCGAGACCGGTTGAAGAGACCGATAGACGGCCATTAGGTGCCGTACAATGACGAATTCAATCTTTCCGGATGTGAAGCATGTCGTTTCTGGAGTCGCTCACCACCCTGCTGGGCATGTCGCCGGTGGAGCTGCTGGCCGCCGTTCTCGGGGTGATCGCCGTCTGGCTGACGGTGCGCCAGAACATCTGGGCCTGGCCCATCGGCCTGGTGATGGTGGTGCTCTACGCCTGGATCTTCTTGGACGTGAAGCTCTATTCCGACATGCTGCTGCAGTGCATCTATGCGGTGCTGCAACTCTATGGCTGGTGGCAATGGCTCAGGGGCGGCCAGCAGCACCAGGGCCGCGAGGTCACTTCGCTGGCGGCGAAACCCCTGCTGGCCGGTCTGGCCGTCGGCGCCCTGGGCAGCCTGGCCCTCGGCTATCTCATGGGTACCCATACCGACGCCGCCCTGCCCTGGCTGGACGCCGCGCTCACCGGCTTCAGTCTGGTCGCCCAGTTCTGGATGGCGCAGAAGCGCCTGCAGTGCTGGGTGCTCTGGTTCGTGCTGGACGTCATCTATGTGGGCCTCTTCTATTACAAGGGCCTCTACCCCACCGCGATCCTCTATGCGGTCTTTGTCGGCCTGGCGGCCTATGGCTGGCTCGACTGGCGCCGCGCCCTGGCGACCGCACCATGAAGGTGGTGGTACTGACCGGCCCCGAATCGAGTGGCAAGTCCTGGCTGACGCAGGTGCTGAGCGACAGGTTCGGCGGTATGCGGGTCGACGAGTACGTCCGCGAATACTGCGAGCGGCACGGTACCGACACCACCCTGGCGGATGTGGAGCTCATCGCCCGCGAGCAAGTGCGCCGGGAAGACCAGGCGCGCGCCGCCGCGCCGCCCCTGCTGCTGCTGGACACCCATCTGCTGAGCAATCTGCTGTGGAGTCGGCTGCTGTTCGGCGCCGCACCCGCCTGGCTGGAGCCGGCGCTGCTGGCCCGCCACTACGATCTGCACCTGCTGCTCGACCCCCGCGACGTCGCCTGGCAGGACGACGGTCAGCGCTGCCAGCCGGAGCTGGCCGAGCGGCTGGCCTTCTTCGCCCACTGTCGCGACTGGCTGCAGGCCCATGGCCAGCCGGTGCTGGAAATCGCCGGCGACTGGCCCGAGCGGCAAAGGGACGCGCTGGCCGCGGTGAGCCGATTGCTGCACGAGGCCTGACCCGCCGGTAGAATGACGTCCTACACCGGAGAACGCCATGCACGACGACGATGCCTCTTTCGCCGACTTCACCCGCGGGATCCGTCCGCTCAAGCAGGATCGCGCCGACACCGGCAAACCGCGCGCCGACCTAGGCCAAGTCGCCCAGCGCCGTGCCGATGCGACCAGGACCACGACCGCTATCCGGGTCGATGGCCTGAGCGATGCCTTCGTCATCGATGTGGGCGCCGAGGACGAGCTCTACTGGGGCCGCGACGGTGTCCAGGACACCCAGCTGCGCCGCCTCAAGGGCGGCCAGATCCCCTTCGAGGGCAGCCTGGACCTGCACGGCATGACCGTGGAGAAGGCCCGGGAAACCCTCTGGGACTTTCTCGCCGAGGCGACCCGCCTGGAAATCCGCTGCGTGCGCATCACCCATGGCAAGGCCGCGCGCCTGGACGGGCGCCGTCCGCTGATCAAGAGCCACGTCAACACCTGGCTGCGCCAGCACCCCCAGGTGCTGGGCTTCACCTCCTGCCTGCCCCGCCACGGCGGTACCGGCTCGCTTTATGTCTTGCTCAAGCGCACCATGCTCGAAGGTCGCGACGAGTGACTCCGCGACTCGGGTGACGTCTCATCCGAGCGCCAACCTCCTTATCGACAAACAGGAACCCAAATGTCTCTCGAACAGCACTACTCCTCGATCCTGACCGGACTCGGCGAAGACATCGGCCGGGAGGGGCTGGTGGACACGCCCAAGCGCGCGGCCAAGGCCATGCAGTACCTCTGCCGTGGCTACAACCAGACGCTGGAAGAGGTGGTGGGCGAGGCGCTCTTCACTTCCGACAACAGCGAGATGGTGCTGGTCAAGAACATCGAGCTGTACTCCCTGTGCGAGCACCACATGCTGCCCTTCATCGGCAAGGCCCATGTCGCCTACATGCCCAAGGGCAAGGTGCTCGGCCTGTCCAAGGTGGCGCGTATCGTCGACATGTTCGCCCGTCGGCTGCAGATCCAGGAAAACATGACCCGGCAGATCGCCGAGGCCATCGAACAGGTCACCGGTGCCGCCGGGGTCGCGGTGGTCATCGAGGCGCAGCACATGTGCATGATGATGCGCGGCGTGGAAAAGCAGAATTCCTCCATGGTCACCTCGGTGATGCTCGGCCAGTTCCGCGCCAGCGACGCCACCCGCGCCGAATTCCTCAGCCTGATCAATCGCTGAGTCGACTGCGACGTCCGCCGCCCTGGAGGGTCGAAGTCTCGAACCTCTAGGAGCCCTGCACGCCATGCCGGATGTCCACAGCCTCACCCTGCTCAGGGCCCAGCCCGAACGCTCCCAGGCGCTGGGCGCCCATCTGCTCGATCTCGCCGCCGTGGCGGTAACCGACGCAGGCTGCCTGGACTACCGGGTGTTCCAGGGCAGCGAGGATGGCGACCTCTGGGTGATCCAGGCCCGCTGGGCCTCGGTCGCCGCCCAGGACGACCACTTCAACCAGCCACACACCCTCGCCTTCCTCGACGAGTTGCCCAAGCTGGCGGACGAGGTGGATCTGTATCCGCTGGAGCCGAAAGGGCCGACGGCCGAGCTTTGACGAGAGGCTGCCAAGGTTGCGCTAGATCGCGGGTTGTCTTGAGACGGCTCCGTCGTCGAAGCCCAACGAGGTAGGCGCCGAGGAGGCAACATCGGTTGAGCTTCGCTGCTCTCAACCCAACCTACGACTTGAGTGACCTGCTACGGCCAGGGCGATCTGCCGATGCGACCCTTCCTGCAAAGGCCCACCGCCGTAGGGTGGACAACGGCGCAGCCTTGTCCGCGAACAGGCACCTCGGGAGGTGTCGGCAGAACGCTGAGGTCAGGTTCGACGCCGTTATCGCGGCCATGGGCCGCTCCTACAGGTATCCGGTGCGCCCGTAGGAGCGGCCGCCTTGGCGGACCGCCATGGCCGCGATCGAGGGGCCACTCAATACTCGGACAGCGCAAAGCTCGTCAGGGCGAAGGTGGGGATGCCGGCGGTTTCCAGGCGCTGGGAACCGCCCAGTTCGGGCAGGTCGACGATGGCGGCGGCCTCGTGGACCTCGGCGCCCAGGCGGCGAATCAGGTTGCCGGCGGCGACCAGGGTGCCGCCGGTGGCGATGAGGTCGTCGACCAGCAGCACCGAATCACCGGCGCCGACGCTGTCCTTGTGCACCTCGATCACGGAGTCGCCGTATTCGGTGCTGTAGACCTCGGTCAGCAACTCGGCCGGCAGCTTGCCCTGCTTGCGGAACAGCACCAGCGGCTTGCCCAGTTCATAGGCCAGGATCGGACCGATGAGGAATCCGCGGGCATCCAGCGCCCCGACATGAGTGAAGGACGCCGAACGATAGCGCTCCAGCAACTCCGCCATGACGGCGCGCAGGCCTTCTGGCGACTGGAACAGCGGCGTGATGTCCCGAAAGATCACCCCCGGCTTGGGAAAATCGGGCACGGCGCGGATGAGGGATTTCAGGGCGGATTCGGAAAAGGACATGGCAGAGACTCTCGGGCGCCGGGCGCCTGGTTGAACACGATTGCACAGTATACCGGGGGCTACAGGGCCGGGGCCAACCTGCCGTCCCCTGGCGCTGAATCGATTCATGTAGTGACTTCCGTTGACAGCTACCAACGAAGCGGACATTCTCGCTTTCGCGCAAACGTTTGCGCGACCACAAGAACCATAAGAATTCGGAGATTCCCCTATGCTGGCCTTTCGCCCTGCCCGCCTGCTGGCGGCTATCGCTCTCACCTCCGCTTCGCTGATCCTGCCGCTCGCCGCCAGTCATGCCACGGCCGCCGAAAAGCCCAAGGTCGCGCTGGTCATGAAGTCCCTGGCCAACGAATTCTTCCTGACCATGGAAGACGGCGCCAAGACCTACCAGAAAGACCATTCCGCCGATTTCGACCTGATCTCCAACGGGATCAAGGACGAGACCGACACCTCCAGCCAGATCCGTATCGTCGAGCAGATGATCGTGTCCAAGGTCGACGCCCTGGTCATCGCTCCGGCCGACTCTAAGGCGCTAGTTCCGGTACTGAAGAAGGCCAGCGACGCCGGCATCAAGGTGGTCAACATCGACAATCGCCTGGATCCCGAGGTGCTCAAGTCCAAGTCCCTGGACATCCCCTTCGTCGGTCCCGACAACCGCAAGGGCGCGCGCCTGGTGGGCGAGTACCTGGCCAAGCAGCTCAAGCAGGGTGACCAGGTCGGCATCATCGAGGGCGTCTCCACCACCACCAACGCCCAGCAGCGCACCGCAGGCTTCAAGGACGCCATGGAAGCGGCCGGCATGAAGATCGTCGGCGTGCAGTCCGGCAACTGGGAAATCGACAAGGGCAACGCCGTCGCCGCGGCCATGCTCAACGAATACCCCGACCTGAAGGCCCTGCTGGCCGGCAACGACAGCATGGCGCTGGGCGCCGTCTCCGCCGTGCGCGCGGCCGGCAAGAAAGGCCAGGTGCAGATCGTCGGCTACGACAACATCAAGGCCATCCACCCGATGCTCAAGGACGGTCGGGTCCTCGCCACCGCCGACCAGTTCGCCGCCAAGCAGGCCGTGTTCGGGATCGAAGCCGCGCTCAAGCTGGTCAAGGGCGAGCCCACCGGTGCCAAGGACGGCGTGATCGAGACCCCGGTCGAACTCGTCACCCAGCCCTGATCCGAGGAGAGCCCCCATGTCGTCCGAGGTCATCCTCAGCGCCCGTGGCATCGGCAAGACCTATGCACAGCCGGTACTCGGCGGCGTGGACCTGGAATTGCGCGCCGGCCAGGTGCTGGCGCTTACCGGAGAAAACGGCGCCGGCAAGAGCACCCTGTCCAAGATCCTCTGTGGCCTGGTGCAACCCACCACCGGCGAGCTGAGCTTTCTCGGCCGACCCTTTGCCCCGGGCAGCCGCCGCGAGGCGGAAGCCCAGGGGGTGCGGATGGTCATGCAGGAGCTCAATCTGCTGCCCACCCTCACCGTGGCGGAAAATCTCTTTCTCGACCGCCTGCCCCGGCGGCTGGGCTGGATCGACCGCCGCCAGCTGCGCGAACAGGCGCGGCTGGCCATGGCCCAGGTCGGCCTGGAGTCCATCGACCCGGATACCCCCATCGCCGAACTGGGCGTGGGTCACCAGCAGATGGTGGAAATCGCCCGCAACCTGATCGGCGATTGCCGGGTGCTGATCCTCGACGAGCCCACCGCCATGCTCACCTCGCGCGAGGTGGAATTGCTGTTCGAGCAGATCGAGCGGTTGCGTGCCCGGGGCGTGGCCCTGGTCTACATCTCCCATCGCCTGGAAGAACTCAAGCGTATCGCCCAGCAACTGGTGGTGCTGCGCGATGGCCGCCTCGTGGCCGATGCGCCCATGGCGGAGTACGCCACCGAACAGATCGTCAGCCTCATGGTCGGCCGCGATCTCGGCGAGCACCTGGACATGGGCGAGCGCCGGTTCGGGCCGCCGCTGCTGGAGGTCAAGGGCCTGTCGCGCGCCGACAAGGTCCAGGACGTCTCCTTCGACGTCCGCGCCGGGGAGATCTATGGCATCTCCGGACTGATCGGCGCCGGACGGACCGAATTGCTGCGGCTGATCTTCGGTGCCGATCGCGCCGACTCCGGCGCGGTGCACCTGGCCGGCAAACCGGTCGACCTGGCCTCGCCGGCCAAAGTGGTACGCCAGGGCATCGCCCTGATTACCGAGGACCGCAAGGGCGAAGGCCTGCTGCTCAGCCAGCCGATCAGCGCCAACCTGGCCCTGGGCAACATGGCCAAGGTTGCTCAGCAGGGCCTGGTCAGCGGCGCCCGTGAAGCCGCCCTGGCCGAGCGTCATATCAAGGGCATGCGCATCCGCTGCAACGACGGCAGCCAGCCCGTGGGCGAACTTTCCGGGGGCAACCAGCAGAAGGTGGTCATCGGCCGCTGGCTCGAACGCGACTGCCAGGTGCTGCTGTTCGACGAACCCACGCGCGGCATCGACGTCGGCGCCAAGTTCGAGATCTATGGCCTGCTGGCCGAACTCACCCGCCAGGGCAAGGCCCTGGTCGTGGTCTCCAGCGATCTGCGCGAGCTGATGCTGATCTGCGATCGCATCGGCGTGATCTCCGCCGGCCGCCTGGAAGCCACCTTCGAACGCCATGACTGGGATCAGGAGCGGCTGCTGGCCGCCGCCTTCGCCGGCTATCGCTCCCGCGAAGCTCTGCTGGAAGAACCTGTCCCGCCGCAACCCCTTTCTCAGGAAGCCATTCGATGAGCAGTCTTCCCGTCACCTCCTCCCGGCGCGCCTTCGGCCTGGGCCTGGGCACCTACGTCGGCCTGGCCGCTGCCCTGCTGGCCATGATCGTGCTGTTCTCCCTGATGAGCAGTCACTTTCTCTCCTATGCCACCTTCACCACCCTGGCCAACCAGATCCCCGATCTGATGGTGCTGGCGACCGGGATGACCTTCATCCTTATCATCGGCGGCATCGACCTCTCGGTGGGTTCGGTAGTGGCCCTGGCCGCCGCCGTGGTCAGCGTCGCCACCCTGGAATGGGGCTGGGGCATCCTGCCCGCCGCGGCCCTGGGCATGCTCTGCGCCGCCCTGACCGGCACCCTCACCGGCAGCGTGACCGTAGCCTGGCGCATCCCCTCCTTCATCGTCTCCCTGGGCGTGCTGGAGATGGCCCGGGGCGCCGCCTACCAGCTGACCGATTCGCGCACCGCCTACATCGGCGATGCCTATGCCTGGCTGTCGACACCCTTCGCCTTCGGTATCTCGCCCTCCTTCGTGATCGCCCTGCTGGTGATCGTGGTCGCCCAGCTGCTGCTGACCCGCTCGGTGCTCGGGCGCTACCTGATCGCCATCGGCACCAACGAGGAAGCGGTGCGCCTGGCCGGGATCAATCCCAAGCCCTACAAGGTCATCGTCTTCGCCCTCATGGGCCTGCTGGCGGGCCTCGCCGCGCTGTTCCAGATCTCCCGCCTGGAAGCCGCCGATCCCAATGCCGGCGTCGGCCTGGAGCTGCAGGTGATCGCCGCCGTGGTGATCGGTGGGACCAGCCTCATGGGCGGTCGCGGCTCGGTCATCAGCACCTTCTTCGGCGTACTGATTATCTCGGTGCTGGCCGCGGGCCTGGCCCAAATCGGCGCCAGCGAGCCGACCAAGCGCATCATCACCGGCGCGGTCATCGTGGTCGCCGTGATCCTCGACACTTACCGCAGCCAGCGCGCCAAGAGCAAGGGCTGATGGCGACCATCAAAGATGTCGCCGCCCGCGCCGGCATCTCCTACACCACCGTCTCCCATGTGGTGAACAACAGCCGCCCGGTCAGTCCGAGCGTGCGGGAAAAGGTCGAGGCGGCCATCGCCGAACTAGGCTACGTGCCCAGCGGCGTGGCGCGCTCCCTGCGCAGTCGCGCCACCGGCACCTTCGGCGTGCTGGTGCCCAATGCGGTCAACCCCTACTTCGCCGAGCTGGCGCGGGGGATCGAGGATCACTGCGAACGCCAGGGCTACAGCGTCATCCTCTGCAATTCCGATGACGACGCCGACAAGCAGCTGCGCTATCTGCGGGTGCTCAAGGAGCGCCGGATCGACGGTCTGGTGGTCGCCACCGTGGACGGCGATCCGCGATTCGCCCGCGCCCTCGCCGGCCTGCGCATCCCGCTGGTGCTGGCCGACCGCCCGCTAGATGGCGTCCAGGCCGCGCATATCCGCATCGATCACCACCAGGGTGGCCTGCTCGCCACCCGCCATCTGCTGGAACTCGGTCATCGGCGCATCGCCTGCATCGGCGGCCCGGCCGACTCTCCCGTCGCCAGCGAACGAATCACCGGCTACCAAGAAGCCCTGGCGGAGGCCGGTATCGCCCCTGGCACCATCCAGCGCTGCCCCTTCACCGCCGCCGCCGGTCATGCCGCGGCCCGCGAATTGCTGGCCCGGACGGAACGTCCGACCGCGATCTTCGCCGGCAACGACACCATCGCCCTGGGCGTGCTGCGGGCCGCTGCCGAACGGGGCCTGAGCGTCCCCGGCCAGCTGTCCGTAGTGGGCTTCGACGACATCGAACTCAGCCGCTATCTCTACCCGGCCCTGACCACCATCGGCCAGTCGATCCGTGACCTCGGCGAACGCGCCGCCCAGCTGCTGCTGGCGCGCCGCGAGACGGTCGGCAGCCCTTCCACCCACGACATCGCCGTACCCCGGCTGGTGCTGCGCGAATCCACCGCGGCGCCCTCTGCTCTGGAGACCTCCCATGCACCCTGACGTCGTCGTCATCGGCAGCCTGAACATGGACCTGGTGGTGCGCACCCCGCGCCTGCCCAAGGGAGGCGAGACTCTCGCCGGCCATACCTTCACCACCGCACCCGGCGGCAAGGGCGCCAACCAGGCCGTGGCGGCCGCGCGCCTGGGCGCCCGGGTCGCCATGATCGGCTGCGTCGGCGCCGATCCCTATGGCGACTTCCTCACCCGCAGCCTGCTCCAAGAGGGCATCGACTGCCAGGGCGTCTCGGTGGCGGCCGAGGTGCCCACCGGCATCGCCTCCATCCTGGTGGACGACCAGGGCCAGAATGCCATCGTCATCGTCGCCGGGGGCAACGGCGAACTGTCCGCCGCCCATCTACAGGCCCAGGAATCCGTGCTGGACCAGGCCAAGCTGGTGATCGCCCAGCTGGAGGTCCCGCTGGCTACCGTGGGCGCCGCCCTCGCCCGCGCCCATGCGCTGGGCAAGACGGTGATCCTCAATCCGGCGCCGGCCACCGGACCGCTGCCGGCCGAGTGGTACGCCCATATCGACTACCTGGTGCCCAACGAAAGCGAGGCCAGCCTGCTGACCGGCCTGCCGGTGGACACGCTGGAACAGGCCGAAGCTGCTGCGCGCCAGCTGGTCGCCGCCGGCGCCCGGCAGGTGCTGCTGACCCTGGGCGGCCAGGGCCTGCTGCAGGTCTCCGCCGACGGCTGCCAGCACCACCCGGCCACGCCGGTCAAGGCGGTGGACACCACGGCCGCCGGAGACACCTTCCTGGGTGGCTTCGCCGCCGGCCTGGCGGAGGGCCTGAGCGTCTCGGCGGCCATCGCCCTCGGCCAGCAGGCCGCCGCCATCGCCGTCACCCGTCCGGGCGCCCAGCCCTCCATCCCCACTCGCCAGGAGCTCGCCCGGTGAAGAAGACCGCTCTGCTCAACATCGCCCTGTCCCAGGCCGTCGCCAGTCTCGGCCACGGCGACCTGGTGGTCATCGGTGACGCCGGCATGCCGGTGCCGCCGGGCACGCCCCTGGTCGATCTGGCCGTGACCCCAGGCATCCCGGATTTTCTCAGCGTGCTGCAGGCGCTGCTCAGCGAGATGCAGGTGGAAAGTCACCTGCTCGCCGAGGAAACCCTCGAGGTCCAGCCCCCGGCCCTGGCCGAACTGGAGCGTCTCAACGCCGACGGCGCCCTGGGCAGCCGCCGCCTGGTTTCCCATGACGAGATGAAGACGCTGTGTCGCCAGGCGCGGGTGCAGATCCGCACCGGCGAGTGCCAGCCCTACACCAACCTGATCCTGGTGGCCGGCGTCACCTTCTAGCCGGCGGCCCTGCCCAGCAGCTGCCGGGTCACCTGCAGGTCCAGCGGCCGGGCGAACAGATAGCCCTGAGCATGGCGGGCGCCCATGTCCTTGAGCAGTTGCAGTGCCTGGTCGTCCTCGACGCCCTCGGCGACCACATCCAGGCCCAGCGACTCGGCCATGCGCACGATGGCGCGGACGATGGCGACACTGCGCGTGCTGTCGCCCAGGCGCAGCACAAAGGATTTGTCGATCTTGAGGCCGCGAAAGCGGTATTCGTGGACATAGCCCAGCGACGAGAAGCCCGCGCCAAAATCGTCCAGCACCACCGAGACCCCGTGGCGATCCAGGGCCTCCATGGCCGCCTTGGCACGCTCGGGCTCGGCGACCAGGGCCCCTTCGGTCAATTCCAGGCAGATCCGTGACGGCGCCACGCCGTACGCGGCGAGGATGCTCAGCACCTCGTCGGCGAATTCCGGCTGCACGATGCTGTAGCTGGAGCAATTGACGTGCACCACCGGCCAGTGGGCCTGGGCGGGCTCGGCCAGGGTGGCGGCGATGCGCGTCAGCATGTAGGTATCCAGCCGCCCGATCAGGCGCAGGCCTTCCAGCTCGGGGAGAAAGGCCCCCGGCACCAGCACGCTGCCGTCGGGCTGTCGCCAGCGGATCAGCGCCTCCAGCGCCGCCACGCGGCCGGTGCCGACCTCGATGATCGGCTGGAAGAAGGGCTCCAGCTCGTTGCCGTTCTTCAGCGCCTTGCGCAGCGCACCTTCGCGCACCACCTGGTCGGACACCACCTGGCGCAGTTCCTGGTTGAACACCGCGAAGTTGTCGCGGCCGCCTTGCTTGACCCGGTACATGGCCGTGTCGGCATCGCGCAGCAGGTCATCCGGCTGGCGATGCAGACTGGGATCGGCCACCACGATGCCGATGCTGCAGGAGGCGAACAGACTGTGGTCGTCGATCACCAGCGGGCGATCGAAGGCGTCGATGATGCGCTGGGCGATGGCCACCGGCGACTCCAGGCCGCCACCGGGCACCAGGATGGCGAATTCGTCACCCCCCAGCCGCGCCAGCAGGTCGGTCTCCCGGAGGCAGCCGGATAGCCGCTCCCCCGCCGCCACCAGCAGCAGATCGCCGAAGGGATGGCCGAACTGGTCGTTGATGCGCTTGAACCTGTCCAGGTCGAGAAACATCACCGCCAGGCCGGCGCCGTCGCGCTCCAGCGCCGTCCAGAGTTCGCCCAGGCGCTGCTGCAAGAAGCTGCGATTGGGCAGCCGGGTCAGGGCATCGTGATTGTTCTCGTACAGCAGTCGGGCATTGGCCGCATCCAGGGCCCGGGTGCGCTCCTGCACCCTGACCTCCAGGGCCTGGCGCGACTGCTGGATGGCTTCCGCAGCGCTGCGCCGGGACAAGGCCGTATCGATGTGGCGCGAGACGAAGGTCAGCAGCTCCTGGTCGCGCTGGCTGTAACGCACGTCTTCGCGATAGCTCTGCACCGCCAGCACGCCGCGCACCTGCTTGCCGTCATAGAGCGGGATGCCCAGCCAGGAACAGGCTTCCGGGGTGCCCTCGACCGGGGTGATCTCACCGCGCTCGATGAGCAGTCGGGCCTTGTGCTGATCAATGATGCAGGGTCGCCGTTGGCGGATGGTGTATTCGGTATAGCCGCGGCTGCCGCGCCGGGCGACGGGGGCCGCGGTACGGCGCTCATCGGCGAAATAGGGAAAGCTCACCTCGCCCGAGGCGTCGTCGTAGAGGGCGATGTAGAAGTTGTGGGCATAGAGCAACTCGCCGACGACGCGGTGCAGCCCCCCCAGCAATTCCGGCATGTCGGTGCTGGCGCTGGACAGCTCGGCGATGCGGAACAGCGCCGCCTGCAACTGCTCGGCGCGTTCGCGCTCGGCGATCTGCTCGCGCAGCCGGGCGTTAACCTCCGACAACTCCTGGGTGCGCTGGCCCACGGTGGCCTCCAGGGATTCGCGCCGGAGGATGCGATCCAGGGCCATGGCCACGTCGCGGGCGATGACCTGGAACAGCGCCTGGTCCTCGGGCCCGTAGCGGCGTTCGCGATCATAGACCTGCAGGCTGAGTACCCCGAAGGTACGGTCGGCGCCATCCTTGAGCGGGATGCCCATCCAGAACTCGGGGACCGAGCCCTGGCAATAGTAGGGCCCTGATACCTGCGCCGCTTCAATGGCTTCCTTGGGCAGCAGCAGCGGTGTCCCGTGCATGAGCACATAGGCGGTCAGGCAGGGCCGCTCGCGATCCAGCAGCTCGAAGGACCCGGGCTCGGGGGGACTCTCGTCGCGCTGGTCGAAATAATAGGGATAGTGGATCTGGTCCGAATCGGCATCCTGCAGCGCCAGGAAAAAATTTTCGGCATCGATCAGCGAGACCAGCAGTTCGTGCGTGCGCTGCATGAACAGCTGGCGATCCAGGGTCGAACTGGCCAGGTAGGTGATGTCGTAGAGCACCTGCTGGATGGCCTGGGCCCGCTGCAACTGCAGGCGCTGCAGCACGAAGCCGAATCTCAGGGCCAGGGCGGCGAAATCGGTATGGCCATCGGGACGGGCCAGCAACCAGCCCAGCGGGGTCGGGCCACTACCGGTGGGATGGCAGCTGAGCCCCGCTTCGGCGGACAGCTGCGCCAGCTCCTCGTCCTCTAGCAACTCCGGCCAGCCACTGGCGCCATTGCCGGTGGCCATGCATGACCAGTGGCCACGGCGCTGGTACCAGGCCCAGTCGGCCTCGGCGGCCGCCGCCCGCAGTTGCGCGATGATCTGCTCCGCCTCCAACCCCGGCGCATTCGGATCCGGCCAGCGTGCCTCTGGTGGCCTGGCCGGGCGTACGCCTGGCGACTGTTCCTCAGGCCCTTTCATGCTGACTCCTTCCCATGCATTCCCCGAATCCTGCCACAGATGTTCGTGGCTTCGGCAAGTACGGAATGAACGGTTTCTCAAAGGGGGTGAACGGCAAAGATATGACTAAAGACGTTATTTGGCTAATACAAGAGTTGTACAGCAGGCAGGTGCCTGTCCAACAACTCGACCTGCCAGACAACCCCCTACCGCTGGGCTTGTAAAACAAAAAGCCAAGGGCTTTCCCATCGATCCGAAAGGCCGTCGCCACCCGAATCTCTGGCTAGGCCGGGACCACTAATAACCAGACAGAACGCAATCTGGCGGGGCGCTGCAGCCCGTTGTCGCCACTCTCCACGAGCAGGAGTTTTTCATGACCGCTTCCAAGCAAGACAACCTCATCGATTGGCTGCGCGATGCCCATGCCATGGAGGAACAGGCCGAGAAGATGCTCTCCGCCCAGGCCGCGCGCCTCGAGCACTATCCGCAGTTGCGCCAGCGTATCGAGCAGCACATCCGCGAGACCCAGGAACAGCGGCAGGTGATCGAAGGCTGCCTGAGCCGTCACGGCAGCAGCCCCTCGACCCTCAAGGACATGGGCGGCAAGTTGATGGCGCTGGGCCAGGCCATCGGCGGCGCACCCATGAGCGATGAGGTCATCAAGGGGGCCATCGCCGGCTATGTCTTCGAGAACATCGAAATCGCTACCTACACCACGCTGATCGCGGCCGCTGCCGAGATCGGAGACAGCGAAACGCAGCAGGCCTGCGAACGCATCCTCGAACAGGAGAAGGCCATGGCGGCCTGGCTGCTGGAAGACCTGCCCGCCACCACCCGCGCCTTCCTGGAACGCTCCGCCGACCCCGATCTGACCGCGAAGCGCTGAAACGCCCGAGTTATACCGTGACTAGCCCCTGGAGGTTACATGTTCGTCCATAACAAGCGACTGCAATACACCGTGCGCGTGTCCGAACCCAATCCCGGTCTCGCCAACCTGATGCTGGAGCAATTCGGCGGTCCCCAAGGCGAACTCGCCGCCGCCATGCGCTACTTCACCCAGGCGATAGCCGAGCTCGACCCGGGCCGCAAGGACATGCTGTTCGACATCGCCACCGAAGAACTCAGCCACCTGGAAATCATCGGTTCGATGATCGCCATGCTGAACAAGGGCGCCAAGGGCGACCTGGCAGAAAAGACCCAGGAAGAGGCGGACATGTACCGCTCCCTGACAGGTGCCGGCAATGACTCCCACCTCACCCAGATCCTCTACGGTGGCGGCCCGCAACTGATCAACTCGGGCGGAGTGCCCTGGACCGCGGCCTACATCGATACCGTCGGCGAGCCGACCATCGACCTGCGATCCAACATCGCCGCCGAGGCCCGGGCCAAGATCGTCTACGAGCGCCTGATCAACGTCACCGACGATGCCGGCATCAAGGACACCCTGAGCTTTCTGATGACCCGCGAGATCGCGCACCAGAAGTCCTTCGAGAACGCGCTGCACTCCATCCAGCCCAACTTCCCCCAGGGCAAGATGCCACCGCGGCCGGAATTCGCCAGCGTCTACTACAACATGTCGCAAGGCGAAGGCGATATGCGCGGTCCCTGGAACCAGGGTCAAGACTGGGAGTTCGTGGAACAGCCCAGCCCCGCCGTGGACGGCGGCGACGGCCTGGCCAGCGTCAAGCTGCCGCCGATGCAGGCCAAGGCGGTCGAACAGCTCGCGACCCGCACCATGTCGGACCCGAATGCTGCACCGGTAACGGGTGCCGATCTGGGCGCCGGCCTGGCCAAGCAACTCGACAAGAACCGCCTGGAAGAGTGATGTCTAGGCGACGGCGCCCATCGGGCGTCGTCGCCCTCCCCTCGGTCCGATGACCTTTCGTCGGCCCGCTTGCGCGCTCTGCGCTTCCGCACGAACCTGGCCAATTGCCATCGGTCCTACTGCCGTCATCGTAGTAGGGAAAGCCCTGATGGAAGATTATCTCCTGGCGTTCGCCATGGTCGCCCTGACCGCCCTGTTCATAGGTCTCACTACCGTCGGTCTGGTGGAATTCACCTGATGGCGCTTTGCCGCCTTTCGCGCTGAACATTTGTCCGGCGGTGCAGTCTGCCGCTGTGCATTGATGCCATCACGTTGTATGACGTAGCCAGGGACGCCACCATGAAACGCCACGCTTACGCCTTAGCCCTCGTTGCAGCCGCTGTCTGCAACGCACCCGTTTACGCCATGGACCAGGATGCCCTGCAGTTCGAGCAGGCCAGCATGGTCGCCTTCAAGAGCTGCGCGAACAAGGCGGTGATCGCCGGAACCCGCATCGGCGATACGGCCCGCTTCTCCGATACCGACAGCTGTGTCGTCCAGGCACTGTTGCAGATCGAGCCGGCCTACCAGAAGGCCCTCACCTCCCTGCAGAACAACGGCACCGCCCGCCGCTGCCTGCAGACCTACTACAGCAACTGGCTGACGCTGATGAAATCCCTGCCGGAGCTGCAGTCCAAGCCGCCGTCCTCCGTGCTGCTGACCGCCAACGGTGGCGAGCGCCGCCTCAACCAGTACTGGCAATTCGTGGTCAGCGCTCGCTGATCACGTCCGGGCGTCCCGCGGGGAGCCTTGGCTCCCCGCTCGCGTTTCAGCCGATGGCGATATGCCCCGGCTGCGCCGCTACCCGCGCCAGCCAGGCCTCGATGGCCGGATAGTCGTCCAGGCTGAAGCCGCCTTCGTGGGCGACGTGGGTGTAGGCATAGAGCGCGATATCGGCGATCGAGTAGTCCTCGCCGACCAGGAAGGGCGTGCGCTGTAACTGCTGCTCCATCACCCGCAAGGCCTTGTAGCCGCGCACCAGGCAGACCTCGTACTCCTCACGGCGCTCTGCCGGCAGCCCCTGGTAGAGCTGGATGAAGCGTGCCACCGCCACATAGGGTTCGTGACTGTACTGCTCGAAGAATTGCCACTGCAGCACCTGGGTCCGCAGCCGCGGCTCGCTGGGCAGGAAGCGCGTGCCGTCGGCGAGGAAGTTGAGGATGGCATTGGATTCCCACAGGCAGGTGCCGTCTTCCAGCTCCAGCACCGGAATCTTGCCATTGGGATTCTTCGCCAAAAAGGCTTCGCTCTGCGTCTCGCCGGCGAGGATATCGACCTCGTGCCAGCGATACTCCAGGCCGAGCAGGTGCAGCATCAGCACCACCTTGTAGCAGTTGCCGGAACGACGATCGCCATAGACCTGATACATCTCACAGCTCCTTGTCATGGGGGGTGGCTTCCCGGATCACGCTGGCCAGGCGCGCAAGGCCCGTATCCAGCCGTTCGGGCAGCACATGGCTGAAATTGAGCCGCAGCAGACCGCGGTGACGATCCGGCTCGGCGAAGAATGGCTCGCCCGGCATGAAGGCAACGTCCTGCGCCAGGGCGGCGTCCAGCAGCGTACGGGTATCCAGGAGCGTTTTCAGCCGTAACCAGAAGAACAGTCCACCCTGGGGAATCTGCCAGTCGGCGATGTCGCTGAAATGTCGCGTTAGCGCCCGCGCGAAGCCATCGCGACGCTCACGGTAGAAGGTCCTTACCTCCTCCAGGTGCCGGGCATAGCGCTCACTACCGAGCCATTGCAGCACCTGCCACTGGCTCATGCGGCAGGTGTGCAGATCGGCCGCCTGCTTGAGCGCCCGCAGGGGCTTGAGCAATTCAGGCGAGGCGATCAGGTAGCCCACGCGCAGGCCGGGCAGCAGCGTCTTGGACAGGCTGCCGGTGTGAATCCAGGCGCTGCGCCTGAGTTGACCGCACAGCGGTCGCGCCGGCGCGCCGTCGTAGCTGAGTTCGCGATAGGGCTCGTCCTCGACCAGGGTCACGCCGTACTCGTCCAGCAAGGCTGCCACCGCCGCACGGTTGGCTGCGGAATAGCGCACCCCGGAAGGATTCTGGAAGGTCGGGATCAGATAGGCGAAGGCCGGGCGTTGCTCTTCCAGGCGCAGGCGCAAGGCCTCCAGATCCAGGCCCTCCGGCGTCAGGCTGACCTCCAGGCACTCGGCGCCAAAGAACTGGAAGCTCTGCAGCGCCGCCAGGTAGGTGGGGCCCTCCACCAGCACCGGGGTGCCGACGTCGAGATAGAGCTTGGCGATCAGATCCAGGGCCTGCTGCGAACCCGTGGTCACCAGCACCTGGTCCGCCGTGCAGTCCAGGCCATAGGCGCGGGCCTGGGCGGCGATGGCCTCGCGCAGCGCCGGCTCGCCCTCGCTCATGCCGTACTGACCCAGGCCGGCCGGCATCGTGCTCCAGTCCACCGCTGGCAGACAGCGCTCGGCCGGCAGCCCTCCGGCGAAGGACATCACTTCCGGGCGCTGCGCCGCTGCCAGGATGTCGCGGATCAGGCTGCTCTTGAGTCGGGTCACCCGTTCGGAAAATGCCATCTGCCCTCCTGTGGCCCGTGGCCTGGTAATGAGTCAAACTACTTGACCGACCCTAATCCACTCCGGAAAGACAAGTCAATATGCTTGACCTAAATCAGACCTCCCAGCAGCGCCTGGTCATGGAGACCTTCTTCTTCGGGTACCAGGCGTTCACCGCCAAGGCCGACGACATGCTGGCGCGGCGCGGCCTGAGCCGGGTCCACCAGCGCATCCTGTTCTTCATCGCGCGCGAGCCGGGCCTGAGCAACAAGGCGCTGCTGGAGGTGCTCAACGTCAGCAAGCAGGCGTTGAACATTCCGCTGCGGCAGTTGCTGGAGATGCAACTGGTGGCCATGGAGACGGATGCCGCAGACAAGCGCAAGCGACGGCTATCCCTGACCCGGGGTGGCGCCGCCCTGGAGCAGACCCTGAGGCGTGAGCAGATGCGCCTGGTGCAGGCGGCGCTGGCGTCGGCGGGAGCGGACGCGGCCGAGGGCTGGCTGGCGTTCAATCAGGCCCTGGCCGGCCGCCAGGAGAGCGAAACCGAAAGCCAGGACAGTTCGAGCCCTTCGATCGACTCCTGAAAACTGTACCGCTGGTTCGCGGCCTCGGTGTACGGATACTGGCCCGAGCGGCCTGGCTAAGCTGGCGCAAAGCCCAGGGATGCCCCTCATGACCGTCGAACTGCTCTCCGCCTTCATGCTCTTCGCCTTCGTCTCCTCCGCCACGCCCGGCCCCAACAACATGATGCTGCTGGCGTCGGGAGTGAATTTCGGCTTTCGGCGGACCCTGCCGCACATGTTCGGCATCAGCCTGGGCCACATGCTGCTGGTCATCTGCACCGGCCTCGGCCTGGGTCAGCTGTTCGTGCTCTATCCGTCGCTGCAGATCGCCTTGCGGGTCATTGGCGGCGTCTACCTGCTGTATCTGGCCTGGAAGCTGGCCACCGCTTCAGCCCCCACACCGCGGGAGTCGGGCAGCGGCAAACCCTTTGGCTTCTTCCAGGCGGCGGCCTTCCAGTGGGTGAACCCCAAGGCCTGGGTGATGGCCATCGGCGCGGTCACCGCCTATATTCCGGCCGAGAACTTCACCGCCAACCTGCTGGTGGTCGCCCTGCTCTTCGCCCTGATCAACCTGCCCAGCGTCAGCCTCTGGACGCTGTTCGGCATGGGCCTGCGCCGTCTGCTCAGCAGCCCGGCACGGCTGCGGCTGTTCAACTGGAGCATGGCCCTGCTGCTGGTGCTGTCCCTCTATCCCATCCTGTTCGGCCATCACTGAGGTTTTTCGATGCACGCGGCTCCGCAACGCCTTTCCCCGCTGGCCGATACCTCGCCCGCCGCCGTGGTCGCCGGCTTCGTCGCCATGCTGGTGGGCTACACCAGTTCCCTGGTGCTGATGTTCCAGGCCGGCCAGAATGCCGGCCTGAGCAGTGGACAGATCTCCTCCTGGATCTGGGCACTGTCCATCGGCATGGCGCTGACCACCATCGGCCTGTCGCTGAAATACAGCACCCCCATCGTCATCGCCTGGTCGACCCCGGGCGCCGCGCTGCTGGTCACCAGCCTGCCGTCGGTGCCCTACAGCGACGCCATCGGCGCCTTTGTCCTCTGCGCCGTACTGCTCGCCCTCTGCGGCCTCACCGGCAGCGTCGACCGCCTGCTGCGCCGGGTCCCGCCGGCGCTGGCCGCCGCTCTGCTGGCCGGCATCCTCTTTCGCATCGGCATCGAGATCTGCACCGCGGCCCAGCACCAGAGTGCCCTGGTGCTGGGCATGGCCCTGGCCTATCTGGTGGCCAAGCGGCTGTGGCCGCGCTATTGCGTACTGGTCGCCCTGGTGGCTGGCCTGCTGCTGGCCGCCGGACTGGGCCTGCTGGACTTCCACAGCCTGCGGCTGGAGTTGGCGGTGCCGGTGTGGACCACCCCGACCTTTTCCCTGGCCGCCACTATCGGCATCGCCATCCCGCTGTTCGTGGTGGCCATGGCTTCGCAGAACATGCCCGGTATCGCCGTGCTGCGCACCGATGGCTACGCGGTCCCGGCCTCGCCGCTGATCGCCACCACCGGCCTCGCCTCGCTGCTGCTGGCACCCTTCGGCTCCCATGGCATCAACCTGGCGGCCATCAGCGCGGCGATCTGCACCGGTCCCCAGGCCCATGAAGACGCCAGCAAGCGCTATACCGCGGCGGTCTGGTGCGGACTCTTCTATGGCATCGCCGGGCTGTTCGGCGCCACCCTGGCAGCGCTGTTCGCCTCGCTGCCAGGCGAACTGGTGATCTCGGTAGCCGCCCTGGCGCTGCTCGGCTCCATCATGAACGGCCTGCACGGCGCCCTCGCCGACCCCGGCCAGCGCGAACCGGCACTCATCACCTTTCTGGTCACCGCCTCGGGCCTGACCCTGGGCGGGATCGGCTCGGCCTTCTGGGGCCTGGTCGCCGGTCTTTTGGCCAGTTTGCTACTGACTGCACGCCGCCGTTAGAACCCGCGCCCCTCCTGACGGGTCGGAACTGGATCCTTCCCGTCAGGAGAACACCATGTCCCGTACCAATCGCCAATTCCTGCTCGCCAAGCGCCCATCCGGCGAACCCACCGCCGACACCTTCGAGCGCGTCGAGCAGCCGATCGGTGAACCCGGCGCCGGTCAGGTGCTGATCAAGAATCTCTACCTTTCCCTCGACCCGGCCATGCGCGGCTGGATGAACGAGGGCAAGTCCTATATCAAGCCCATCGGCATCGGCGAGGTCATTCGCGCCCTGGGCGTCGGCGAGGTGGTGGCGTCCAACCACCCGGACTTCAAGGTGGGCGATACCGTCAATGGCATGCTCGGCATCCAGGACTATTACCTGGGCGAGCCCCAGGGCTTCTACAAGGTGGACCCCAGCAAGGCCAGCCTGCCGCAGTACCTTTCCGTGCTTGGCATGACCGGCCTGACCGCCTACTTCGGCCTGCTGGAGGTCGGCGAGCCCAAGGCCGGCCAGACCATCGTGGTCTCCGGCGCCGCCGGCGCGGTGGGCAGCATGGTCGGCCAGATCGGCAAGCTCAAGGCCTGCCATGTGGTGGGCATCGCGGGTGGCGCGGAGAAATGCCGCTATCTGATCGAGGAGCTCGGCTTCGACGCCGCCATCGACTACAAGGCCGAACCGGACCTCGCGGCCGCCCTGCAGCGCGAGTGCCCCAACGGCATCGACGTCTATTTCGACAACGTCGGCGGTCCGACCCTCGACGCGGTGCTGGCGCAGATCAATTTCCGCGCACGGGTGGTGCTCTGCGGCGCCATCAGTCAGTACAACAGCGACAAGGTGCAGGGCCCGCAGAACTACCTGGCGCTGCTCAGCAATCGCGCGCGCATGGAAGGCTTCATCGTGCTCGACCACGCGGCTCGCTATGCTGAGGCGCAAAAGCAGCTGGCGATCTGGCTGGCCGACGGACAGCTCAAATCCCGCGAGCACGTGGTGGAAGGCCTGGATACCTTCCCCGAGACCCTGATGAAGCTGTTCTCCGGCGAGAACTTCGGCAAGCTGGTGCTCAAGGTGTAGGGCGCGCGTCGGAAAGTCGTCACGAGCGGGTCGCGAAAGCGACTCGCCTGGCCTTCAGGCGTCAACTTACAGACGGCCAATCGCCACCATACGCCTAAGTCATTGATTTTACTGCTACGGTAAGACTGGCACGCTTCTCGCTGGAGAGGGACTATCCGCCAAGGAGAACAGGCATGGTCCCGCCCTCGTCCAACACCATCAATCTCGATCGCGCTCGCCAGCAGCGCAACGCCAACCTGGCAGCCACCACCCGCGACAGCGATCCGGCGGTGCTGGGCGCGCTGCGTCAGCGCCTGCTCAGCGTCCTGCAGAGCTCGCTGGAGCTCGAACGGGTCCTGCAACTCTTCCGACAGGAGGTGGATACCCTGGTGGACCTGCCCGGCCTCACCTACCGCCATGCCGCGGAAGACGTGGCCATCGGCCTGGGCGAAGAACAGGGTCATCAGGTGCACTATCACCTGAGCCAAGGGGACCTGCGCCTGGGTGACCTGACCTTCTACCGCCAGGAGCGCTTCCAGGACAGCGAACTCGGGGCGCTGGAATACCTGCTCGGCAGCCTGCTGTTTCCCCTGCGCAATGCCCTGCTGTTTCGCGAAGCCCAGAACAACGCCCTGCGCGATGCCCTGACCGGTGTCGGCAATCGCAGCGCCCTGGATCGCGCCCTGGTGCGGGAACTGGAACTGGCCCGCCGGACCCAGCAGCCGCTGTCACTGCTGATGCTGGACCTGGACCACTTCAAGCGCATCAATGACAGGTTCGGCCATAGCGTCGGCGACGACGTGCTGCGCCAGACCGCCCGCACCCTCGGCAACAACCTGAGAAGCATGGACATGGTCTTTCGCTTTGGCGGCGAGGAATTCTGCGTACTGCTGTCGGCCACCGGCCACGACGCGGCGCATATCGTGGCGGAACGCCTGAGAGCGGCGGTGGAGGCCCAGTCGGAGACCGCCGGGGCCATCCCATTGCCGGTCACCCTGAGCCTGGGCCTGGCGACCCTGCGCGACGTCGAGTCTCCGCGCTGCCTGCTGCTGCGCGCGGATCGCGCCCTCTATCAGGCCAAGGCCGAAGGCCGCAATCGATTCTGCAGCCTGGCCTAGCGGTCGCCTGGGGCCAGGCGACCTCTCTGCTTAGCGGCGACCGCCCTTGCCGGTACCGCCGCCGCTCGGACCACGACGCGGGGCAATGCCCGGTGAGGTACGGCCCTTGCTGACCGGCTTGCGGCCCATTTCGCTGGGACGCTCGGCCACGGCCGACCCCTGGGGCTTGCCGGTCTTGCCCGTCTTGCTGAGCTTGTTGCGCGAACCCCGACCGGCATCGATCGGCCGCGCGGTCTTGCGCTGCTGACGCTCGAGCTTTTCCTTGGTCTTGCCGCCCATGGACGGCAGCGCCACCGGCGGCAGGCCGACTTCGCCCGCGAGGATGTCGATCTCCCCCTGGGTCATCTCGCGCCAGCGCCCGACCGGCAGATCGCTGGTCATGAACACCGGACCGAAACGTACGCGCTTCAGCCGGCTCACCACCAGGCCCTGAGATTCCCACAGCCGACGGACTTCGCGGTTGCGGCCTTCCATCACCACGCAATGGAACCAGTGGTTGAAGCCGTCGCCCTCCGGCGCCTGCTGGACGTCGGTGAAGCGCGCCGGGCCGTCTTCGAGGATCACCCCGTTCTTCAGGCGCAGCAGCATCTCTTCGGTCACCTCGCCCCGTACCCGTACCGCGTACTCGCGATCCATCTGGTAGGAGGGGTGCATCAGCCGGTTGGCCAGTTCGCCATCGGTGGTGAACAGCAGCAGGCCGGTGGTGTTGATGTCCAGGCGACCGACATTGATCCAGCGGCCCTGCTTGGGCTTGGGCAGGCGGTCGAAGACGGTGGGCCGGCCTTCGGGATCGTCACGGGTGCAGATCTCGCCTTCGGGCTTGTTGTAGATCAGCACGCGGCGTACCACTTCCTCGGCCTGGTCGCGCTTGAGCAGGCGACCGTCCACCGCGATGGCGTCCTTGGGCATGACGCGCAGGCCCAGGGGCGCGACCACGCCGTTGACCTTGATGCGGCCTTCGCCGATCCAGGCTTCGACGTCGCGACGCGAACCGACGCCCAGGCGCGACAGCACCTTCTGCAGCTTTTCGCCAGCCGGCGCGGGTGCGCTTTCTTCGAGGATTTCGTTTGGGGGATTCTTGTCGAGGGTCATCAGGCACCTCCCGGTGTAGTGGACGACAAAGGCGCCGCGGAACGGGCGCCAGGAAAAAGACAGGGCGCATGATAGCGCCCCTGCTCGCGCCAGCCTAGCGAGTGTGGTGTCTCAGAAGTTGACTGCACAATTTTGGCGGCGCTTTTTCGGCTATGGCGGCGTTGCCACTCCTCGCCATAGCCCTGCTATGACTCGTACCGGCGCCTAGCCATAGCCAAAAAATCACTCGCCAATTCTTGCGCGAAGTTCAAAGACACCGCACTAGCCTGGCGGGTGACGGATGGCCGCAGTGTCAATCCAGTGTGGCCAGGGCCTCGCGGCACAGCTGCTCGACGCGGGTCCAGTCCTTGGCCTTCACCACGTCGCCGGGCAGCATCCAGCTGCCGCCGACGCACAGCAGGTTGGGCTGCTGGAAGTAGTTCTTCACGTTGCCCGGGTTGACGCCGCCGGTGGGGCAGAACTTGAGTTCGGCGAAGGGACCGGCAAAGGCCTTGAGCGCATCCACGCCGCCATAGACGTTGGCAGGAAACAGCTTGAAGCGGCGATAACCCAGGCGGTAGGCCTGCATGATCTCCGAGGGCGTGGCGATGCCGGGCAGCAGCGGGATAGGCGCCGATACCCCGGCCTGGAGAATCTCCTCGGTGGTGCCCGGGGTGACGATGAACTGGGCGCCGGCCTCGACCGCGGCGTCGAACATCTGCACGTCCAGCACGGTGCCCACACCGACATCCAGCTCGGGACGTTCCTGGCGCAGCAGGCGCACCGCGTTCAGCCCGTGGGCCGATCTCAGGGTGATTTCCAGGGCGGTCAGCCCCCCCGCAGCCATGGCGTCGGCGAACGGCAGCACGTCAGCGGGATCGTTGATCACGATCACCGGCAGGATCCGCGCACGGGCGCAGAGGGCATCTAGGGTCGCGATCTTGTTCTGCATGTCCAAAACTCAACTCCTCGTCAGGGGCACCAAAAGACGACCAGGGGTTCGCGCAGGAACGCCTTGATCGGAGTAGCCAGCTCGTCGCCCTCGGCCAGAGCGGTTTCCAGCACCTGTCGCTTGCCTGCGCCCTGGATGGCAAGGATCTGTTGCCGTGCGCGGCTCAGGTAGGCACGGCTCAGGGTAATGCGGGTCTGGGGCGCGGACGGTGCCACGCCGGGAAAGCTGAGGCGCTCGCTGGCCGGGTCCAGGGCCTCTTCCAGGCCGGGACTGCCGGGGAACAGCGAGGCGGTATGGGCGTCGTCACCCATGCCCAGCACCAGCACATCGGGCGTCGCCAGGGCGTCGCGCAGCCGGGCTTCGGTCAGGGCCATGCCCTCTTCCGTGGAGCTGGCCGGGCTATAGAGGTCAACGAAGCCGGCCGCAGCGGCAGGCCCCTGGAACAGGTGCTTGCGCAGCAGGCCGGCATTGCTGTCCGGATGGTCAGCGGGTACCCAGCGCTCGTCCGCCAGGGTCACCAGCACCCTGGACCAGTCCAGCTCGGCCCGGGCCAGGCGCTCCAGAAAGGGCACTGGGCTGCGACCGCCGGAGACGATCAGCAGCGCCTCGCCGCGAGCCGCCAGGGCCTCGCGCAGCGCGGTGGTAACGGTCTCGGCCAGCGCCGCGGCGTGGGCGTCGCGGTCAGGCAGTTCGCGCAGGGTCACGCCCTGCCCCAGATCAGACGTCGCCATACCAGGATCTCCCGTCTCGTGCGATCAGTGCGATGGAGGTCAGCGGACCCCAGCTGCCGGCGGCATAGGACTTGGGCGAATCGCCCATCTTCGACCAGCCATCCATCAGCTGGTCGCACCATTTCCAGGCCGCTTCGATCTCGTCCTTGCGGACGAACAGCGACTGGTTGCCCTGCATGACTTCCAGCAGCAGTCGCTCATAGGCATCCGGCGTGCGCAGGTGCTTGAAGGTCTCGGAGAAGTTGAGCTGCAGCGGACCGCTGCGCAGCTGCATGCCCTTGCGCAGGCCCTGATCCTTGCTCATCACCTGCAGCGAGATGCCCTCGTCCGGCTGGATGCGGATGATCAGGCGGTTGCTGATCAAGCTGCGCTGCTCGGGGGCGAAGATGTAGTGCGGTGGCTCCTTGAAATGGATGACGATCTGCGACAGCTTCTGCGGCATGCGCTTGCCGGTGCGCAGATAGAAAGGCACACCGGACCAGCGCCAGTTGCGGATGTCGGCGCGGATGGCGACAAAGGTCTCGGTGCGGCTCTCGGTGTTGGAATTGGGCTCTTCCAGATAGCCCGGTACCGGCTTGCCATCGCTGTAGCCGGCGGTGTACTGACCCAGGACCACACGGCTGGCCAGCTGGTCGGCGGAGATCGGCTCCAGCGCCTTGAGCACCTTGACCTTCTCGTCGCGGATGCTGTCGGCGGAAAGATCCGCCGGCGGATCCATGGCGGTCAGGCAGAGCAGCTGCAGCAGGTGGTTCTGCACCATGTCGCGCAGCTGGCCGGCCTGGTCGAAGTAGCCCCAGCGACCCTCGATGCCGACCTTCTCGGCCACGGTGATCTCCACGTGGGAGATGTAGTTCTGGTTCCACTGGGTCTCGAACAGGCTGTTGGCGAAACGCAGGGCAATGAGGTTCTGGACGGTTTCCTTGCCCAGGTAGTGGTCGATGCGATAGACGCGGTCTTCGGGAAAGAAGCGCGCCACCGCGTCGTTGACCACCTTGGAGGATTCCAGGTCGTAGCCGATGGGCTTTTCCATCACTACCCGGGTGCGCTCGCACAGGCCAACGGCGGCGAGGTTCTCGCAGATGGCGCTGTAGACCAGCGCCGGGGTGGCAAAATAGGCGATAAGCGGCGACGTCTCACCCACATCCTCGGCAAGTCCCGTATAGTCTTCGCGATTGCGGAAATCGATGGCGCGATAGCCGAGACGACCACGCATCCGGGTCCATACCGCTTCGTCCCAATCGGCCTTGGGCACATAGTGGCGCAGGCGCTCCTCGATGTGTTCCAGCTGCTTGACCCCATCGCCCTGGTCACGCGCCAGCGCCATGATGCGGGTATCCTCGTGCAGCAGACCTTCACGATCCAGCTGATACAGGGCAGGGAAAAGTTTGCGCAGGGCCAGATCGCCCAACGCGCCGAAGATTGCCAGGGTACAGGGTAGAACTCGGACGCCAGCCATAAATATTCGTTCTTTTACTTAAAGTTTGAGATATTCCAGCACCATCATAGGGGAGCCGGGGCGATTCGCGTAGTCTTTATATTAAAAAATACGGCGCAGGGGTAAGCCCGGCCCACACCTTTTATAGCCTTAGGATAGAGGCACAACAACCACTAGGAGTTCTCATGGATCGTGCCAGCACCCTGCTGCAAACCATCCAGACCCGTATCGGCGAACTCAACCGCGCAGAACGCAAGGTCGCCGAGGTCATTCTGCAGAATCCCCGGCAGGCCACCCGCTACACCATCGCCGCCCTGGCCCAGGCGGCCCAGGTCAGCGAGCCCACCGTCAACCGCTTCTGCCGTTCCCTGGGCGTGAGCGGCTATCCGGAAATGAAGATCCAGCTGGCGCAAAGCATCGCCAGTGGCGCGGTCTATGTCAGCCAGGCGGTGGAAGCCAACGACGAACCCGAGGCCTACGCGGAAAAGATCTTCAGCAGCACCATCGCCTCACTGGACAGCGCCCGCCAGCGCCTGGACGCCCGCACCGTGGATCGGGCGGTCGATCTGATGATCCAGGCGCGGCAGATCCACTTCTTCGGCCTGGGTGCCTCGGCGCCCGTGGCCCTCGACGCCCAGCACAAGTTCTTTCGCTTCAACATGGCGGTGTCGGCGCATTCGGACGTGCTGATGCAGCGGATGCTCGCCTCCATCGCCAGGACCGGCGATCTCTTCGTGATCATCTCCTACACCGGCCGCACCCGCGAACTGGTGGACGTGGCCAAGCTGGCCCGCGACAACGGCGCCTCGGTGCTCGGCCTCACCGCCAGCAACACCCCGCTGGCCAAGGTCTGCACCCACAGCCTGGACATTCCGCTGCCGGAAGACACCGACATCTACATGCCCATGACCTCGCGGATCATCCAGCTCACCGTGCTGGACATCCTGGCTACCGGGGTCACGCTCAAGCGCGGCGTGGACTTCCAGCCGCACCTGCGCAAGGTCAAGGAAAGTCTGGTCGCGACCCGCTATCCCTCGGAGCCCGACCAAGGCTGACGCGCCCTGTCCGTTCGTGTGCTCCAGTCCCCTGGAGCACGTCGCTCATCAAATATCGTCGCGGTGGCTGAACAGATCCCAGGTCGACATGAACAGCGCGGCGATCAGCGGGCCGATGACGAAGCCGTTGAGGCCGAACAGCGACATGCCGCCGATGGTGGAGATCAGCACCACGTAGTCGGGCATCTTGGTGTCCTTCCCGACCAGGATGGGGCGCAGCAGGTTGTCCACCAGGCCGATCACCACCACGGCGAAGACGATCAGGATCACGCCCTTGATCACCGCACCGGTGGCCAGGAAGTAGATGGCCACCGGCACCCAGATCAGTGCCGAGCCGACCGCGGGCAGCAGCGAGAGGAAGGCCATCAGGGTGCCCCAGAGCACCGCACCCTGCACACCCAGCACACCGAGGATGAAGCCACCCAGGGCGCCCTGCACCACGGCCACGATGATGTTGCCCTTGACCGTGGCGCGCACCACGGCGGTGAACTTGGCCATCAGGCTGCGCTTGTGCATGTCGCTCAGCGGAATGGCCTTGCGGATCAGCGCCACCAGCTGCGAACCGTCGCGCAGCAGGAAGAACAGCAGGTAGAGCATCACGCCGAAGCCGATCAGGAACTGGAAGGTGCCCTGCCCGAAGCTGAAGGCCTGGGTAGCGACCCACTGGCTGCCCTGCATGGCGCCGGCGGAGAGCTTCTGGCGGATGCCGTCCAGGTCACCGGCACCGAAGCGCTGCAGGACGCTGCGTACCGAATCCGGCAAGGCGCCCCAGACCTGCTGGTAGTACTGGCCGAAGTTGAGCTGACCGCTGCTGATCTGCTGATAGAGCAGCGAGCCTTCCTGGACCAGGGAAATGGCGATGAACACCACCGGCAGGATGACGATGAGCAGGATCACGAACAGGGTGCAGAGCGCCCCGAGGTTGCGCCTGTTGTTGAAGCGGCGGACGAACCAGCGCTGCAGCGGGGCGAACAGGATGGCGAGGATGGCGCCCCAGAACACCGCCCCCAGGAACGGGGTGAGGATCCAGACGAAGGCCAGTGAGACCACCACCAGCAGGATCAGGAACGTCTTGTTTTCCAGCCGAGCACTTTTCATTGGCTTTCGCGATTCCAAACAAGGATGACAGGCCTTGCTTAGAGCCTCGGAAGCCGTGGGGTTCCCGTGAGCACCCCCAACTCGACCTGAAGAGGCGCGCCGGAGAACCCGACGCGCCGGCGATCATACACGGAACTGGCGAACCAATCCGTCCAGCCGCTCGCCCAGACCGACCATGCCGGCAGTACTCTGGGCACCCTGTTGAGCCCCCTGGGCCATGCTGTCCACGGCACCGGCGATGGTATGGACGCTGCGATTGATCTCCTCCGCCACCGCTGTCTGCTCTTCCGCCGCACTGGCGATCTGGGTGTTCATGGCATTGATGGTGGCGATCAATTCGCTGATGGCAGCCAGGGCTGTCCCCGCCTGCTCGGCCTGGGCCGTAGTGGCCTCGCCCATGCCTCCCGAGCGCTCCATGGCACCCACCGCACGGCCAGTGGCCTGCTGCAGACGATCGATCATGCCCTGGATTTCCTGGGTGCTCTGCTGCGTCCGGCTGGCCAGCGCGCGTACTTCGTCGGCGACCACGGCGAAGCCGCGACCGGCCTCACCGGCCCGGGCCGCTTCGATGGCGGCGTTGAGTGCCAACAGATTGGTCTGTTCGGCAATGGCGCGGATCACGTCCAGTACGCCGACGATGGCGCCGACGTCCTGCTTGAGGCCATCGAGGGAGACGCTGCTCTGGCGTACCTCCTCGACCAGCTCGTGGATGCGCGCCACGCTGGTGGCCACCGTCTCCCGGGCCAGCCGGCCCTTCTCCTCGGTCTGGCGGGTGGCTTCGGAGGCCCGCAGGGCGCTGCTCGCCACCTCCTGTGCCGCGGCGGACATCTGGTTAATGGCGGTCGCCACCTGATCGGTTTCGCTGCGCTGACGCTGCATGTCGCGATCGGTGCGCTGGGCCTGCTGGGCCACATCGTCAAGCAGACCGGTGAACTGGTGGGTGATGTCGACGACCTGGGCAATGGTGCCCTGGATGCGTTCGACGAAGCGATTGAAGGCAGCAGCGAGCTCACCGATCTCGTCGCGACCGTTGACCGGCAGGCGGCGGGTCAGATCGCCCTCGCCGGCGGCGATGTCATCGAGGTTCTCGCGAATCTGCGCCAGGGGCCTGAGGGTCCGGGCGGCAAAGAGTTGCGCGGCGATACCGATCACCACCAGCAGCACGCCGGAGGTACCGAAGATCAGCCAGAGCTGGTCCTGGGTACGCTTGGCGACCTGTTCGGCCACGGCGGCGACCTCGGCCTCCACGCCATCCAGGTTCACCGCGGAACCGATCACCAGATCCCACTTGGGCAGGTAGTCGGTATAGGCGAGCTTGGGCACCAGCACGTCCTTGTTGCCCGGCAGCGAAGAGCTGTAGCGACTGAAATGCGAGCCATCCTTGCCGACCCGGACCAGTTCCTGGTTAAGGTAGACGCCGCTGGGATCGCGATTGTCCTTGAAGCTCTTGCCGATCCCGGCCGGGTCGTTGCCCTTGAACAGGCGGACCACGTTGGAATCGTAGCCGAAGATATAGCCATCCTTGCCGTAGCTGATGGCGGACAGCAGGCGGATGGCCTCCTGGCGCGCCTCGGTATCACCCGCGGCGGCCTTGTCGTACAGCGGCTTGACCACGGTCATGGCCGCTTCCACGGTGTTCTGCAGGCCGTTGCGACTCTGCACCATCAGCCGCTCGCGGGCATCGGCGACGTCCTTGAGCGCCTGCTCGTGCAAGACCCAGTAAGACAGACCACCCAGCACGAGCGTGAACAGGCAGACGGGCAGGACCGCCAGTAAGGTGACTTTAAGTTTGAGGCTCACGAGGTTCTCCTTGATCGCAAGAGCTGATGCCGTTATCGGCATCGCGCTGCAGAACTTGACCGAGAAGTCACCTCGTAGACGCTGTGCGCACCGGCGCCGGAAGGCGGATGACCACCGCCAGCCCACCCAGCCGGGAAGTCTCAAGGGCGAGGGTTCCACCGCAACCTTCGACGATGTCCTTGGCGATCCCCAGCCCCAGGCCATGACCGGCCACCGCCTCGTCCAGCCGGGAACCCCGCTCGAGGATGGCCTCGCGCTGCGCCTCCGGCACGCCGGGTCCGTCGTCCTCGATCCGGATCAGATAACCCTCTTCCCGCTGCGCCACCTCCAGCCGAACCTGCCGATCCGCCCACTTGCCGGCATTGTCCAGCAGGGTACCGAACAGCTCCAGCAGGTCTTCCCGGTCCCAGGGCAGGCGCAGTCCTTCGGGCAGATGGCAGTCGAACCGCAGGTGCTCGCCATGCAGGCGATTGAGCAGCCGGCAAAGCTCGCGCAGTTCGGCGGCATCCAGATGAGCGCCTGGCAGGGCCTCGCCGGCTAGCCGGGCGCGGCGCAACTCCCGCTCCAGCCGCTGGCGGATACGCGCCAGTTGCTCGCGCAAGACCTCGCGCTGCTCGGGCAGTGCCTGGAGCTCGGGACGCTCGGCCAGGCTGGTGAGCACCGCCAGCGGCGTCTTGAGCGCATGCCCCAGGTTGCCGATGCCATGCCGCGCGCGCTTCAGGCCGTCCTCGGTATGGCGCAGCAAGGCGTTCATCTCCTCCACCAGCGGCGCAAGCTCGATGGGCACGCCGGCGTCCAGCGTCGAACGGCGCCCCTGATGCAGCTGGGCGATCTGCTCGCGCACCTGGTCCAGCGGGCGCAGTGCCCGGCGCACGATCAGCCGTTGCAGCAGAAGGACCAGCAGCAGGGTCGCCAGCCCCAGCAGGGCACCGAACGCGAGGATGCGCGTCAGGTTGGTCAACAGCGGGTTGTAGTCGTCGGCCACCACGACCCGTACCGTCTGGCCATAGCGCTGGTAGTCAGCGCGGTAGGTGAGCAATCGCTGGCCGCTGGGGCCGTCCGCCAGGGTCTCGCTCAGGCCACTCCTGGGCGGCGCTTCCAGTTGCGCGTCCCACAGGGAGCGCGAGCGCCAGCGGATATCCAGCGCCGGGATCTCGATGAGGAAATAGCGACCGGACAGCGGGCGGGTGTAAAGGCTGCCCAGGCGGCCCTCGTCCAGTTGCAGGCCATGGGGCCCACGTACCAGGGCGGCGAGCAGATTTTCCGTCTCGCCGCGCAGCCCGGTCTCCAGATAGCGGCGCAAGGCATGGTCCACCAGCCAGGCGCCCCCGAGGACCAGCACCAGGCCCGCCACCAGCAGAATGGCCACCAGCCCGACCCTGAGGCGGGCCTGGATGGACCTCAATCGACACCGCCCAGGCGATAGCCCTGGCCGCGCCGCGTCTCGATGACTTCGCGCCCCAGCTTGCGCCGCAGGTGATTGACGTGAACCTCGATGACATTGGAGTCGCGCTCGCTCTCGCCGTCGTAGAGGTGGTCGTTCAGGCGCGTCTTGGAGAGGATCTGCCCGGGATGCAGCAGGAAACAGCGCAGCAGACGGAATTCCGCGGCGCTCAGGGAGATGGTTTCGCTGCCACGCACCACGCACTGGCGCGCCTCGTCCAGCGCGAGTCCGGCGGCCTGCAGGAGCGGCTGGTTGGCCACGCCGCGAACCCGCCGCAGCAAGGCGGCGATGCGCAGGCCCAGCTCTTCGGGGTGAAAGGGTTTGGTGAGGTAGTCGTCGGCACCGGCCTTGAGACCGTCGATGCGCTCCGCCCAGCTGTCGCGGGCGGTCAGAATCAGGACCGGCGTCGCCAGCGCCTTTGCGCGCCACTCGCTGAGCACCTCGAGCCCTGGCCGCCCCGGCAGGCCGAGATCGAGCACGATGAGGTCATAGGGCTCCTGAGCACCCTGCCAGGCAGCGTCGCGGCCATCGGCGAGCCAGTCCACGGCATAGCCCTGGCGGGCAAGGAACGCCGAAATTTCGTCGGCCAGGGCGACATCGTCTTCCACCAGCAACAGGCGCATCTAGTCGTCCACCTCGTCCTTCATGATGGCGCCATCCATCGCGCCAATTTCCAGTTCGCGGACGACATCGCCGACGAGGATTTCGATCTCGTAGCGATACTGACCGTCTTCTTCTTCCAGTTCGGCTTCCAGCAGCCGAGCCTGGGGATAGCGTTCGTTGACCCGCTGCAAGAGGGTCTCCAGCGGGCGGATAACCCCCTCCTTGCGCAGCTTAAGGGCTTCGTCCTGATCCAGGTCGCGGGCCTGGATCAGCGGCGAGACGCTGCCGAGCAGCAAGAGTCCGGCGAGGACAACGGTCAGTCGTCGCGCTGATCTTTCAGGACTTCGCCGGTGGTGGCGTCGAGTTCCAGATCCCATTTCACACCTTTGGGGTCACGCAGTTCCAGTTGATAGATGTAGCGACCGTATTCTTCTTCCAGTTCGGTCTCGTGGGTGGTCGAGCCCGGATGCTTGGCGATGGCGGACTGGTTGAGCACCTCGAAGCTCTTGATCTTGCCGCTGTCACGCAGCTTGAGGGCTTCGTCGGGGCCGAGATCGCGGGCCTGGGCAACGCCCATACCGGTGAGCAAGAGGGTGGCGGTCGCGAGGGCGGTAAGCTTTTTCATGGTGATTCCTCTGGTTGCTGTCTGAACGGGTTCCAGAGTAGCCATCGGCCATTAATCGAAACTTAAACGCCGCTTAAGCCAAGCTTAATCGGATCGGACCGCGCCAGGGCGCTTCGGTGTCCAGGACCTCGCCCTTCTGCGTCACCCGTAGTTGGCCTGCGCGAGCCAGCTCCCGTGCCACCTCGCGCAGGGGCTCCATCAGTGGTCGCCAGTCCGCCGCAAGGTCGCGCGCAACTTCCGAAGGACAGAAGGTGGTCCCTGGGCGGCGCGCCCGTGCCTTGGCCAGCAAGGCTTCGCGCAACTGTGCGTCGGTCGGCTCGAGCGCTGTCATGAGAACCGGGTCCTGTTTCCTGGAGTCCACCGTTTCGACCAGGAAATCGTCGGTGCAGTCATGACCTCTCGCTCGAAACCCTCGAAAGTAATGCAACGCCTCGCCCAGACCGACCTGCCCATCCCCGCCGATGAGCGTGACGACACCGGTACCGCCCTCTGCACCCCCTTGCCGCCCGACCTCAACTACGTCGACGACAGCCAGCCGGGCCTGAGCCGGCGCAAGCTGCGTGGCAAATGGGCCTACTTCACCCCCGCTGGCGAGCGCATCCGCGACCAGGCGGAAGTCGAGCGGATCAACAAGCTGGCCATCCCGCCGGCCTATACCGACGTCTGGATCTGTCCGGACGCCAACGGCCATCTGCAGGCCACCGGACGCGACGCCCGCGGTCGCAAGCAGTATCGCTACCACCCGCGCTGGCGCGAGATCCGCGATACCGACAAGTACGAGCGGATGCTGGCCTTTGGGCAGGCCCTGCCCAAGCTGCGGCAGCGGGTAGAAGAGGATCTCGCCCGCCGCGGCCTCTGTCGGGAAAAGGTCATGGCCACGGTCATCAGCCTGCTCGACGCGACCCTGATCCGGGTCGGCAACGCCCAGTATGCCAAGAGCAACAAGTCCTATGGCCTTACCACGCTGCGCAACCGGCACGCCGAGGTGCATGGCAACACCATCGCCTTCCACTTCCGCGGCAAGAGCGGGGTGGAGCACGACATCAAGGTCAGCGATCCGCGGCTGGCGCGCACCGTGAAGAAGTGCCTGGAGCTGCCCGGCCAGCACCTTTTCCAGTATGTGGACGGTGATGGCGAACGCCATACCGTGACCTCGTCGGACGTCAACGCCTACCTGCACGAACTCACCGGCGCCGACTTCACCGCCAAGGACTATCGCACCTGGGCGGGCAGCGCCCTTGCCCTGGAAGCCCTGCGCGAATTGCGCTGCGAGACCCAGACCGATGCCAAGAAGGAACTGGTGGACATGGTCAAGGCGGTTTCCCGCACCCTGGGCAATACCCCGGCGGTCTGCCGCAAGTGCTACATCCATCCCGGGGTGCTGGATGCCTTCCTCGCCGGTGACCTCTGCACCCTGCCCAAACCGCGCAAGCGCAAGGGGCTGAAGGAGGAAGAGGTTCTGCTGCTCAACTTCCTGCAACGGCTGGAAGAGCGGATGGCGGAGACCCAGGCGGCCTGACAGGGTGGTGCCCTTCCCTGCCTCTTGCATGGGGCAGGGAACGCTTTGCGGCAAAACCAGACCCTGCTCGCCTGGCGTGATTCATCCCGCGCGCCCTGATGACGCTACTGCATTTGTTATGTTATAACTTTTGCACGTTATCCAAGGCTCGATCATGGCATCCCCGCGCGCTTCCCTGCTGCTGCTCTCCGTACCCGCCCGCCTGCTGCTCGCCAGCATTCCCCTGGTCGCCCTGTGGCTGGCCGTGTTCTGGGCGGTCGCCCTGCCATGAGCGCGGCCATCGAACTCCAGGACCTGACCCTGGCCTATCAGCGACATCCGGCCATCCATCATCTCAGCGGCTGCTTCCGGACCGGCAGCCTCACCGCCATCGTCGGCCCCAACGGCGCCGGCAAGTCCACCCTGCTCAAGGCCATCGCCGGCACCCTGAGACCCGTCAGTGGCCGGGTCAACCGCGCGGTGCCGCAACGCCGTCTGGGCTACCTGCCCCAGGCCGCCGAGATCGACCGCAGCTTTCCCCTCAGCGTGCTGGAAACCGTGGTGCTGGGCGCCTGGCGCGGCCTGGGCCTCTGGCGCGGGGTGACCGCCGCCCACCGGGAGGAAGCGGCCAGGGCGCTGCAGGCGGTGGGTCTCGAAGGCCTGGAAGACCGCCTGGTCGGCGCTCTCTCGTCTGGGCAATTCCAGCGGGTACTGTTCGCCCGCCTGCTGTTGCAGGACGCTCCCGTGCTGCTGCTGGACGAGCCTTTCACCGCCATCGATGCGCGCACCACCGCAGACCTGCTGACCGTCGTCCGCCGCTGGCATGGCCAGGGCCGCACGGTAATCGCCGTGCTGCACGACCTGGAGCAGGTTCGCCAGCACTTTCCCGAGACCCTGCTGCTGGCCCGGGAGGCCATCGCCTGGGGCGACACCGATCAGGTGCTGGTCAGCGAGCATCTGGCCCGCGCGCGCAATCTCGCCGAACGCTGGGACGCCAACGCGGCGGTCTGTGAACGCGCATGACTCTCTATCAATTTCTCGTCGAACCCTTCGTCGAATTCGGCTTCATGCGCCGCGCCCTGGTGGCCTGCCTGGCCCTCGCACTGGGCGCCGGTCCGGTGGGTGTCCTGCTGATGCTCAGGCGCATGAGTCTGGTGGGCGATGCCATGAGTCATGCCGTGCTGCCAGGCGCAGCCCTGGGCTTCATGGTCGCCGGGCTGTCGCTGCCGGCCATGGGCATCGGCGGGATGCTCGCCGGCCTGCTGGTGGCCGGTCTCGCCGGCCTGGTCAGCCGCTTCACCAGCCAGCGCGAGGATGCCAGCTTCGCCAGCTTCTATCTGATGTCCCTGGCCGCCGGGGTGCTGATCGTGTCACTGCACGGCTCCAGCGTGGACCTGCTGCACGTGCTGTTCGGCACCATACTGGCCATCGACGCCACGGCGCTCTACCTGGTCGCCGGCATCGCCACCCTGTCGCTGCTGGTGCTGGCGGTGATCTACCGGCCGCTGGCGCTGGAGTGCTTCGATCCGGGCTTCCTGCGCGCCGTGGGTGGTCGCGGTTCGCTCTATCACCTGCTGTTTTTGCTGCTGGTGGTGCTCAACCTGGTCGCCGGTTTCCAGGCGCTGGGCACCCTCATGGCGGTGGGTCTGATGATGCTGCCGGCCACCGCGGCGCGCTTCTGGGCCAACAGCCTGCCCGGGCTGATGGCGGTAGCCAGCCTGATCGCCAGCCTCAGCGGCCTGATCGGCCTGGTGCTGTCCTACCACCTTGGCTGCGCCTCGGGTCCGGCCATCGTCCTCACTGCGGGTGGCTGCTACCTCCTGTCCCTGCTGTTCGGTCGCCTGGGTCTCTACCGGCGACTGCGCCCCCGCCCCCATCTCACCCACTGAAAGGAGTCACCATGAAATCCCTGTTCTCCCTCGGCGCTGCCCTCCTGCTCGCCGCTGCCGGCCAGGCCCAGGCCGCACCGGTCAAGGCCGTCGCCACCTTTACCGTGATCGCCGACGTGGTCAAACAGGTCGGTGGCGATCAGGTGCAGGTCTCCTCCCTGGTCGGTCCCAATGGCGATCCCCATGCCTATGAACCGACGCCCACCGATGCCCAGGCGCTGAAACAGGCCGATGTGGTGTTCATGAGCGGCCTGCACCTGGAAGGCTGGATGGACCGCCTGATCAAGGCCTCCGGCCAGGCGCGCCCGCCGGTGGTGCTCAGTGAGGGGATCAAGACCCGCGAGATGGCGGAAGACGAGGATGAACACGGCCACGCGGACCATGATCACGACCATGGCGGTATCGATCCCCATGTCTGGAACAACCCGCTGAACGTGGTCGTCTACACCCGAAACGTGGTGAAGGCGCTGTCCGCGGTGGATTCGGCGGACGCGGCCACCTTCAAGGCCAACGGCGATCGCTACATCGCCGAACTGGAAGCCCTGGATCGCTATGCCCGCGAACAGATCGGCCAGGTACCCAAGGCCAAACGCAAGGTACTGACCTCCCATGATGCCTTCGGCTACTTCGCCGACGCCTATGGCTTGACCTTCATCTCGCCGCTGGGGCTATCGACCGAAGCCGAGGCGTCCGCCCAGGACGTCGCCAAGCTGATCCGCCAGATCAAGCAGGAGCATGTCGCCACCTACTTCTTCGAGAACTCCAACGATCCGCGCCTGGTACAGCAGATCGCCAAGGCCAGCGGTGCCCAGCCGGGTGGCGAGCTGTACGTCGAAGCCCTGTCTCCGGCAGACGGCCCGGCGCCCACCTATGCCGCCATGTTCCGCTACAACGTGGATACCCTGGTCAAGGCGATGAAGGGCGGGCATTGAGGCTCTCTGGTAGGTTGGGTTGAGCGCAGCGAAGCCCAACAGAACGAGGCTCGAGTGCCTCGATGTCAGGATTCGACGATGGGACCGTCTCAACCCGACCTACGCCGCACCGGTGGCTAGACCACCGGTACCTCCTCGAGGTGAAGGTATTCCGCACCCAGGCGCCGAGCCAGTTCCCCTGCCCGTCCCAGGCGCAGTGGTCCCAATTCGATATCCAGCACCCGGATGGGACAGTCCGGTAGGCCCCCCCCCTCCAGCTCACGCAGACGTCCATCGGTAACCAGCAGCAGCTGGCATTCCTCGTCGGGGTGTTGCCGCCGACGGCTCGTCAACCAGGCCTGAGCTTCGGCCAGTCCCGCCAGCAACGGCGTTCCGCCTCCCGCGCCCAGCTGCTCCAGCCATGCCTGAAGGGCCTGACCGCTACGCTGGCCCTGGAAAGACCATTCGGGTCGCGCCCCCGCCGTCTGCAGGACCGCGACCCTGACCCGCTGGCGATAGGCCTGCTCGAACCAGTCGGCCAGCAGCCCCTTGGCCTGGGCCAGGGCACCGTGGCGGCGGGTGGACGCGGAGTGATCGAGGATCACCAGCCAGAGCTGGGCCGGACGCTGCCGGCGCGGTTGCCGCAGGAGATCACCCGCGCAACGTGGACGCCCGCGGAGCAGCGTCGGCACCCAGGCAACAGGGCCCTCGGTACCCGGCGAACGCGCGCCCTGGCGACCGCCTGCGGCCTTGCCCGTCCCGCTTCGGGCATCGCGATCCAGGGTGCCGGATGATCGGATGCCTAGGGCTTTTTTGCCCCGCCCAATCGGCGTCTGGGACCCGTTGCAGTGGGCTCCGGCGCCAGGGCACCCCAGCTATCGCCCTCGCCCTGCGCGGTCTCGGCATCCCCCTGCTCCTGTTGATCGCCAGGCTCTCGCTCCGGAGTAGTGGGAGTCAAATCATCCTGTAGGGGTGGTATTAATGAGGGACCATCCGCCAGTTCGCGGCGCCGATGGCGCAGGGCGAATTCGGCCACGGCGGCGATATCGGCGTTTTCGATCGCCGTGGCGCCGCGCCAGGCCGCATGGGCGCGGGCCGCGCGTAGCCAGACCAGGTCGGCGCGCAGGCCATCGACACCGGCCTGGTGGCAGCCTGCCGTGATGGCCTCTAGGGCGGCATCGTCCAGAGGAATGTCAGCCAGCCGTGTACGGGCCACGGCGCAGCGCTGACGCAGTTCCGCCTGCGCCGCTTCCCACTGCGCAATGAAGGCTGGCGGATCGCTGTCGAAGGCCAGGCGTCGGCGCAGGATCTCCGCCCGCTCACGGGGGGCCGGCCGGCTGTCCAGCGCCAGGGCGAAGCCGAACCTGTCCAGCAACTGCGGACGCAACTCGCCCTCCTCCGGATTCATGGTGCCCACCAGCAAAAAGCGCGCGGCGTGCTCATGGGAGATGCCGTCGCGCTCCACCCGGTTGACCCCACTGGCCGCCACATCCAGCAGCAGGTCGACCAGGTGATCCGGCAGCAGATTGACCTCGTCGACATAGAGCACGCCGCCATGGGCCGCCGCCAGTACGCCCGGCGCGAAGCGCGCCCGGCCTTCGCCCAGCGCCGCATCCAGATCCAGGGTGCCGACGATGCGCTCTTCGCTGGCGCCCAGAGGCAGGGTGACGAAGGGACCGCCGCCGAGCAGATCGGCCAGGCCCCGGGCCAGGGTCGACTTGGCCATGCCCCGGGGACCTTCGATCAGCACACCGCCGATACGGGGATCGATGGCATTCAGGCACAGCGCCAACTTGAGGCTGTCTGCGCCGACCACGGCGGCCAGGGGAAAGACGGGGGCGGTCATCTCAAGCTTCATCCATATCCATCAGCAGCTGTTCGAGGGCTTCGCGGTAGTCGCCCGGTTGTTGCCAGAGACCGCGCTGCTGGGCCTCCAGCATGCGCTCGGTCATGTCGCGCAGGGCCTCGGGGTTGTGGCGCTCGACGAAGTCACGGGTATCGGCGTCGAGCAGATAGGCATCGGCCAGTTGCCGGTACTGGTGATCCTCCACCAGTTCGGTGGTGGCGCCGAAGCCGAACAGGTAGTCCACGGTGGCGGCCATCTCGAAGGCCCCCTTGTAGCCATGGCGCTTCATGCCGGCGATCCACTTGGGATTGGCTGCCCGGGAGCGCACCACGCGGCCCAGCTCTTCCTTGAGGGTGCGGATCTTCGGCAGATCGGCCTGGGCATGATCGCCGAAGTAACTGGCGCGCCGCTGGCCGCTCAGGGTCTCGGCGGCGGCCAGCATGCCGCCCTGGAACTGGTAGTAGTCGTTGGAATCGAGCAGGTCGTGCTCGCGGTTGTCCTGGTTCTGCAGTACGGCCTGCAGCCGACCGAGGCGGCGGGAGAAGTCATCGCGGGCGACGGTACCCTCATCCTCGGCGCCATAGGCGTAGCCGCCCCAGTTGAGGTAGGCCGTGGCCAGTTCGCTGCGATCCTGCCACTGGCGTTCTTCCACCGCGCCCTGAACACCGGCGCCGTAGGCACCGGGCTGAGCGCCGAAGATGCGCCAGCCGGCCTGACGCCGGGCGAGGTCAGCAGCGGTACCGGCCGCTTCCAGGGCAGCGCGCTCGCGGCGAACCTGGGCGGCCAGGGGGTTGAGATCGTCCGGCTCGTCCAGAGCGGCCACCGCCTGGACCGCGGCATCGAACAGCCGTACCAGACCGCCGAAGGCATCGCGAAAGAAACCGGAGATGCGCAGGGTGACGTCCACCCGCGGACGATCCAGCAGCGACAGCGGCAGGATCTCGAAGTCTTCGACCCGGGCGCTGCCGGTCTGCCACACCGGGCGCACACCCAACAGCGCCATGGCCTGGGCAATGTCGTCGCCGCCGGTCCTCATGGTCGCCGTGCCCCAGACCGAAAGACCCAGCTGGCGCAGGTGGTCGCCCTCCTCCTGCAGATGACGCTCCAGCAGCAGATTGGCCGACTGCCAACCGAGCCGCCAGGCGGTCATGCTCGGCAGGTTGCGCACGTCCACGGAAAAGAAGTTGCGCCCGGTGGGCAGGACATCCAGCCGCCCGCGACTGGGCGCGCCGCTGGGACCGGCCGGCACGAAGCGCCCGTCCAGGGCCGCCAGGAGGCCGCCGATTTCAGCGGGGCCACAGCCGTCCAGTGCCGGCGCCACCTGGGTGACCAGGTGTTCCAGCACCGGACGGGTCGCCGGCAATTCGTCCAGCGCCAACGGCAAGGGCTCGGCATCGACCATCGCGGCGACCAGCGCCAGGGCCAGCAATTCCAGGCGCTCCCGGGTATCGCCCAGGGTGCGCCAGGGTTCGGCGGACAGCGCCGCCAGGCAAGCCGGGCGCGCCCCTTGCCAGGGCTCGCCCAGGTCGGCGGCCAGGGGATCGAACTCCAGCTGCAGATCCTTGGCCAGCGCCCGCAAGAGACTCGCATTGCCGCCCTGGGCATCGCCACGGGGGATGCGCAAGAGCGCCACCAGGGTATCGCGACGCAATTGCCCGGTCGGGGATTCACCGAACACATGCAGGCCGTCGCGGATCTGGGATTCCTTGAGATCGCAGAGATAGGCGTCCAGTTGCGGCAGCCAGCTGTCCGGATCGTCGGTGATCACCAGCCCCAGCTCGCGATCCAGAGCGGTCTCGCGCACCAGTTGCAGGATCTCGCCGCGCAACTCGGTGGCGCGCCGCAGATCCAGCAGGCTGGCGTCATAGTATTCGTCGGCCAGGCGCTCCAGATCGCGCAGCGGCCCGTAGCTCTCGGCTCGGGTCAGCGGCGGCATCAGGTGGTCGATGATCACCGCCTGGGTGCGGCGCTTGGCCTGGGCGCCCTCGCCCGGGTCGTTGACGATGAAGGGATAGACGTTGGGCAGCGGTCCGAGAATGGCGTCCGGCCAACACTCCGCCGACAGCCCGACGCCCTTGCCCGGCAGCCACTCCAGATTGCCGTGCTTGCCCAGATGCACCACGGCCTGGGCGCCATAGGCCTCGCGCAGCCAGAAATAGAAGGCCAGGTAGCCATGGGGCGGCACCAGCGCAGGATCGTGGTAGACAGCCGCCGGATCGACGTCGTAGCCACGTGCCGGCTGGATGCCGACAAAGGTCAGGCCGAAGCGCACCCCGGCCACCATGAGCCGACCGCGACGGTGCATGGGATCGGTCTCGGGTCCGCCCCAGCGCTCGGTCACCGCCTGCTGCAGGCTGAGCGGCAACCCGGCGAACAACGCCTGGTAGTCCTGCAGCGCCAGACTCTGCAACGCCGGGCGCAGATCGCGCAGGGCGCTGTCGTTGGTCACCCCACCGAGCAGGCGCTCGATCAGGGCGGTGCCGCTGTCCGGCAGATTGGCCACCGGATAGCCGGCCGTCTGCAGGGCCTGCAGCACCCCGAGCGCTGCCGCCGGGGTATCCAGGCCCACGCCATTGCCGATGCGGCCATCGCGGGTCGGATAGTTGGCCAGGATCAGGGCGATGCGCTTGTCCGCCGCAGGACGCCGTGCCAGTTCGATCCAATTACGCGCCAGACGGGCGACGAAGGCCATGCGTTCGCCATCGGCCTGGTAGTTGACCACGTCGCTCTGGCTGCGCTCGCAGCGCCAGGCCAGGCCCTTGAAGCTGATCGGCCGGGTAATGATGCGCCCGTCCAATTCCGGCAGGGCGATATGCATGGCCAGGTCGCGGGCCCCCAGACCCTGGGGATTCTCCAGCCAGCGCTCGCGATTGTCCTGGGCGCAGATGGCCTGGAGCACCGGCACCGGGCGACGGAACGGCGTCAGATTCGGCCGCTCCGGACTGGACTGGGCGAAGCCGGTGGTATTGAGGATCAGCGCGGCGTTGGTCTCGTCCAGCAGCCGCTCCACCTCCTCCAGACAGGCCGGCTCCTTGAGACTGGCCACGGCGATAGGCAACGGATTCAGCCCTTCGGCGGCCAGCTGCTGGCAGAAGACGTCGACGAAGGCGGTGTTGGCCGACTGCAGATGGGTGCGATAGAACAGCAGCGCCGCGGTCGGCCAATCCGGTCGCCAGTGCTGGCGCCAGCCGTCCAGACCCAGGCCTTCCGGCTGATAGACCGCCACCCGCGGCAATTCCCGTGGCGGCTGGTAGGTGTACGGGGCACCCAGGCATTCGGCCGCCAGGCAATGCAGGAAATCCTGGGCATTGCGCAGCCCTCCCTGGCGCAGATAGCGCCACAGCCGTTCGGCCAGCTCCGGGGCCACCGTACCCAGGGCCATCAGCTCAGGATCGGGCCGATCGCAGCCGGGTACCGTGATCAGGGTCAGCCCCCGCGCGGCCAACTCGGCCAGCCGTTCCATGCCATAGCGCCAGTAACCCTGGCCGCCATGCAGGGAGATGAACACCACTCGCGCCTGGCTCAGCACCTCCTCGACATAGAGGTCCACCGAGGCGTGGTTCTGCAACTGCATGGGATTGGCCAGGCGCAGACTCGGATAGTCCTCGTCCAGGCTACGGGTCGCCTCCGCCAGCAGCGCCAAGTGCGAATCGCCACTGCAAAGTACGACGATCTCACCGGGCGTCTGCGCCAGGTGAGCGATGCCGTCGTCGGGGACAAAGCCGCCCGGCTGGGTACGCAGCAGATGCATCTGGCGTCAGGCGACCGCGGCGCGCAACTGGGCGGTGATGGCCGCCTGGTCCAATTCCTGGCCGATCAGCACCAGCTGGGTGCTGCGAGTCTCATCGGTCTTCCAGGGGCGGTCGAAGTGCTTGTCGAAGCGGGTGCCGACCCCCTGGACCAGCAGTCGCAGCGGCTTGCCGGCGACGGCCGCGAAGCCCTTCACCCGCAGCACACCATGGGTCTTGACCACCTCGGCCAGGGCCGCCAGCAGGGTCGCCTCGGCCACCTCGGGCAGCTGGACGCCGAAGGAGTCGAATTCGTCGTGATCGTGGTCTTCATGACCTTCGAGGTCATGGTGGGTGGGACGGCTGTCGATATGGGCCTCGGATTCGGCCTGCAGCCCCAGCAGAACCGACAGCGGCAGCACGCCGCGACTGGCTTCCACCACCTTGACCGCCGGCGGCAACTCCTCGGTGACCTCGGCACGTACCCGCGCCAGGGCCTCGGCATCCAGGCCGTCGGCCTTGTTGAGGATCACCAGATCGGCGCTGGCGAGCTGGTCTTCGAACAACTCGTGGAGCGGCGATTCATGGTCGAGGTTGGGGTCCTGGCGGCGCTGGACGTCCACCTGCTCGGGATGGGCGGCGAAGGTGCCGGCCGCCACCGCGGGGCTGTCGACCACGGTGATCACCGCATCCACCGTGCAGGCGTTGCGGATCTCCGGCCACTGGAAGGCCTGCACCAGGGGCTTGGGCAGGGCCAGGCCACTGGTCTCGATGAGGATATGGTCGATGTCGCCGCGGCGGGCCACCAACTCCTTCATCACCGGGAAGAATTCTTCCTGCACGGTGCAGCACAGGCAGCCGTTGGCCAGTTCGAAGACGCGGCCCTGGGCCTCTTCCTCGGTACAGCCGATGCTGCACTGGCGCAGGATTTCTCCGTCGATGCCCAGCTCGCCGAATTCGTTGACGATCACCGCGATGCGGCGGCCTTCGGCGTGGTCGAGCATGTGCCGCAGCAGGGTGGTCTTGCCGGAACCGAGGAAGCCAGTGACGATGGTGACGGGGGTCTTGGCCAGGGTTTTCATGGGCTGCCCTTAGAGAGAAAGCGAAAGAAGACGGGCAGGCATGCCAGGCGCTCGCGCCGCGGCGAGGCCCCAATGGCAGCCCGGATCACCCCGCCCGGTTGCGTGTTCGAAACGTGGCGAGGCAGGTCTCCTGGCTCGCGGCGCCCGGCTCCGGCCTTCCCGCGTGAGCAGTGGCCTTAGAGCGTGTTCATAATTTCGCGAGCTAGAGTCAAACAAGGCGAAGATGCTTGAGGAAGCGGAGTTTACGAATGGTAAATGAGCATTCCGAAAGCAGCTTCAACGCAGTTTGGCCGACGCGCAGCAAATTATGAACAGGCTCTAGTGGAGAGGCTAAAAACGCCGCTTACAGTTGCGGGGGCAGCCGCGGTGTCGCACCGCGTTCCCTTTCAAGCTCTTGTCGACAAGAGCACCTCGGAACGCGACAGGCTACGAGTGCCCCGCCGGGGTGTCAATCGGCCAGACTTGACCGGCGGACGAGGCGCGTGGTCTGCTCGCCGCTGCTTCAGGTGTCGCGACTCCGCCATGGGTCGCGGTGAAACGGGAAGCCGGTCCGAGTCCGGCACTGCCCCCGCAACGGTAGACGAGCGCAGGATCACGATGCCACCCGGCCGGCAAGTCTGGGGAAGGCGATCCTGGTAGTTGCAGCCTGCAACCCTCGTGAGTCCGGAGACCGGCCTGCTGCTTTCAAGCAACCCGCGGTGGGCGGTCGTGCTGGACGGCGGCCGCCTGCGGCTCGCTGCCTCGGCGCGTCCCTGCCGCTTCGACTCCGAGGCCCTGCCATGACGGCTACCCGCTCGACCACCGCCCTGCCCCAGACCAGTACCCGCACCCAGCGCCTGACCGCCACCCTGCTCGCCTGCCTGCTCGGCCTGGGCCTGGTGCTTCTGGCCGGTTTCTCCCATGTCGAGGCGCTGCACAACGGCGCCCACGATACCCGCCATAGCGAAGGCTTCCCCTGCCACTAAAAGGAGTTCGCCATGTTCCAGCGTATTGCCTTCAGTGCCGGCGTGGCCGGTCTGCTCGCTGCCCTGCTATTGAGTGTCCTGCAAAGCTTGTGGCTGACCCCGCTCATCCTCCAGGCGGAAACCTACGAGGTCCAGACCGAGGCGCCCGCCATGGCCGGACAGCATGATCATGGTGAAGAAGCAGCCTGGGGGCCGGCGGATGGCTGGCCGCGAACCCTGTCGACCTTTGGTGGCAACCTGGTAGTGGCGGTAGGCTTCGGCCTGATCCTGGCGGGCCTGTTCAACCTGAGGGGCCCGACCCGCCTGCACCAGGGCCTGCTGTGGGGCCTGGCCGGCTATGCCACCTTTTGCCTGGCGCCCAGCCTCGGCCTGCCGCCGGAGCTACCCGGCACGGCCGCGGCGGATCTCACCCTGCGTCAAGCCTGGTGGCTGGGCACTGCCGGTGCCACTGCCGCGGCGCTCGCGCTCCTGGCGTTCACTCGCCATCCCCGCTTCAAGATCGCCGCCCTCGGGCTGCTGCTCATTCCCCATCTGCTGGGTGCGCCCCAACCCGTCGCTCAGGCGAGCCTGGCACCGGAGGCCTTGCAACGGCACTTCCAGATCGCCGTGCTGGCCAGCAACCTGCCGTTCTGGCTGCTCCTGGGACTCGCCTGCAGCTGGCTGTTCCATCGCCAGGCGCCTCAGGCCTGATGGCGCTGGTCCTGGGCCTGGGTTGCCGCCGGGGCTGTTCGGTGGAGGAGCTGACCGCGCTGGCCCTGGCAGTGCTGCAGGAGGCCGGCTGCGACCCCAGCGCCCTCACGGCGCTGGCGACGGTGGACCGCCGTGTGGAGGAAAACGCACTGCAACACCTGGCCCAGCGCTGGCAACTGCCCTTGCAGGGCTTCTCCGCCGAACGGCTGGCGCAACAGGAGGGCATCGCCGCGCCGAGTGCGGTCGCCTTGCAACACACCGGCAGTCCCAGCGTGGCTGAAGCCGCGGCCCTGGCCGCGGCCGGTGAAGGCGCCCGGTTGCGGGTCGGCAAGCGCAAGAGCGCGGCCGCGACGGCAGCGCTGGCTTATGCCTGAGCGACCTCTTCCGCATCAGTGTCTCTGACCCGGGCGCGGACATGGATGGGGCTGAAGGGCTCGTTCTGCACCAGCTCCACCAGGGATTCCTTGACCAGCTCGAGGATGGCCATGAAGGTCACCACCACCCCGAGCCGGCCTTCATCCAGGGTGAACAGCGCCACGAAGGGCACGAAGGCGCCATCCTTGAGGCGCTCCAGCACCTGGCTCATGCGCTCGCGGGTGGACAGCACCTCGCGGGTCACCTGGTGACTCTCGAACAGGTCGGCGCGGCGCAGGACCTCGCCCATGGCCAGCAGCAACTCGCCCAGCTCCACCTCGGGCAGGAGCTTGCGCGCCCGCGCCTCGGGCGCCGGCAAGCTGGGCACCACGAAGTTGCGTCCGTCCCGCGGCAGGTCGTCGAGGTCCTCGGCGGCCTTCTTGAAGCGCTCGTATTCCTGCAGCCGGCGGATCAGTTCGGCGCGCGGGTCTTCCTCTTCGGCCTCCAGGCCTTCGGCGCGCGGCAGCAGCATGCGCGACTTGATCTCCGCCAGCATGGCGGCCATCAGCAGGTATTCGGCGGCCAGCTCCAGTTGCACCGCCTTCATCAGCTCGACGTAGCTCATGTACTGCCGGGTGATCTCGGCGACCGGAATGTCGAGGATGTCAATGTTCTGTTTGCGGATCAGGTAGAGCAGCAGGTCGAGAGGCCCCTCGAAGGCTTCGAGAAAGACCTCAAGCGCATCCGGCGGAATGTAGAGGTCCTGGGGCAGTTCGGTGAAGGCCTCGCCATAGACCAGCGCCAGGCGCAGCTGCTCGGGTTCGAGCAGCTGGGGGTCCAGGGCTTCGCTCATGCTTCGATCATGAAGGGCGTGGGATCGCCGGCACCGACGCGGATCACTTCCGGCTCGTCATCGGCCAGGCTGATCACGGTGGAGGGCTGCAGGCCACCCGGACCGCCCTCGATCACCAGGTCGACGAAATGCTCGAGACGCTCGCGGATCTCCCAGGCATCGCCCAGGGCCTCGTCATCCCCCGGCAGAATCAGGCTCACGCTCATCAGCGGCTCGCCCAGCGCCTCCAGCAGCGCCAGGGTGATGGGATGGTGGGGCACCCGCACGCCGATGGTGCGCCGCTTGGGATGCAGCAGCATGCGCGGCACCTCGCGAGTGGCGTTGAGAATGAAGGTATAGGGTCCGGGGGTGTAGGCCTTGAGCAGGCGGAAGGCGCTGGTGTCCACCTTGGCATAGATGCCCAGCTCGGAGAGGTCGCAGCACACCAGGGTGAAGTTGTGCTTGTCGTCGAGCTGGCGGATGCGGCGGATACGCTCCACCGCGCTCTTCTCGCCGATACGGCAGCCCAGTGCATAGGACGAATCGGTGGGATAGGCGATGACACCGCCGGACTGGATGATTTCCACGGCCTGACGAATCAGCCGCGACTGGGGATTCTGCGGATGAATCTCGATGAACTGGCTCATTGGGGTTCCCGATTCTGAGGGTACAGCGGTTGACTGAAGCGCGCCCAGAGGGGCGGCAGATCTTCGGGCAACGGGCGGTACATCCCCAGCTCCGACCAGTCGGCCGGCGCATGGAAATCGCTGCCCGCACTGACCATCAGACCGAATTCCCGCGCCAGAATTGCCAGGGTGCCGACCTGCTCCGCCGGCTGCACGCCATTGACCACCTCGATGGCGTGGCCACCGCCGGTGACGAATTCGCCGATCAGCTTGCGCAGCTTGGTGCGGGTGAAGCCATAGGCCAGCGGGTGGGCCAGACTGATCCATGCCTTGGCGCCCTTCAGGGTCGCCAGGGTCTCGGCCAGGGTCGGCCAGTGCTGCTTGACGTCGCCGAGCTTGCCGCCGCCCAGCCACTTGCGAAAGGCATCGCCGCGGTCTTCGACGAAGCCGGCCTGCACCAGGTATTCGGCGAAATGCGGCCGGGCCGGCGCATTGCGACTGTCGCCCAGGGCCAGCTGCACCGCCCGGGCGCCGTCCAGGGTGCCGGGCATGCCCTTGGCCGCCAGCCGCCGGTCGATTTCCCGGGCGCGTTCCCAGCGTCCCTCGTGCAGGGCTTCCAGCGCAGCGTTCAATTCGGGCGCCTCGGGGGCGAAGTTGTAGCCCAGCACATGCAGGGTCGCCCCACCCCAGGTACAGGACATCTCGATCCCGGGCAGCAGGCGCAGACCCAGGCCGTCCGCGGCTTCCAGGGCTTCGGCATAGCCATCCAGGGTGTCGTGGTCGGTGATGGCCAGCAGTTGCACCCCGCGCTCATGGGCGCGTCTGACCACCTCGGCGGGCGCGAAGGCGCCGTCCGACGCGGTGGTATGACAGTGCAGGTCGATACGCATGGCTTTCTCCTCCGGCTTCATCAGGTATTATGCCGCGATGCACTGCTATCGGCTGCGTTAATGAAACAATTCATCGATTTCATCCCTCTGCTCCTGTTCTTCCTGGTCTACAAGCTCGATCCGCGTCCGGTGGAGTTCGCCGGGCACGCCTTTACCCTGGGCGGCATCTTCAGTGCCACCGCGGTGCTGATCATCGCCTCCCTGGTGGTCTACGGCGCGATCTTCGCGACCCAGCGCCGGCTGGAGAAGAGTCAGTGGCTGACGCTGATCGCCTGCCTGGTGTTTGGTGGCATGACCCTGGCCTTCCATAGCGAGACCTTCCTGAAATGGAAGGCGCCGGTGGTGAACTGGCTGTTCGCCCTGGCCTTCCTGGGCAGCCATTTCATCGGCGACAAGCCGCTGATCCAGCGCATGCTGGGCCACGCGGTGCGCCTCCCAGCCCCCATCTGGACGCGGCTGAACATCGCCTGGATCGTCTTCTTCATCGTCTGCGGCTGCGCGAATCTCTACGTGGCCTTCACCTACGAAAGCTTCTGGGTCGACTTCAAGGTCTTTGGCAGTCTGGCGATGACCCTGGTGTTCATGCTCGGTCAGGGCCTCTATCTGGCGCGCCATCTGCAACCCATGGATGAACCGCGAGACTGATCCCATGAGTCAGATACTGCTGATCGACGACGACCAGGAACTGTGCGACCTGCTCGGTGCCTGGCTGAAACAGGAAGGCTTCGAGGTCAACGCCTGTCATGCCGGCAGCGACGCCCGCACCCAGTTGCGCGAGGCGACACCGGATGTGGTGGTGCTGGACGTGATGCTGCCTGACGGCAGTGGCCTGGAATTGCTCAAGTAGCTGCGCAGCGATCATCCGCAACTGCCCGTGCTGATGCTGTCGGGACGGGGCGAACCCCTCGACCGGATCCTCGGCCTGGAGCTGGGTGCCGACGACTACCTGGCCAAGCCCTGCGATCCGCGCGAACTCACCGCGCGCCTCCGAGCCATCCTCAGACGCAGTCATCCGGCCCAGCCCGCGGCCCGCCTGCAGCTGGGCGACCTGTCGCTGAGTCTGGCGCGCGGCGTCGCCAACATCGGCGAAACCGAGATCACCCTGACCCTCACCGAGAGCCGCATCCTCGAAGCCCTGCTGCGGCAACCGGGCGAACCCCTGGAAAAGCAGGCCCTGGCCCAGGCGGCCCTGGGCCGCAAGCTGACCCTCTACGATCGCAGCCTGGACATGCATGTCAGCAATCTGCGCCGCAAACTCGGCAGCCATGCCGACGGTCGTCCGCGCATCCTGGCGCTGCGGGGCCGCGGCTACTACTACAGCGTCTAGCCCACCGCGCAGCCTTTACCCCCTCTTTACCCCCGCTGACCGCCACTGACTCCCCCGCTCCTAGACTGGGCTCATCCGGTGTTGCACCGGTCATCCCAAGGAGATTTCCCGATGCGCAAACTCATGCCCGCCGTGCTGTTCGCCGCCCTGCTGCCGACCCTGACCCTGGCCGCTACCCAGGACAGCACCGACATCACCCCGCCGCCCCACGGCAAGCTGATGGACGGCGGTCCGCGTGGCGATGGCCCCCTGCGCGGTCTCAAGCTGACCCCCGAGCAACGCGAGCAGGTCGGCAAGCTGATGGGCGAGGAACGCCAGCAGCAGCGCGAGATCGTCAAGAGCTACCTCGACAAGCTGCCCGAGGATCAGCGCAAGGCCCTGCACGATCAGCTGGATGGCAGTCGCGACAAGACCCGTCAGTCCATTCGCGCCCTGCTCAAGCCCGATCAGCAGAAGCGCTTCGACGAAATGGAAAAGAAGCGTGAGGATCGCGCCAAGGAGTGGGCCGAGTTCCAGCAGTGGAAGCAGGACCACAAGTCCTCCTGATCCCCGATCGCTGCGCCGATGGTCCTCGGCGCAGCGTCTGACCAAGAACCTGCCCAAAGTCTCGCGAGCTAGAGACAAACAAGGCGAAAATGCCTGAGGAAGCGGAGTTTACGAGTGGTAAATGAGCATTCCGAAGGCATTTTCAACGCCGTTTGGCCGACGCGCAGCAGACTTTGAGCAGCTTCTAAGGCGACTGCATGGTTTTTCGTTCCCTCTTCTGGCGCATCTTCGCCACCTTCTGGCTGGCCATCCTGTCCGCGGTCGGCCTGACCATGCTGCTCGGCCACCTGGCCGACCAGGATTCCTGGATACTCGCGCAGCATCCCGGCCTGCGCGACCTCCCCGAACAGTGGGTGCAACGTTATGAAAACGACGGTCCCGCCGCCGCCCAAGGCCTGCTCGAACAGCGCAAGGGCCGCTACGGCATCGATGTGCTGGTGCTGGGCGAGAACGGCTCGCCCCTGGTGCGCGGCACCCTGCCACCGCGCATCTTCGACCAGGATCTCGACCAGCCGCAGCGTCAGCAGCGCCCCGGCCCTGGCGCCCGCGACCCCAACCGGCCGCTGCCCTGGCGACGCCTGACCGACGAATACACCAGCCCGAGCGGCCAGACCTACCTGTTCATCTACCACCTGCCCACCCCCGAACTGGGCGCCTGGCGCCGCCAGAGCCTGTTCTGGCCGGTCGGCATGCTGGCCATCGCCACGGTGGTACTGACCCTGTTCAGCCTGCTGCTGACCCTCAGCCTGACCCGCCCGCTCAATCATCTCAGGCGTGCGGTCCATGATCTCGGGCAGACCGCCTATCAGCAGGACACCCTCGCCCGCCTCGCCCGCCGCAAGGACGAACTGGGCGTGCTGGCCGAGGACTTCAATCGCATGGGCGCCCATCTGCAGCGCCTGATCGACAGCCAGCGGCAGCTGCTGCGCGATGTGTCCCACGAGCTACGCTCCCCCCTGGCCCGCCTGCGCATCGCCCTGGCGCTGGCCGAACGCTCCGATCCCCATGACCTGGGCAACATGTGGCCGCGCCTGACCCTGGAATGCGACCGCCTGGAAACCCTGATCGGCGAGATTCTCGCCCTGGCCCGCCAGGAAGCGGATCCTGGTCCGCCCGAGCAGCTGGAATTGCACCCGCTGCTGGAAGGCCTGGTCGAGGACGCCCAGCTCAGCGCCCCCCAGCAGCAGGTGGAACTGGACGTTCCCGCCGCCCTGCGGCTGGACGGCTGGCCCGATGTGCTGGAACGGGCCCTGGACAATCTGTTGCGCAATGCGCTGCGCTTCAACCCGCCCGCCCTGCCGATCGTCATCTCGGCGACCGCCGCCGCGGGCGAGGTGCGCATCCAGGTGCGTGACCATGGTCCCGGAGTCAAGGTCGACGACCTGCCCCGGCTGGGTGAGCCCTTCTTCCGCTCGGATCAGCAGCAGGCCACCGGCTATGGCCTGGGGCTGGCCATCGCCCGCCGCGCCATCCAACGCCATGGTGGCGAGCTGCACCTGAGCAATCACCCGGACGGCGGCTTTCTCGCCACCGTCACCCTGCCGCTCAGACCGGTCCTGACCAATGGCTGACCTGGCCGCTCAGATCACGCGGCGCCGGGATCCGCGGCGCCATCTCCGGCGTGCCCAGGTAGATGTAGCCCACCAGCTGTTCGTCCTCGGCCAGTCCCAGCCCCTGCAGCACCCAGGGATCGTAGCTGAACTCACCGGAGCGCCAGACCGCACCCAGGCCCAGGGCGAAGGCCGCGTTGACCAGGCCGTGGGCGACGCAGCCGGCGGTGATGATCTGCTCCTGGACCGGCACCTTGGGGTGTTCCTGGGGCGTGGCGACGACGGCGATCACCAGGGGAGCCCGCAGCGGCATGCGCCGCGCCTTGTCCAGGGCCGCCGCATCGGCGTCGGGCTCGCGCCGGCAGAGGGCGTCGGCATAGAGCTCGCCAAGCGCCGTTCGGCCGGCGCCGCTCACCAGGATCAACCGCCAGGGGCCCAGCAGCTTGTGGTCCGGCGCCCGGTCCGCGGCGCGCAGCAGGATCTCGAGTTGCGCGGGCGTTGGGCCCGGTTCGGTCAGGCGACCGACCGAGGCACGATTGCAAAGGGCTTCGAGGGCATCCATAGCGTCTCTCCTGTAAAGATGCCGCAGTGTACCCCAGGGACGACTGCCGAATTTGGCTGTCACAGCAGCGGAATGGCTGACATTCTTGGCCGCTACCGGGGCGGTCGGCTAAGATCGCGAATGCTAGAAAACCCGGCCGCTTTCATCGTCGCGAACGGAGTTATCCCGACCTCTCGCCTTTTTCGAAACGGACCCGACAGATGAAGTTTGCGCTCAACCGGTTCCTCGCTGCGTCCGGTGACAGCCTGGGCGTCTACTACGCCCGGGTATTCGCCTATCTGATCGCTGCCGCCAGCGTCACCGCCGGGTACTACACCCAGGCCGATGCGGTGGGCCTGTGGCTGATCCCCTATGCCCTGCTCTACCCCCATGTGGCCCAGACCCTGAGCCTCAAGCTCAGACGCGATCGCGGCGCCCAGACCGATATCATCCTTGCCGCCTTGGACGCCATCCATGTCGGCATGGCCGCGGTGGTGTTGCGCTTCCCGCTGATGCCCACCCTGATGCTGCTGTTCATGCTCGGCTACACCAGCATGCTGCGCGGCGGTCCGCGCCTGCTCGGCCTGTGCCTGCTGTTCGCCACCAGCGCCGCGGCGCTGGGCAGCGCCACCTTCTTCCAGGGTGTCGACCTCACCAGTCCGCTGCTGGTGGCGGTCACCAGCGTGGTGGGCACCATGCTGCACCTCTGGGGCACCGGCTACTTCCTGCATCGCCAGCGCAAGCGCCTCATCCAGATCAACGACGACCTCAAGCGCGAGCAGGAAAAGTCGGCGATCCTGGCGCACAACCTGGCCAAATACCTCTCGCCCCAGGTCTGGGAATCCATCTTCACCGGCAAGCAGCACATCGCTCTGGGTACCCAGCGCAAGAAGATCACGGTGTTCTTCTCCGACATCAAGGGCTTCACTGAGCTGTCCGAAGAACTCGAGGCCGAAGCCCTCACCGACATGCTCAACAACTACCTCAACGAGATGTCGAAGATCGCCGTCAAATACGGCGGCACCATCGACAAGTTCGTCGGCGACTGCGTCATGGTGTTCTTTGGCGACGCCAACAGCCAGGGCGCCAAGAAGGACGCCGTGGCCGCGGTCTCCATGGCCATCGCCATGCGCAAGCACATGAAGGTCCTGCGCCAGCAGTGGCGCAGCCAGGGCATCAACAAGCCGCTGGAGATCCGCATGGGCCTGAACACCGGCTACTGCACGGTCGGCAACTTCGGCTCCAGCACGCGCATGGACTACACCATCATCGGTCGCGAAGTGAACCTGGCCAGCCGCCTGGAGAATGCCGCCGATGCCGGCGAGATCCTGATCAGCCACGAGACCTACTCGCTGGTCAAGGAAACCATCATGTGCCGCGACAAGAGCTGGATCACCGTCAAGGGCTTCAGCAAGCCGGTGCAGATCTATCAGGTGGTGGACTTCCGTCGCGACCTGGGCGCCTCCCCCAGCTATGTCGAGCACGAACTGCCGGGCTTCTCCATGTACCTGGATACCAACAACATCCAGAACTACGACAAGGAGCGGGTCATCCAGGCGCTGCAGCTGGCGGCGGAAAAGCTCAAGGACAAGGTGATCCTTTAACCGCCCGCTTTTCTTGCAGGCAGAAAAAAGCCCCGGATATCCGGGGCTTTTTCATGTGACCGCGGGGATCAATCCTCGCGATAGCGACGCAGGCGCAGGGCCTTGCCGGCTACGCGGGTGTCCTTGAGCTTGGTCAGCAGACGCTCCAGGCCTTCTTCGGGCAGCTCCACCAGGCTGAAGGAGTCACGGATCTGGATGCGGCCGATGGCCTCGCGATCCATGCCGCCTTCGTTGATGATGGCACCCAGCAGGTTCTTGGCGGCGACGCCATCACGGGCGCCCAGGGCGGTGCGGCAGCGCACGCGGCCTTCCGGCAGCGGCTGCATCGGACGACGCTCGCCACGGTCCGGACGCTCACCACGCTCGGGACGATCGCCCCGCTCGCTGCGCTCGCCACGGGGACGCTCGCCACGGCCGGCGCCGGGGGTGAGCGGCTGCTCGCGACGGACCGACTCGATGTCCAGGGCGCGGCCGCTGGTCAGCTTGGCCAGCAGGGCCGCGGCCAGGGTCGAGGGATCGCACTGCAGACGCTCGCACAGCTCCTGGCGCAGGGCGCCATGGGTGGTGTCGGCATCGGCCAGCAGCGAACCCACGCCATCGGCCAGGCGGGAGATACGGGCTTCCAGCACGGCTTCGGCGTCGGGCAGACGGATCTCGCCGACGCGCTGACCGGTGACGCGCTCGATGACCTGCAGCATGCGGCGCTCGCGCGGGGTGACCAGCAGCAGCGCGCGACCTTCACGACCGGCACGGCCGGTACGACCGATACGGTGCACGTAGGATTCCGGATCGTAGGGCATGTCCACGTTCAGGACGTGGGTGATGCGCGCCACGTCCAGGCCGCGAGCGGCGACGTCGGTGGCGACCACGATGTCCAGCGAACCATCCTTCAGCGACTCGATGGTCTTCTCGCGCTGGGCCTGAGGCATGTCGCCGTTCAGGGCGCTGACGCGATAGCCCTGACGTTCCAGCAGCTCGGCCAGGTCCAGGGTCGCCTGCTTGGTGCGCACGAAGGCGATCAGGGCGTCGAAGTTCTCCACTTCCAGCAGGCGCAGCACCGAGGCCGGCTTCTGGTCGGCGTGGACCATCAGGTGCGCCTGCTCGATGCGGGCGACGGTCTGGGTCTTGGCCGCGATGCGGACGTGTTGCGGCTCCTTGAGGTGACGCTCGGCGATGGCGCGGATCGACGGCGGCAGGGTCGCCGAGAACAGCACGGTCTGGCGGGATTCCGGCATGGCTTCGAAGATGAATTCGAGGTCATCCATGAAGCCCAGCTTGAGCATCTCGTCGGCTTCGTCGAGCACCAGGTGCTGGACGGTGGCCAGCAGGTTGTCGTCGCGACGCAGGTGGTCGCACAGACGACCGGGGGTGGCGACCAGAACCTGGGCGCCCATGCGCAGGGACTTCAGCTGCGGGCCCATGGGCGCGCCGCCGTAGAGGGCCACGACCTTCACGCCGGGCATCTCGGTGGAATAGGTTTCGCAGGCGGTAGCCACCTGCAGGGCCAGTTCACGGGTGGGAACCAGCACCAGAATCTGGGGTTCGCGGCGGGACGGGTCGAGCTTGGAGAGCAGCGGCAGAGCGAAGGCTGCGGTCTTGCCGGTACCGGTCTGGGCCTGGCCGATCATGTCGTGGCCGGAGAGAATCACCGGGATGGACTGCGACTGGATGGGCGACGGCTCTTCGTAGCCGACGGCCTTGATGGCGGCGAGGATGGCGGGATTGAGATTGAGCGCAGCGAAACCGCTGGTGTCCTGGGTCATTGTCTTGCCTCGTGTGCTTCGCAAAGACCCCAAAGCCAAGAGCTGCGCTTATCCGAATGACCGAAGTCGCCCAGGCAGCCAAGGTGTGAGCTTTTTGCGAAATAGCGGATGAAAAAGGGGTGAAGCGTCTAGGATTGTTCGCCGTCGGGCGAACGCACGACCGGTGTGGCCATGGCGGCGGACCGGGAAAATGCAGTTCCTGAACGGAAGGTCAAAAAGACCGGGGCGAATGATACCCGAACCCTGGACATTTCTCCAGAGAACCTTGGTCTACTTTTGTGGTCAGGTTGCCGCACGCAGGTTGTCCAGATAGGCCTCCACATCGAAGCCTATCCGCGGGGTCAACTCGCGGGCGCGCTGCCGCGTGCCCGCCTCGTCCAGCTCCTGCTCCAGACTGGCCGGCACCAGCAGGATGACATTGCCCTCGACCACCGGGCACTCCCAGTAATGATGGCGGAACAGGCCGCGCAGCAGTGCGGCGCCCAGGGGCTTGCCGTCGGTGGCGCTCCACTGGTTGATCATCAGCCAGCCGCCGCGGTTGAGCTTGGCCTGGCAGTTTTCCAGGAAGCGCCAGGCCAGGTGGGCACTGGAGGGGCCGACATCGGTATAGAGGTCGACAAAGATCAGATCGGCAGGCGCCGCGCTGTCGAGCAGGTCGAGGGCATCGCCGATGCGGATGACCAGGCGCGGGTCCTCGTCGAGGCCCAGATGCTGGCGTGCCAGGCGCGGTACCGCGGGGCGCAGCTCCAGGGCTTCCACCGCCTCCAGGGGCAGCCACTTGAGGCAGGCCTGGGTCAGGGTGCCGGCGCCCAGGCCGAGAAAGAGCGCTCGCCGCGGCTGCGGGTGGCAGAGCGCGCCCAGCAGCATGGCGCGGTTGTAGTCGTATTCCAGCCAAGCGGGGTCCGCGGTGAAGACGCAGCTCTGCTCCACCTCCTCGCCAAACTCCAGGAAGCGATAAGGCCCCACCTCCACCACCCGGATCCGGCCATGGTCATCGACGACCTCTTCCAGCAACACTTCCGTCTCGACCATCACCACCCTCCTCTATAGCCGTCCATGGTAGCCGCGATGGGCACTGTCTATCGAGCCATGCCGCCGCTATCGGTTACCATGGACGGCTTCATCGCACCCTTAGAGAGAATCATGTCCGCGCCCTGGAGCCCCACCAGCTGGAGAGGCCTGCCCATCCAGCAACAGCCCGAATACCCCGATAAAGCCCGTCTCGCCGATGTCGAGCGCACCCTGGCCGGCTATCCGCCGCTGGTGTTCGCCGGCGAAGCCCGCGAATTGCGCCGGCAGTTCGCCGAGGTCACCCAGGGCCGGGCCTTCCTGCTGCAGGGCGGCGATTGCGCGGAAAGCTTCTTCGAATTTTCTGCCGGCAAGATTCGCGACACCTTCAAGGTGCTCCTGCAGATGGCGGTGGTCATGACCTTCGCCGCCGGTTGCCCGGTGGTCAAGGTCGGCCGCATGGCCGGCCAGTTCGCCAAGCCGCGCTCCTCCGGCGACGAGGTCCAGGACGGCGTCTCCCTGCCGGCCTACCGTGGCGACATCGTCAACGGCATCGACTTCACCGAAGGCAGCCGCATCCCCGACCCGCAGCGCCTGATCCAGGCCTACAACCAGTCCACCGCGACCCTCAACCTGCTGCGCGCCTTCGCCCAGGGCGGTTTCGCCGATCTGCACCAGGTGCATCGCTGGAACCTGGACTTCATCGCCAACTCGGCGCTGGCCGACCGCTACCACCAGCTGGCGGACCGCATCGACGAGACCCTGGCCTTCATGCGTGCCTGCGGCCTGGACACCGCGCCCCAGGTCAAGGAAACCAACTTCTTCACCGCCCACGAGGCGCTGCTGCTCAACTACGAAGAAGCCTTCGTCCGCCGCGACAGCCTGACCGGTGACTGGTACGACTGCTCGGCGCACATGCTCTGGATCGGTGACCGCACCCGCCAGCCCGACGGTGCCCACGTCGAATTCCTGCGCGGCGTGAACAACCCCATCGGCGTCAAGGTCGGTCCTTCCACTACCAGCGAAGACCTGATCCGCCTGATCGACACCCTCAACCCCGAGAACGATCCGGGTCGCCTCAACCTCATCGTGCGGATGGGCGTGGGCAAGGTCGGCGATCACCTGCCGCGCCTGATCCAGACCGTCGAGCGCGAGGGTCGCCAGGTGCTGTGGAGCTCCGACCCCATGCACGGCAACACCATCAAGGCGTCCACCGGCTACAAGACCCGGGATTTCGCCAGCGTGCTGGGCGAGGTCAAGGAATTCTTCGGCGTGCACCAGGCCGAGGGCACCTACGCGGGCGGCATCCATATCGAGATGACCGGCCAGAACGTCACCGAATGCATCGGTGGCGCCCGCCCGGTCACCGAAGACGCCCTGTCCGATCGCTACCACACCCATTGCGACCCGCGCCTGAATGCCGACCAGTCCCTGGAACTGGCCTTCATGATCGCCGAGACGCTCAAGGGCATTCGCCGCTAAGGAAGAGCGCGGCGCGCTCTAGTGCCGCGCCACCGCCTCGCGCAAGACGTCCGCCGGCCCGTGCAACTGCAGGTCGGCGAGACCGAGCCAGTCGGCCAGGGCACGCAACTGCCCCGCCAGGGCGTCCAGCCCCTCGTCATCCAGCCCCGCCGCCTCCAGATGCACGGCATGCACCGCCAGCCGCGACTGCGCCCGCTCGGCGCGCAGATCCACCCGCGCCGTCAGCCGCTCCCGATAGAGAAAGGGCAGCACATAGTAGCCAAAGACCCGCTTGGGCGCCGGCGTGTAGATCTCCAGTCGATAGCGAAAGCCGAACAGCTGCTCGGTGCGCTCGCGCTCCCAGACCAGCGAATCGAAGGGCGACAGCAGCGCCGCGGCGCGCACGGGGCGCCCGGGATTGGGCGTCTCTGCGACATAGGCCGGCTTCGACCAGCCCTGCACCTGGATGGGCTGCAGACTGCCCTCCTCCAGCAATTCGGCGAGGCCCTGGCGGGCTTCGGCCGGACTGAGACGAAAATAGTCACGCAGCTGGACCCCGCTAGCCACGCCCAGGGCACGGGCGCTGCGCAGCAGCAAGGCGCGGCGGGCGGCTTCGGGCGCAACGGCCGGCGCCGCAAGGATCTCCGCTGGAAGCACCCGCTCGGGCAGGTCATAGAGACGCTCGAAGCCGCGCCGCCCGGCCACCGTCACCTCACCGGCGGCGAACAGCCACTCCAGCGCCAGCTTGCCCGGACTCCAGTCCCACCAGGGACCGGCCTGCTCGACCCGCCGGGCCAGGCTGCCGGCGCCCAGGGCACCCCGCTGCACCACCGCCTCCAGGGTCTGGGCGACGACCTGCGGCTGTTCGACGGCGAAACGCGCCAGCTGCCGATAGATGCCGATGCCCTGGCGCGCCTGATCGCGCCGCCAGCGCAGCTCGGCCCAGACCTCGGCCGGCACCAGCGAAGCCTCGTGGGCCCAGCATTCATAAAGCTGGCGCTTGCGCCCCTGCCCCCAAGCCAGGGCATCGAAATCGGCGAAGGCATAGTGGCCGAGACGGCTGAACAGCGGCAGGTAGTGGGAGCGCACCAGCGCATTGACCGAATCGATCTGCAGCACGTTCAGGCGTGCGGCCTGGCGATACAGGGCGGCCGGACCCGCGCCACCCTTGGGTTGATTACCGAAACCCTGGGCGCGCAAGGCCAGACGCCGGGCCTCGCGCAGGGAAAGGCTGTCCATCCGGGCTCCCGATAGAGGAAGGGATCTTTCACCCTAGCAGGATTGGCGGCGGCGCTCCTCTGCGGGCTGCTGCCAGAACGGCTTGTCGGCCTCCTGCCAGGCATCGGCGCGACTCAGGCCGAGGTCGTGCAGCGCGCCTTCATCCAGCCGATAGAGCGCTCGGCGTTGGCGGGAGAGCTCTATCGCCCGCCGCAACCACGCCCAGGCCTGCCGCAGACGAGAGGTGACGCATGCAACACCAGGGGAACGCCTGGACGAATCTCGGTGAGCTATGAGCTGAGCCATGGTGCATCTCCTTCTCCAGAGGGTATGGCTCAAGTCTGGAAGCTGGCTTAACATCAATCCAACGAATCTTTCTGATGCGATCCATTCACCGAGCTGATGCCATGAACTACCCCAGCATAGAGACCGATCTGCTGCGCACCTTTGTCGCCATCGCCGATCAGGGCGGCTTCACCCGCGCGGCCGAGGTGGTCAACCGCACCCAGTCGGCGGTGAGCATGCAGATGCGCAAGCTGGAAGAGGACGTGCTGCAGCGGCGACTGTTCGAGCGTGACGGCCGCCAGGTCCGTCTGACTGCGGAAGGCCAGGTCCTGCTGGGCTTTGCCCGGCGGATCCTCAAGCTGCATGGGGAGGTGATGACCACCCTGCGCGAGCCGCACATGGTGGGGACGGTGCGCATCGGCACCCCTGACGACTACGTCATGAGGTTCATTCCGGGCATCCTCGCGGGCTTCGCCAAGGCCTACCCGCTGGTGCAGGTGGATGTCCACTGCGAGCCTACCGCGGGTCTGCTGCAACGCCAGGATTTGGATCTGACCATCGTCACACGTGAACCGGGCAACGAGATCGGTCTGCCGTTGCGGCGGGAACGCTTCGTCTGGGCCGAGGCGCCTGGTTTCGACATCCACCAGCGCGATCCGCTGCCGCTGGCGATGTTCAATACCTCCTGCTTTCTCAGCGAATGGGCCCGGCGCGCCCTGGACAATCGCGACCGTGGCTATCGCCTGGCCTACAGCAGCCCCAGCCTTGCCGCGCTGCTGGGCATCGTCAAGGCAGGCCTGGCGGTCACCGCGCAGCTGGAGAGCCTGCTGCCGAGCGAATTGCGCCGGCTGGGAGAAGCCGACGGCATGCCCGACCTGCCCTCCTGTTCCATCGAACTGCTGCGCAATCCACGCAGCGCCTCGCCGATCATCGACACCCTCGCCGAGCATATCGCCGAGGGCTTTCGGCAGTAGTCAGCGAAGCGCCAGCAGCACCGCGCAGAGCAGCAGAAAACCGCAGAACAGCAGGCGCAGCAGCCGTTCGGGCAGCTGGTGGGCCAGCTTCACACCCCAGCTCACGCTGAGCAGGCCGCCGATGGCAAGGGGAATGCCGACGCTCCAATCCACTTCGCCATGCCAGGCATAGCTGGCCAGGGTGACGCCCGTGGTGGGCAAGGCCATGGCCAGGGACATGCCCTGGGCCGCGACCTGGGTCAGTCCCATCACGCCCGCCAGGATGGGCGTGGCGATCACCGCCCCGCCGACGCCAAACAGCCCGCCGACCAGTCCCGCCACCAGCCCCAGCACGCCAAGGCCCAGACGGCTCGGGGTGGTCAGCGGTGGCTGGCCACGGCGATAGAGCTGCCAGAGGTTGTAGAGCACAAGGAGCAGCAGGAAGCCGACGAAGCCGTGGCGCATGGAGCGGGCATCCAGCGACACCGCCAGCGCCGTGCCGACCAAGGCCGACACCATGCCGGCAGCGGCGAGCAAGGCGGCGCGCTGCCAGTCGATGCGGTTGCGCTGGTTGTACTTGTAGACCGACAGCAGCACGTTGGGCACCACCATCACCAGAGCGGTGCCCTGGGCCAGTTGCTGGTCGAGGCCGAACAGCAGCGCCAGCACCGGAATGGCGATGAGGCCACCGCCGATGCCGAACAGCCCACCCACCACACCCAGCACCGCCCCGAGGACGACATCGATCAACAAGGTAAACAGCGATTCCACGGCAATTCTATCCAGCGGCGAACGGATTTGGAGAGACCGGCCAGGCCGGCCTGCGGCGAAAGCCCAGACAGCAAAAAGCCCGGCAAGCCGGGCTTTCTGGTCGAGACGCCTGGTTTAGACCTTGGCGCGCGACTTGTACTCGTTGGTACGGGTGTCGATCTCGATGTGGTCACCGATATCGCAGAACTCGGAGACCTTCAGCTCGTAGCCGTTGTTCAGGCGAGCGGTCTTCATGACCTTGCCCGAGGTGTCGCCGCGAACGGCCGGCTCGGTGTAGGCGATCTGGCGCACGATGGTGGTGGGTAATTCGATGGAGATGACGCGGTCGTTGTAGAACACCGCTTCGCAGACGTCGGTCATGCCGTCTTCGATGAAGGCGATGGCTTCGCCCAGGTCGTCCTTCTCCACTTCGTACTGGTTGTAGTCGGCGTCGACGAAGACGTACAGGGGATCGGCGAAGTAGGAATAGGTTACTTCCTTGCGATCCAGAATCACCGGCTCGAGCTTGTCGTCGGCGCGGAAGACGGTCTCGGTCGCGCTGCCGGAGAGCAGGCTCTTCAGCTTCATCTTGACCACTGCAGCGTTACGGCCGGACTTGTTGTATTCAGCTTTCTGGATGACCCAGGGAGCGTTGTCGATCATGGCCACTTGGCCGGCACGGAACTCTTGTGCGGTTTTCATGCGGTTATCCGTATGGATGGAAGAACGGGATTTCGAGGCGCCATATGATAGCCAATCTGTATGGAAATGCACCAGGCTGGCGGCAAGATCGCTGTGAGAAGCCATCCGATCGCTCCAGTCACGCGCCAGCAGACGCCAGTTTTCGACCTGTGCGTCCAGCGCCGACCAGGCCGCAGCCAGGTCGCCACGACCGTTCCAGGCCAGCCACAGGGCACTGACCGCCGCGCCCAGTTCAGGGGTGCCGGACGCCACATAGCGCGCCAGGAAGGCCTCGAGCTTGACGAAGTGGGCGTCCTCTTCCTGCGGATAGATGTGCCAGACGAAGGGATGCGCGGCCCATTGCGCGCGGACGAAGGAGTCCTCGCCGCGGATGGCATTGAAGTCGCAGCACCACAGCAGGCGGTCGTATTGCTGCTGGGAGACGAAGGGCAGCACCTGCACCCGCAGGGCGCCACGGCCGTGGCTGTCGCCGGCCTTGAGCCAGTCGACGCCCAGCCAGGCGGCGACGTTGGCCAGTACCCGCCCCTCCGGCACCAGCAGGCAGGTCGGCCGGTTAGCGGCGCTCAGGGCGTCGAGCCAGTCGATCAGCGCCGGATTCTCGTAGGCGAACAGCGAGAACAGGCGCTCGCCCGGTTGCCGGTGGACACCCAGCCCGGCAAGGAAATCGTCCCGTGTCGCGGCCGCCTGCTGGAAGCCGTCCCGCTGCTTGAGCAGGTCACGCTCGCGCAGCAGACCACCGACCTTGGCGGTAAAGCCGGGAAAGAAGAAGTACTTGTTCAGGCCGGTGGGCTGCAGCGACGGCAGAGCATGACAGCCTTCGATCCACTCCTCGGCGCTCAGGTATTCCAGATTGAGCCAGAGCGGTCGCTCGGCGCGCCCCGCCATGGCGGTGATGAAGCCTTCCGGCAACTGGCAGGCGAAGGCCTCGACCACCACGTCGCCCGGCTCGGCCGGCGTCCAGTCGGCACGCCAGAGGCGTACCTCGACCCCGCGATGCCACTGCTGCTCGGCCGTGCCATCGACCCCCGGCTGGATCCGCGCCAGGGGATAGAGGTCGTCGATCCAGAGGCGGACCTGCTGTCCATGCTCAGCGACCAGCTGATGGGCCAGACGCCAGGTGATACCCGCGTCCCCATAGTTGTCCACCACTGTGCAGAAGATGTCCCAGGCTGCCATGCCATACCTCTAAGTCATTGATATCGAATCGTGTTTCGCTTCAGCCGACGGGTAATGCGCGGCGGATTCCAGTGAACCCAGTCACACCGCGACCCCAGGCGGGTCGGTAGTATCCGCGCTTTTTCGGACGGATTCTCCATGTCGTTGCGCCCTGCCCTGCTGTTCTGCCTGAGCCTGGCTTCCCTGAGCGCCCTGGCGACACCCCAGCCACCCCGCACCTTCAGCGAAGCCAAGGTGGTCGCGACCAAGGTCTATGCCAAGCAGGGCGTGGACTTCTATTGCGGCTGCCACTACAGCGGCAAGACCGTGGATCTGAAGAGCTGCGGCTACGTCCCGCGCAAGAGCGCCCAGCGCGCCAGCCGCATCGAGTGGGAGCACATCGTGCCGGCGTGGGTGATCGGTCACCAGCGCCAGTGCTGGCAGAAAGGCGGTCGCAAGAACTGCACGGCTAGCGATCCGGTGTACCAGAAGGCCGAAGCCGATCTCTTCAATCTGGTGCCAGTGGTCGGCGAGGTCAATGGCGATCGCAGCAACTTCGCCTTTGGCTGGCTGCCGCAAAAACCCAGCCAGTACGGCGCCTGCCAGATGGTGGTGGACTTCAAGGCCAAGACCGCCATGCCGCGTCCTGAGATCCGCGGCATGGTCGCCCGCACCTATTTCTACATGAGCGACCGCTACGGCCTGCGGCTGTCCAAGCAGGACAGCCAGCTCTACACCGCCTGGACCAAGCAGTACCCGCCCGAGGCCTGGGAGCGCCAGCGCAATCAGCGCCTGGCCTGCATCATGGGCCATGGCAATCCCTACGTGGGCCAGACCAAGGCCTGCAAGTAGCGCGACTCAGGCAGCGGTTGGAATACCGCTGTGGAATCTCAGCTCGCTATCGCTTGAGGTGATCAGTTCCACCTCCAGAGCGCGGACCTCGGCGATCTTGGCGTCGACGTCGTCGCGCTCGCCATAGAGATAGGCGAGCTTGAGATAGTCCTGGAAATGCCGGGCTTCGGAGGCCAGCAGGCCGCTGTAGAACTTGCCCAGCTCCGCGTCCAGATGGGGCGCCACCGCGCCGAAGCGCTCGCAGGAGCGGCATTCGATGAAGGCACCGATCACCAGGCTGTCGGTCAGCTTCAGCGGCTCATGGTTGCGGCAGAGCTTGCGCAGGGCGCCGGCATAGCGCGCCGAGCTGACGTTGCGGTGCTCGATGCCGCGGCGCTTCATGATCTGCAGCACCTGTTCGAAGTGGCGCAACTCTTCGCGGGCGATGCGCGACATCTTCCAGGACAGTTCGGCGCGATTGGAATAGGTGAACAGATAGTGGAAGGCGGCGCCGGCGGCCTTCTTCTCGTTGTTGGCGTGGTCCTGCAGCAGCGTCGGCAGATCCTGCAGCGCAGCCTCGACCCAGGCATCCGGCGTACGGCAACCGAGGAATTCGTTCATCTCGGGCAAGGACATCAGCGTAATCCCGTGCAAAAGCCGCGCATTATAGAGAAAGGCGCGCGCCTGGGCAGCGCCGCTCGCCTGCTGGCCTTCAGACGCGGCTGTCGACACCTTCGAGCAGGAAGCGCGGGGCGATGTAGCGGTCGTAGTGGGCTTCGGAGAGCAGGAAAAATTCCCGGTCGATGGCGTCGCGCAATTCGGCCAGCGGGCGCTCGCGAAATTCCGGCAAGAGGCGCACCCCATAGGCGTCCAGCTGCTGGATATGGCGCGCACCCCGGGCCAGCAACTGATAGGCCCAGCAATACTCGGACTGATCCGGCCGGAAGCGGATGCTGCGCTGCTGCAACTGCTGGCGCAACAGCCCCGCATCGAAGACATCGACCTTGGCCGACACCACCTGCACCAGCAGCAGCTCCAGGCGCGCCCAGACGGCGCGACGCTCCTCTTCGCCGTAGAGATTCCAGTTCACCACCTCGTGGTGGAATCTCTTGCAACCACGGCAGACGTGGTCGCCGAACATCGTCGAGCACAGGCCGACGCAGGGCGTCTTGATGACAGGAGCGGGCATGGGCGGCAAGCCTTGGAGCAAAACGTCTAGTCTAGCCGGAAACGGCAACGACCGGCGCGGGTGGCCCGCGCCGGTCGTGCAGAACCTCAGGTCAAATCACACCGCGGCCACGCCGCGGCTCGGCAGCGGGCTGGCGCTGCGCCGGCTCAGGGCATAGAAGAACAGCCCGCCGAGGAAGCAGCCGGTGAACCAGGCGAAGTTGGCGATCGGCTTGAACCAGGGCACGAAGGTGAAGCACAACCCGATCAGCGCCGCGGCCAGCAGCGCCTGGACCGCGACCCAGTTGACGCCACCGCTGTACCAGTAGGCACCCTGCGGGGAATCGTCGAACAGGGCATCGACGTCGATCCGGCCCTTGCGCAGCAGGTAGTAGTCCACCAGCAGGATGCCGAACAGCGGGCCGATGCAGGCGGCCAGGACATCCAGGGTGTAGTGGATCACCTCGGGGTTGTTGAACAGGTTCCAGGGGGTGATGAAGATCGACGCCACGGCCGCGATCATGCCGCCGGCGCGCCAGCTGATCTTGCTTGGCGCCACGTTGGCGAAGTCGAAGGCCGGCGAGACGAAGTTGGCGACGATGTTGATGCCGATGGTGGCGGTCACGAAGGTGAAGGCGCCCAGCAGCACCGCGGTGGTGTTGTCGATGCGGGCCACGGTGGCGATGGGGTCGTGGATCATCTCGCCGAATACCGGCAGGGTGCCGGATACGATCACCACGGTGACCAGGGAAAAGGCAAGGAAGTTGATCGGCAGGCCCCAGAAATTGCCGCGCCGGACATCCTGCATGGAGCGGCAGTAGCGACTGAAGTCACCGAAATTAAGCGTGGGCCCGGAGAAATAGGACACCACCAGGGCGATGGCGACGATCACCTGGCCAAAGGCCGCCCAGCCGGTCAGCTGCTTTTCCGCCAGGGTGAAGCTGATGTTGCTCCAGCCGGCGCGCCAGACGATCCAGACGGCGAGCAGGAACATCACCGCATAGACGGCGGGACCGGCCCAGTCGATGAAGCGGCGGATGGACTCCATCCCCGCCCAGAAGACGCAGGCCTGCAGGAACCAGAGGGTGAGGAAGCCGCCCCAGCCCAGGTAGGAAAGGCCCAGGAAGCTGCTGTCGCCATAGACCGCCAGCGCGGGAAAGAAGCGCAGCACCACGATGACCAGGGCGCTGGAGGCCAGGTAGGTCTGGATGCCATACCAGGCGACCGCGATCAGGCCACGGATCACCGCCGGAATGTTCGCGCCGAAGACGCCGAAGGCCAGCCGGCAGATGACCGGATAGGGAACGCCGGCCTGCTGGCTGGGCCGGGCGACCAGGTTGGCGACCACCTGCACGATGCAGATCCCCACCAGCAGCGCGATCAGTACCTGCCAACTGGCCAGCCCCAGGGCGAACAGGCTGGCGGCGAAGACATAGCCGCCGACGCTGTGCACGTCGCTCATCCAGAAGGCAAAGATGTTGTACCAGCTCCATTTTTGCTCGACCGGGCCGAGGTCTTCGTTGTACAGGCGTGGGCTGTAGCCCGGGGGAATCTGCTGGTTCATGAATCGCCTCCTCCGTGGTAGCGGGCACCTGCATACGGCGCCCGCCTTGTTTTGTATACAATCCACCAGGCAGAGAACGTGCCAGCTACCGGAAAATGTCCTTAACCTCCTGGCTCGATAGAGAATTTTAGAGAAAAAAGGCTCTAACCCAGGCCTGCAAGCGTTACCGCATATGCACTTCTCTGGGGCATTTGGTGGCAGACAGGCGCTACCTTGGCGCACAAAGCGGGACGCATTCGCCCATCGTCGTCGCCCAAGACTTTGTATACAATTCAGGCAAACCGCCGGAGTCAGTCCATGAGTGCAGTACCCTCGCCGCTCGCCGTTGCCGCCTCGCCCCGAGACGAACGGATCTACCAGGACATTCTCGAAGCCATCGTCGAGCATCGCCTGACCCCGGGCACCCGGCTGCCGGAAGACACCCTGGCGGAAACCTTCGGCATCAGCCGCACCGGCATTCGCAAGGTGCTGCAGCGGCTGGCCCTGGAGCGGCTGGTGACCCTGCGCGCCAATCGCGGCGCCCAGGTCGCCCAACCCAGCGCCAAGGAGGCTCAGGACATCCTCGCCGCGCGCCAACTGATCGAACCGGCGCTGATGCCGCTGGTGGCCGCCCGCGTCGACAGCGCCCAGCTCGCGCCCCTACGGCAACTGTGCCTCGAAGAGCACGAAGCGCAGCATGGCGGCCGCCACAGCCTGGCGATCCAGCTGTCCGCGCGCTTTCACGTCGAACTCGCCGCCCTGGCCGACAACCAGGTGCTGACCGAACAGGTGGCCCAACTGGCCAGTCGCTCTTCGCTGCTGATCGCCATCTATGGCTCGCGGCACAGCCTGGGCTGCGATTGCGGTCAGCACGAAGACCTGCTGGACCTGCTCGCCCGCGGCGACGGCACGGCCGCCAGCGAGTGGATGGCGCAGCACCTGCGCCTCATCCGCGAATCCCTCCGGATCGACCGGCCCACGGCCGCCGAGCCCGATTTCCGCAGCATCTTCAAACGCAGCTGAGGCTCCCATGCAGATTCAGATCATCAATCCCAACACCAGCGCCAGCATGACCGCCAAGATCGGTCGCGCGGCCCAGGCCATCGCCCGACCGGGCACCACCATTCTCGCCAGCAATCCGGACGCCGGTCCGGTGTCCATCGAAAGTCACTACGACGAGGCCGTGGCCGCGGTAGGGGTGATCGAAGAGATGCGCAAGGGCGTCGAGGCAGGCTGCGCGGCCCACGTCATCGCCTGCTTTGGCGATCCGGGCCTACTAGCCGCCCGGGAAATGGCCCAGGGGCCGGTACTGGGCATCGCCGAGGCCGGCTTTCACCTGGCCAGCCTGCTGGCCACCCGCTTCGCGGTGGTGACCACCCTCACCCGCACGCGCATCATCGCCGAGCACCTGCTGCAGCGTTACGGCTTCGCCGAGCTGTGCACCTCGGTGCGCTGCATTGACCTGCCGGTGCTGGCCCTGGAAGCCGCCGACGACAGCCTGATCGAACTGATCGCCGCCGAGGGCCGCCGCGCCCGTGACGAGGAAGGCGCCGGCGCCATAGTGCTCGGCTGTGGCGGCATGGCCGATCTGCGCGAGGCCCTGAGCGAAGCCATCGGCATTCCGGTGATCGAAGGCGTCAGCGCCGCGGTCAAGCTGGCCGAATCCCTGGTCGACCTGGGCCTGGGCACCAGCAAGCACGGTGACCTGGCCTACCCCATCGCCAAACCCTTCAGCGGACGCTTCGCGCACCTGGGCCGGTAGCAGCCTGCGGCCAAGGTCTAATCAGCCGACGCAGCGATGCGACAACGCGGCGCTTAACTTCGCTCGAGGCTTGGCGTAGAATTAGGCAGCCTTATAGGCGCAATGTCCGATACGAAGCTGTTTTCAAAGCGTCACGAGCAAAGTATCCGGCGATCCGGCAGCGGCGGCCTCATCAACCGCCCTGCTGCCGATCAGCTTTTCAGCAGCCGGCGTAAAACTTTGAAAACAGCTTCCAGCGGAATGCGTCCGGCGCGACGGCGGTCCTGCCCGCAGCCTCCCCCGTCTTACCCTGCCGGATACATTTCGGGGCGCCAGCCCCCGGACGCAATATTGGACCACTGATGAGGGTCAACCTGTGCTTGAAGCCTATCGTAAACACGTAGAAGAGCGTGCCGCCCAGGGCATCGTGCCCCAGCCGCTGAACGCCGAGCAAACGGCCGGTCTGGTCGAACTGCTGAAGAATCCCCCGGCCGGCGAAGAAGAATTCCTCGTCGACCTCATTACCAACCGCGTGCCGCCGGGCGTCGACGAAGCCGCCTACGTCAAGGCCGGTTTCCTCTCCGCCATCGCCAAGGGCGAAGCCCAGTCCCCGCTGATCTCCAAGCAGCGCGCGACCGAGCTGCTGGGCACCATGCAGGGCGGCTACAACATCGCCACCCTGGTCGAGCTGCTGGACGACGCCGAACTGGGCGCTGTGGCCGCCGAACAACTCAAGCACACTCTGCTGATGTTCGACGCCTTCCACGACGTGGCCGAGAAGGCCAAGGCGGGCAATGCCCACGCCAAGGCCGTCATGCAGTCCTGGGCCGAGGGCGAGTGGTACAAGAAGCGTCCGGAAATCGCCGAGAAGTACACCCTGACCGTGTTCAAGGTGCCGGGCGAAACCAACACCGACGACCTCTCTCCCGCGCCTGACGCCTGGTCGCGTCCGGACATCCCGCTGCACGCCCTGGCCATGCTGAAGATGGCTCGCGACGGCATCGTGCCCGAGCAGCAAGGCAGCATCGGTCCGCTGAAGCAGATCGAGGAAGTGCGTGCCAAGGGCTTCCCGGTCGCCTATGTCGGTGATGTGGTCGGTACCGGTTCGTCCCGTAAGTCCGCCACCAACTCGGTGCTGTGGTTCTTTGGCGACGACATCCCCTACGTGCCCAACAAGCGCGCCGGTGGTTTCTGCTTCGGCTCCAAGATCGCCCCGATCTTCTACAACACCATGGAAGACGCCGGCGCCCTGCCGATCGAATTCGACGTATCGGAGCTGGAAATGGGCGACGTCATTGACGTCTATCCCAAGGCCGGCAAGGTCACCCGCCACGGCAGTGACGAGGTGCTCGCCACCTTCGAACTCAAGACCCCCGTGCTGCTGGACGAAGTCCGCGCCGGCGGCCGTATCCCGCTGATCGTCGGCCGCGGCCTGACCGAGAAGGCGCGTGCCGAACTGGGCATGGGTCCGACCGACCTGTTCAACAAGCCGGACCAGCCGGCCGAGAGCAGCAAGGGCTACACCCTGGCGCAGAAGATGGTCGGCAAGGCCTGCGGCGTCGAGGGCGTGCGCCCCGGCACCTACTGCGAGCCGAAGATGACCACCGTCGGTTCCCAGGACACCACTGGCCCGATGACCCGCGACGAGCTGAAGGACCTGGCCTGCCTGGGCTTCTCGGCTGACCTGGTGATGCAGTCCTTCTGCCACACCGCGGCCTATCCCAAGCCCATCGACGTCAAGACCCACCACACCCTGCCGGATTTCATCCGCACCCGTGGCGGCGTCTCCCTGCGTCCGGGCGACGGCATCATCCACAGCTGGCTGAACCGCATGCTGCTGCCCGACACCGTCGGCACCGGTGGCGATTCCCACACCCGCTTCCCGATCGGCATCTCCTTCCCGGCCGGTTCCGGCCTGGTGGCCTTCGCCGCGGCCACTGGCGTCATGCCGCTGGACATGCCGGAGTCGGTCCTGGTGCGCTTCAAGGGCAAGATGCAGCCCGGGATCACCCTGCGTGACCTGGTGCATGCCATCCCCTACTACGCCATCCAGAAGGGCCTGCTGACCGTCGAGAAAAAGGGCAAGAAGAACATCTTCTCCGGCCGCATCCTCGAGATCGAAGGCCTGGAAGACCTGACCGTGGAGCAGGCCTTCGAGCTGTCCGATGCCTCCGCCGAGCGTTCCGCCGCCGGTTGCACCATCAAGCTGTCGCCCGAGTCCATCACCGAGTACCTGCAGTCCAACATCACCCTGCTGCGCTGGATGATCGAGGAAGGCTACGGTGACCCGCGCACCCTGGAGCGCCGCGCGCGCGCCATGGAAGCCTGGATCGCCAATCCGGAACTGCTCGCCGCCGATGCCGACGCCGAATACAGCGAAGTCATCGAGATCGATCTGTCCGAGGTCAACGAGCCGGTGCTGTGCGCTCCGAACGATCCGGACGACGCCCGTCTGCTGTCCCAGGTGGCCGGCGACAAGATCGACGAGGTGTTCATCGGTTCCTGCATGACCAACATCGGCCACTTCCGCGCCGCCGGCAAGCTGCTGGACAAGGTCAAGGGTTCGATCCCGACCCGTCTGTGGCTGTCGCCGCCGACCAAGATGGACCAGCACCAGCTGACCGAGGAAGGCTACTACGGCATCTACGGCAAGGCCGGTGCGCGCATGGAAATGCCGGGCTGCTCGCTGTGCATGGGCAACCAGGCCCGCGTTGCCGCCAACGCCACCGTGGTCTCCACCTCCACCCGCAACTTCCCCAACCGCCTGGGCGACGGCGCCAACGTCTACCTGGCGTCGGCGGAGCTGGCAGCGGTGGCCTCGATCCTGGGCAAGCTGCCCACCGTCGAGGAGTACATGGAATACGCGAAGAGCATCGACAGCATGGCTGCGGACGTCTACCGCTACCTGAGCTTCGATCAGATCGCCGAATTCCGTGAAAGCGCGGAAAAGGCCCGTATCGCCGCCGTCGAAGTCTGACGCTAGCGTTCGGTACTGAAAAACCGCCCCTCGGGGCGGTTTTTTTATGGGGGTTTCGCCGTAGGGTGGACAACGCGAAGCTTGTCCACGTAGCCGCCGGGAGAGGCTTTGATGGCTGTCGGTGGAAAAGGCTGCGCCGTTTTCCACGCTACGCGGGCAGCGGCATAGGCGCTGGTCTTAAGCGCCTGTTAACCCGGGTGCCGTTACCTTCGGCGCTCCAGCACGCCTCGGATACCTGCCATGAAACGTCTTGCGGTCATCACCCTGTCATTTTTCCTGCTTGCCCTCAGCCAGGCGAGTCTGGCGGCGGGTTGCATCAAGGGTGCCGTGGTCGGCGGGGTGGCCGGGCATGTCGCCGGTCACCATGCCATCGCCGGTGCGGTGGCCGGGTGCGTCATCGGCCACCACCTGGCGGCCAAGGCCAAGGAAGAGTCGCCGCATACTCATGGCTGAACGGCCGTCCGCCACCCACTACCGATTGCTGGGAGATCATCACTATGCCGCGCGCTCTGCTCGCCCTGCTGGTGTCTCTGGGTCTCTGGAGTGCCGCTGCCCTGGCCGCGGAGCCGATCGCTACCCGCTCCCTGGCGGCGGCCTATGGCGGGCGCCTGAAGATCGGCGCCGCCATCGAACCCGATCAACTGGCAGGCCCGGACGGGCGCTGCTGGCGCAGCAGTTCGGCAGCCTGGTGGCCGAGAACGCCATGAAGCCCCTGCGCATCCATCCGCAGGAAGATCGCTATGTCTTCGGGCCGGCCGATGCCATCGTCGCCTTCGCCGAGCAGCACGGCTTGGCGGTGCGCGGTCATACCCTGCTCTGGGGCAGCCACACCCCGGACTGGTTCTGGCAGGGTTCCGATGGTCAGCCGGCCACCCGGGAGCAGGTGCTGCAGCGCCTGCGGGCGCATATCGCCACGGTGGTCGGCCACTACCGCGGGCGGGTCTATGCCTGGGACGTAATCAACGAGGCCATAGACCCCAATCAGCCCAGTTGCCTGCGTGACGATCGCTGGCTGCAGGTGGTCGGTCCGGACTATCTGGCCGAGGCCTTTCGCGCCGCCCATGCCACCGATCCCCAGGCCCGTCTGTTCATCAACGAATTCAACACCCACGAGCCCGCCAAGCGCGACTGCCTGGCGCGGGTGGTCAAGGGCCTGCTGGCCGAGGGCGTGCCGGTGCAGGGCATTGGCCACCAGACCCATATCAGTATCTACTGGCCGTCCCTGGCGGCCATCGATCAGTCGCTCACCACCTTCGCCAAGCTGGGGATGGAAAACCAGATCACCGAGCTGGACATGAGTCTCTATCAGCACCACGACTACCACCCCGTACTCGGTCCGCCGCAGCGGCTGGACCTTCAGGCCGAACGCTATCGCGACCTCATGGCCATGGTCCTGAGCCACCGCGAGGTGAGCGCCGTGACCTGGTGGGGCGTGGCCGACGACCACAGCTATCTGAACAACCCGCCGGGGGTACCGGGAGACGACCAGCCGCTGCTGTTCGACCGCCAGCAACGGCCGAAGCCGGCTTACTGGGCCGTGTTGCATCAGGCGCCCCACCCGTAGCCTGTCGTTTAGCAGGCTCTGGCGTGCGGCTCTTCCACGGAAGATTTGCACAAGGCGGCGAACCCCCGGAGCCTCGCCAGGTCAATTGTTACAGGACATTACTTCGCACCCACGAGAGGTCGCCACCATGAAGCTCCTGCCTACCCTTGCCCTGTCTGCTCTGCTGCTCGGCGCCAGCCAAGTTACCTTCGCCGCCGGTTGCGTCAAGGGCGCCGTGGTCGGCGGCGCCGCCGGTCATGTCGCCGGTGGTCACGGCGTCGCCGGTGCCGCTGCGGGCTGCGCCATCGGGCACCACGAGGCCAACAAGAAGGCCAAGGAAGAACAGCAGGCCGCGCCCAAGCAATAGTCGCAAGGCCCCACCAGCACTGGCGAGCGGGGCCGATTTAACGCTTTCTTTACGCCCCGCCACCGCTCCCCGCCTCGCTTCTTTACACACCTCCTCCCGACAATTTCTCCACGCGGCAACGGCCGTCTCTGGAGAACTCGCGATGACCCCCTGGAATCTTCTGGCCCTGCTCCTGGCACTGGGTCTGTTCGTCTATCTGCTGGCGGCGCTGTTGCGCGCCGGCCGGTCCTAGGGAGGCGGCATGGACAGCCAAGCCGCGTTCCTGATCCTGGCCTTCCTGGCCCTGACCTTTCTTCCCGCGCCCTTCCTGGGGCGCTACTTCTACCGCGCGCTGGAAGGCGAGCGGACCTGGCTGACCTTTGTCGGCGGGCCCCTGGAGCGCCTGACCCTCAAGGTGGTGGGCACCGATGGCCGTGGCCAGGACTGGCGCACCTATGCCATTGCCCTGGTGCTGTTCAACCTGCTGGGGATCATCCTGCTGTTCGCCATCCTGCTGCTGCAGGGCGAACTGCCGCTCAATCCGCAGCACCTGCCCGGCTTGGAATGGACCCTGGCGCTGAACACCGCCATCAGCTTCGTCACCAACACCAACTGGCAGGCCTACAGCGGCGAAGCCTCGCTGAGCTACTTCAGCCAGATGGTCGGCCTGGGCGTGCAGAACTTCGTCAGCGCCGCGGTGGGCGTCGCCGTGCTGGCCGCCCTGGCCCGCGGCATCACCCGCCGCAGCGCCCAGGAGATCGGCAATTTCTGGGTCGATCTGTTTCGCGCCACCTTCTATGTGCTGCTGCCGCTGTGCGTGCCCCTGGCGCTGCTGCTGATCTGGCAGGGCGTGCCCCAGACCTTCGCCGCCTATGTCGATGCCACCACCCTGCAGGGCGCCAGCCAGACCCTGCCGCTGGGCCCGGCGGCCGGCCAGATCGCGATCAAGCAGCTGGGTACCAACGGCGGCGGCTTCTTTGGCGTCAACTCGGCGCACCCCTTCGAGAACCCCACGGCGCTGAGCGATCTGCTGGAGCTGTCCGCCATCCTGATGATTCCGGCCGCGCTGGTGTTCAGCTTTGGCCACTACGTCAAGGATCGGCGACAGAGCTGGGCGATCTTCGCCGCCATGTTCGGCCTGCTGGTGGTCGGCGGCGCCGTGGCCATCGGCGCCCAGAATCACGCCAACCCCGCGCTGGCCGGTTTGTCGATCACCCAGGGGGCGTCCCTGGAAGGCCTGGAGACCCGCTTCGGCGGTACCGCCTCGGCGCTCTGGGCGACGGTGACCACGGCGGCATCGAACGGCTCGGTGAACGCCATGCATGACAGCCTGGCCCCCCTGACCGGCCTGATCGCCCTGTTCAACATGATGCTCGGCGAGGTGATCTTCGGCGGCGTCGGCGCCGGTCTCTACGGCATGTTGCTCAATGTGCTGATCGCCGTCTTCATCGCCGGCCTGATGGTGGGTCGTACCCCGGAATACCTGGGCAAGAAGCTGGAAGCCCCCGAGGTACGGCTGCTGGTGGCGACCCTGCTGGTCATGCCGCTGGGCGTACTGGTGCTGGGCGCCATCGCTGCCAGCGTTCCGGCCGGCGTGGCCGGGATCGGCGCGACGGGCCCCCATGGCTTCAGCCAGCTGCTCTATGCCTACACCTCGGCCACGGCCAACAACGGCTCGGCCTTTGGCGGCTTCAGCGCCAACACCCCCTTCCACAACCTGATGCTGAGCCTGGCCCTGCTGATCGGTCGCTTCGGCTACATCCTGCCGATCCTGGCCATCGCCGGCAGCCTTGCCGCCAAGCGACCCGTGCCGCTCGGCCCCAACAGCTTTCCCACCCACGGCCCGCTGTTCGTCACCCTGCTGGTGATCACCCTGCTGCTGGTGGGCGGCCTGACTTTCCTGCCGACGCTCGCCCTGGGGCCGATCGCCGACCATCTGCAACTGTTCGGAGTCCGCTGAAATGGATGCCCAGACCCACACCCTGCCCACTCCTACCCCTGGCACCCTGTGGCGCCAGGCGCTGCGGCAGGCCTTCGTCAAGCTCGACCCGCGCCAGCAGATCCGCTCGCCGGTGATGTTCGTGGTCGAGATCACCGCGCTGTTTTCCACCCTGCTGTGCCTGGCGCCGGACAATGGCGTGAGCACCGGGGTGGCAGTGCAGATCACCCTCTGGCTGTGGTTCACCCTGCTGTTCGCCAACTTCGCCGAAGCCCTCGCCGAGGGGCGTGGCAAGGCCCGCGCCGACAGCCTCAAGGGCATCGGCCAGAATCTCGCCGCCCGCCTGGAGGAAAACGGCGAGCACCGGATGGTGCCGGCCAGCTCGCTGCGCAAGGGCCAGATCGTGCGGGTGGAAGCCGGCGAACTGATCCCCGGTGACGGCGAGATCATCGAAGGCGTGGCCGCGGTCAACGAGGCGGCCATTACCGGGGAATCGGCACCGGTGATCCGCGAATCCGGTGGCGATCGCTCAGCGGTCACCGGCAACACCCGGGTGGTGTCGGACTGGATCCGGGTGCGCATCACCGCCAACCCCGGCGAGTCGACCCTGGACCGCATGATCGCCCTGGTGGAAGGCGCCAAGCGGCAGAAGACCCCCAACGAGGTCGCCCTGGACATCCTGCTGATCGGCCTGACGCTGATCTTCCTGCTGGTGGTGGTGACCCTGCAGCCTTTCGCTGCCCTGGCCGGTGGTGAGTTGCCGCTGCTGTTCCTGGTGGCGCTGCTGGTGACCTTGATCCCCACCACCATCGGCGGCCTGCTCTCGGCCATCGGTATCGCCGGGATGGATCGCCTGGTCCGACTGAACGTGATCGCCACCTCGGGGCGCGCCGTGGAAGCCGCCGGTGACGTCCATACCCTGCTGCTGGACAAGACCGGCACCATCACCTTCGGCAACCGCCGTTGCAGCGCCCTGTACGCTACCCCCGGCATCACGCCCAAGGGCTTGGCCGAGGGTGCGCTCTACGCCTCGCTGGCCGACGAGACCCCGGAAGGCCGCTCGATAGTGGAGTACCTGCGCAACCTGCACCCGCTGGAAGAGCCGCCGCGCGCCCAGGTTATCCCCATTCCCTTCAGCGCCGAGACGCGCCTGTCGGGCATCGACTGGCAGGGCCGCGAGTATCGCAAGGGTGCGGTGGACGCCGTGCTGATGTTTCTCGGCCAGACCCGCGCCGACCTGCCGGAGGTATTGGCCCGGGAGATCGAGACCATCGCCAAGAGTGGCGGCACCCCGCTGCTGGTCTGCGGCGAAGGCCGGCTGCTGGGCGCCATCCACTTCAAGGACGTGGTCAAGCCGGGCATCCGCGAGCGCTTCGCCGAGCTGCGTACCCTGGGCATCCGCACCGTGATGGTGACCGGCGACAACCCCCTGACCGCCACCGCCATCGCCGCCGAGGCCGGGGTGGACGACGTCATCGCCGAAGCCACGCCGGAAAAGAAGCTGGAGCGCATCCGCAGCGAACAGGCCGAGGGCAAGCTGGTGGCCATGTGCGGTGACGGCGCCAACGACGCCCCGGCACTGGCCCAGGCCGATGTCGGCATGGCGATGAACGACGGCACCCAGGCCGCCCGCGAGGCCGCCAACCTGGTGGACCTGGATTCGGACCCCACCAAGCTGCTGGACGTAGTACAGGTGGGTAAGGAGTTGCTGGTGACCCGCGGCGCCCTGACCACCTTTTCGGTGGCCAACGACGTGGCCAAGTACTTCGCCATCCTGCCCGCGCTGTTCGCCGGCATCTATCCGCAGCTGAACGTGCTCAACGTAATGCACCTGGCCAGTCCGCAGAGCGCCATCCTGTCGGCCATCGTGTTCAACGCCCTGATCATCGTCGCGCTGATTCCCCTGGCGCTGCGCGGAGTGCGGGTCAAGGCCGCCAGCGCCGCCGCCCTGTTGCGCCGCAACCTGCTGATCTATGGGCTGGGCGGCATCGTCGTGCCCTTCGTCGGCATCAAAGCTATCGACCTGGCGCTCGGCGCCCTGGGTCTGGTCTGAGGAGACCGCCATGCTCATGCAATTGCGTTCCGCCGTGCTGATGCTCCTGTTGCTCAGCGCCCTGACCGGGGGCGCCTACCCCCTGCTGGTGACGGTGCTCGGCCAGGTGCTGTTCGCCGACCAGGCCGGCGGCAGCCTGATCCAGCGCGCCGGCGGCAGCGTGGTCGGCTCACGCCTGATCGCGCAGAAATTCAGCGGCCCCGAGTGGTTCCAGCCGCGCCCCTCGGCTGGCGACTACGCCACCGTCTCCAGCAGCGCCAGCAACCTGGCCCAGTCGGCACCGGCGCTGCGCGAGCGGATCGAGAAGGCACTGCCCGAGGTCCAGGTGACCGGCCAGGGCCCGGTGCCCCAGGAGCTGGTGACCACCTCCGCCAGCGGCCTCGACCCGGACCTCACCCCGGCCGGCGCCCGCTATCAGATCGCCCGGGTCGCGGCCGCGCGCGGCCTGGCCCCGGAACGCCTGCAAGCCCTGGTGAACGAACAGACGCGCACCTCGCGCTTCGGTCCGGCAACGGTTAATGTCCTGCTCCTCAACCTGGCCCTGGCAGACCTGAGCAAATGACCGACAGCACCGGGCGCGCCGAAGCGCTGCTCGCCGAACACCGCGAAGGCCGTGGCCGCCTCAAGGTCTTCCTAGGGGCGGCGCCCGGCGTGGGCAAGACCTACGCCATGCTGCAGGCGGCCCAGACCGCACTGCGCCAGGGCCGCCGGGTGCGCGCCGGGATCGTCGAAACCCATGGGCGGCGGGAGACCGCCGCCCTCCTCGCCGGCCTGCCGCAGCAACCGCTGCGGCGGGTCGAGCACCGCGGCCTCAAGCTCAGCGAACTGGATCTGGAAGGCCTGCTGGCCGATCCGCCGGAACTGGTGCTGGTCGACGAACTGGCCCACAGCAACGCCCCCGGCAGTCGCCATGCCAAGCGCTGGCAGGACGTCGAAGACCTGCTCGCCGCCGGCCTCAACGTCTACACCACGGTCAATGTCCAGCACCTGGAAAGCCTCAATGACGAGGTGCGCGACATCACTGGCGTCCAGGTGCGCGAGACGGTACCGGACCAGGTGCTGCTCGACGCCGATGACCTGGCGCTCATCGATCTGCCACCGCGGGAATTGCTGGAGCGCCTGCGCGAGGGCAAGGTCTATGTGCCCGAACAGGCGCGCGCGGCCATCGATGCCTTTTTCAGCCAGACCAATCTCACCGCCCTGCGCGAGCTGGCCATGCGCACCGCCGCCGCCCAGGTGGATTCGGCGCTCGCCCTGAGATACCGCCAGCAGGGCCAGGCCGCCCCGCCGCTACTGGGTCGCCTGATCGTCGGCGCCGGCACCGCACCTTCGGCGGAGCGCCTGGTGCGCCATGCCAGTCGCCTCGCCGACCAGCGCCACCTGCCCTGGACCCTGGTCCACGTCGACACCGGCCAGCCGCTGGACGACGCCGCCCGCGCCAACCTCCAGGCCAGCCAGCGCCTGGCCGAACGCCTGGGCGGCGAGGTGCTGACCCTGAGAGACAGCGATCCGGCCCGCGCCCTGGTCCGCCATGCCCGCGACCAGCGCGCCAGCGTGCTGCTGATCGGCCGCGGCCGGCCGCGCGGCTTCAGCTTGCGGCGCCGTCTGGCGAGTCGCCTGCTGCGCCTGGCCCAGGGGCTGGAGATCGCCATCCTCGATCTGGATCGCGACGCCCCGCCCGCCGCCCGCCCGCGCCGGTCCATCAAGCCCGGACCCTATGGCGCCGCCGTCCTGGCGACCGCCGTGGCCGCGGCCATCGCCGAAGGCCTATCGGGACTGCTGGAACTGCCCAATATCTCGCTGATCTTTCTGGCCGCCGTCCTGCTGGTGGCGGTACGCAGCAGTCGCGGTCCGGCGCTGTTCTGCGCCCTGCTGGGCTTTCTCGCCTACGATTTCCTGTTCATCCCGCCGGCCTTCTCGCTGACCATCAACCGCGAGCAGGACGTCCTCACCCTGGCCTTCTTCCTGTTGATGGCCCTGCTCACCGGCGACCTGGCCGCCCGTCAGCGGCGCCAGCTGCAGGCGCTGCGCCGGACCCAGCGCGAGACCCTGGCGCTGCTGGACTTCACCCGCCAGCTGAGCGCTGCCAGCGATCGTCAGGCGGTGGCGAGCGTCACCCTCAAGCAATTGGGCGACGCCACTCGCCACGTCTGCCTGCTGTTGCCGGAAAAGGCGGGGCAGCTGGTGAGCCAACCGGGCGATCTGCACCTGGCCGACAACGAACGCATCGCCGCCGAATGGGCCTGGAAGCAGGAAAAGCCGGCGGGTCGCGGCACCGATACCCTGCCCTCCGGCGGCTGGTGGTGGTGGCCGCTGCTCGGCGAGGGCGGCAGCCTGGCCGTGCTGGGCGTACGGCGTGACGATGCCCAGCCGCTGGATCACGCCGAGCGTCGCCAGCTGGCCAGCCTGGCGCAGCCGCTGGCCCAGGCCCTGGCCCGGGTGCGCCTCAGCGAGGATCTCGAGGCCGCGCGCCTGCACGGCGAGACCGAACAGCTGCGCAGCGCCCTGCTCGCCTCGGTGTCCCACGACCTGCGCACACCGCTGACGGTGATGCGCGGCTCCATCGATGCCCTGGCGACTCTGGGCGAAGCCATACCCGCCAGCGATCGCCAGGAGCTGCTGGACGCCACCCGCCAGGAGGCCGAACGCCTAGACCGCTATATCCAGAATCTGCTGGACATGACCCGCCTCGGCCACGGCAGCCTGCAGCTGGCGCGGGACTGGGTCGACCCCGGCGACATCCTCGCCAGTGCCCTGCAACGCCTGCAGCCGCTGCTGACGGGATTGCGGGTAGCCACCCGGATCGAGCCGGGTCTGCCGCTGCTCTGGGTTCATCCGGCGCTGATCGAACAGGCGCTCGTCAATGTACTGGAGAACGCCATCCGCTTCTCCGCACCCGGCGGGCGGCTGGAGATCAGCCTGCTGCGCCAGGGCAATGAACTGCAGCTGGCCGTGGCCGACGAAGGCCCGGGCATTCCGCCCGAGGATCGCACGCGGATCTTCGACATGTTCTATACCGCGGCGCGCGGCGATCGCGGTGGCCAGGGTACCGGTCTGGGTCTGGCGATCTGCCAGGGCATGGTTGGCGCCCATGGCGGACGGGTCAGCGTGGAAGACGGCCTGGACGGTCGCGGCACCACGATGCGCATGCACCTGCCGCTGCCCGCTCCTCCGGCGGCATAAGACTGGCTCATGCGGCAGCCGCAGCGGCTATGATGACGCCCTCTCGTGTGGAACCCGTTCAGATGCCCGCTCACGTCCTCGTCATCGACGATGAACTTCAGATCCGCAAATTCCTGCGCATCAGTCTCGCGGCCCAGGGCTACCAGGTCAGCGAAGCCGCCACCGGCACCGAAGGCCTAGCCCAGGCGGCGTTGGGCCAGCCGGACCTGGTGATTCTCGACCTGGGTCTGCCCGATCGCGACGGCCAGGAGGTGCTGGTCGAATTGCGCGAATGGTCCGCGGTACCGGTGCTGGTGCTGTCGGTGCGGGCGGACGAACGCGAGAAGGTCCGCGCCCTGGATGCCGGCGCCAACGACTACGTGACCAAGCCCTTCGGTATCCAGGAATTCCTGGCGCGCAGTCGCGCCCTGTTGCGCCAGACCTCGGCCACGGCGAGCCAGCAGGTGGCGGCGCTGGAGGTTGGCGATCTTAAAGTGGATTTCGCCTATCGCCGGGTCACACTGGGCGGCAGCGAAGTGGCCCTGACGCGCAAGGAATACGCCGTGCTGGCCGCCCTCGCCCAACATCCGGGACGGGTGGTGACCCAGCGGCAATTGCTGATCGATATCTGGGGCCCGACCCATGCGCAGGACAGTCATTATCTGCGCATCGTGATTGGCCATCTCCGACAGAAGTTCGGGGACGATCCGGTAGCACCGCGCTATATCGTCACGGAGCCCGGCGTGGGTTATCGCCTGCGCGCCGAAGGTTAGCCTTGCTGGGCTGAATGCCGCTTATCCAGTGCGGAAACAAGCCGCCTTCGCCGTTATCCCCGCACCCTAGACCCTCTGCATAAGTCTGAATGGCACTGGCCTTTCTTATGAGCCTAGAGGCGACTAAAAGATATGATGAATGCGGGGGTGATTGCAGCTAGAGCAGCTGCCTGGAACATATTCGTCCCTGGTAAGGACTTGAAGAGGGCGGAAGTGCGCGAGGTGAAGAGGCTCCAGCGGTGGGAAAAGATTCCAGTCGGTAGACTCGCCTTGAACGGCTACCGACTGCAATCCCGTCGAGACGTTACTGCAACCAGCCTTCCACGGTATCGGCGCCGTGTTCGGCTTTCCAAGCCTTGAGCAACTTGTGGTTGCCGCCCTTGGTTTCGATGATTTCGCCGGTCTTGGGATGCTGATAACGCTTGGTGCTGCGCGGACGACGCTTGCCTGCCGGCTTTTCCGGATGCGGCGTCTGCGCCTTGTGCTTGGGGGCAGCGTTGGGATCCAGGATGCCGATGATATCGCCCAGGTTCATGTGGTATTCATCCATCAGGGCCTGGAGCTTACTTTCGAATTCGATTTCTTTTTGCAGGGAACTGTCCTGCTTGAGATCTTCGAGCAGCTGCAATTGGGCGCGAAGTTGCTCTTCGGCGGCACGGAATTCGGCGAGACGGGACATGGGCACTCCTGAGGGCTATTTGAAAAAGCGGGTGGAAACTTCGCCCGCGGGCGAAAGTTGCACGCGACAATAAAGGATTGATGCCCCGGATGCCAGCGACAAGTAATCCTTTTGAAAAAATAGAGGCCACTTCTTGTGTCTGCAAGTTTGAATATTAAGAAAACCTTAAGCCAGGCCGGCGGATTGGCGCCAACAAGGTCTTGCGAGGCCTCTTCGCAAGTTACCCGGTAGTAACCGAAGCCATCAAAGAACAGCCAGCCAAGTAAGAACGCTCAACTAAACTGCATAATCATGCAGAAGTTGGCAAAACTTCCGGGCTTGGACCTGGCTAGACGCTCTGGCATGCGCGTCAGGCCGAGGCGTCCAGGTCTGGCTGGGCTTCGGGCAGGGGCTGCCAGTTGAAGGTCTGGGCTATTACCCGGCGGTATTCGGTATCTATGGCCACGGGCGTGCGCCGGATATAGTCCCGCGCATGGGCCTGCCGCTCGTGATCGAGGGTGCGCAGATAGTGGAGCGCTTCCGCCGCCGTGGGCATGCGCTGATTCAGACCACCACTGCGCGGCGGCAAGGCCGTCCAGACCACGGCGTCGACGCCCTGCTCCGCGGCCCAGGCGGCGATGCGCGGCTGAAAGGGCGAATGCGGACCACTCGGCCAGCTGCCGATGCATTCGGGCTGCTCTCTTGGCACCCCCTCGCGCTCACGCAGGGCGTCGCGCGCTTCTTCCAGGGTGTCGACCGCCAGATAGGCCCAGAGCACCTGGACCTCGGCCACACCGTCACAGATGACCGTGGCCAACTCGCCGCTGTCACCTTCCCGGGCGAATTCGATGGGCAACTTGGGGCCGTCCTCGAACCAGTCCGAGGCGACCGGCAATTCCGCCGCCTTCCAGATCAACGACCCCCAACCCAGACAGGCGATCTTCATGGCCACTCCTACGCATCGACGTTAGGCCATTGGAGACTAACGAAGCGTCGGGGTTTTCCTGGCGGCAAGACTTGGCGACAAAAGTGCAGGACGAAAAAAAGCGGCCTCGAGGGCCGCTTCTTTCGTTACCCGCAAGCCAGAGCTCGCGGGTGGTAGGTGGCGCAGCGGACGGGACTCGAACCCGCGACCCCCGGCGTGACAGGCCGGTATTCTAACCGACTGAACTACCGCTGCGCATGGAAGCCTTGCGGCATCCTGCTGGCACTTGCCGAGAACCTGTTCAGCGGGGTTCTCTGCACCAGCGGCCGCTAAGATACTGATTTTTCAGGGAAGAAACAACAGGCGTAGCGAAAATATTTCTCGCCGTGCACAGCCGGCGGCGTCCCCCGTCTCGTTCAGGCCGCGGCGCCAGCGGCCTGCTGCCTGAGCAGGCCGAGAAAGCCTTCCAGGGCCGCGCTGGGTACCTGCCCCGTGCGCAGCAGGATACCGAAGGGCGTCAGGGGTTCGGTGATCTCCAGGTCGAGCGAGACCATCAGCCCGGTACGCAGGTGATCGCGCACCACCGCCTCGGTCAGCACCAGGATGGCGTCGGTGATCTGTACCAGTTGCAGCATGGCGAATACCGAGCCGCATTCGATGACGTCCGCGGGAGGTGGCAACTGGCGCCGGGCGAAGGCGGCCTCCAGCGCCACCCGGGCCGGACTGGCTTCGGGCTGCAGGATCCACGGCCACTCGGCCACCAGTTCGGCCAGATCGGGCGCGGCGCGCCCGGCCAGCGGATGCCCGGTGCGCACCACCACCGCCAGGTGCTCGTTGCCCAGGGGCTCGAAGGTGAAGCGACCGAGATCGGCCGGCTGGGTGAAACGGGCGATGGCCACATCGATCCGTTCCTGCTCCAGCAGCTCGGTGAGCTGGTCGCTGGTGTCGCCGAGGATGCGTAGCTGCAGGCCCGGCTGGCGCGCCTTGCTCTCGGCGATGGCCCGCACCACCAGATCGGGCAAGGCGCCCATGATGGCGCCCACCGCCAGATGCCCATAGCCACCGGAGCGCCGCGCATCAAGGTCTTCGGCGCAGCGATCCAGGCCATTGAGGGCGCGCCGGGCGAACTCCAGGATCTCCGCGCCCAGCGCCGTGGGCTTCAGGCCGCGCGCCTGGCGTTCGAACAGCGCGCAGCCAAAGGCTTCCTCGACGTCCTGCAGCATCCGCGTGGTGGCTGGCTGAGACATGTGCAGGGCTTCCGCGGCGCGGTGCAGATTGCGGGTGCCGGCCAGGGTCACCAGCATCAGCAGGTGCTTGTAGCGCAGGCGACTGAACAGCGCGCGGGCATGGGGGGAAGCGTTCATTGGCGGCGTCCTGATGGGGCGAGCGGCGGCGGTCCTGCAGGGCGGGAAGGCTCTGGCCAAGCCCCGCGCGCGAATCGATACCTTAAGGGTATCGGTCCTAAACAAAAAGCAATTATCCAGGCATTGCAACTGCGACTACCTTGAGCCGTGGCCGAATCACAACAACAAGAGAGATCGCCATGCACACCACCCTGTCACCGGGGCTGGTCGCCAAGGTCACCCGGCGCCTGCTGCCCTTCCTGCTGCTGATGTACGTCATGGCCTTTCTCGATCGGGCCAACGTGGGTTTCGCCAAGGTCGCCTTCCAGGCCGACACCGGCATCTCCGACGCGGCCTTCGCCTTTGGCGCCGGGGTCTTCTTCGTCGGCTACGCCTTTCTTGAGATTCCCAGCAACCTGATCATGCACCGCGTCGGCGCCCGGCTGTGGATGTGCCGGATCATGGTCAGCTGGGGTCTGATCTCCGCCGCCATGATGTTCGCCCACACGGCGACGGCCTTCTATGTGCTGCGCTTCTTGCTCGGGGTGGCCGAAGCCGGCTTCTTCCCGGGCGTCATCCTCTACCTCACCTACTGGTTCCCCTCGCGCTACCGCGCCCGGGCCCTGGGTTTCTTCTACTTCGGCGCGCCCCTGGCCTTCATCTTCGGCAGTCCGCTGTCGGGCCTGCTGCTGGAATTCGACGGCTTCGCCGGTCTGCACGGCTGGCAATGGATGTTCCTGGTCGAAGGGCTACTGGCCAGCCTGGTGGGTGTCTGGGCCTGGTTCTACCTGGACAATCGGCCGCGCGATGCCCGTTGGCTGAGTGCGGAAGAAAAGCAGACGCTGCAGCAGGCGCTGGACGCCGAGGACGCCGCCAAGCCGCACCACGGCGGCCTGCTGCGCCTGCTCGGACAGCCGCGCATCCTGCTACTGTGCAGCATCTACCTGCTGATCCAGGCCAGCGTCTATGGCGTGGTCTTCTATCTGCCGACCCAGGTGGCCGGGCTACTCGGGCAGAAGGTCGGGCTGCTGGTCGGCCTGGTCTCGGCGATTCCCTGGGTCTGCGCCCTGCTCGCCGCCTGGCTGATCCCCAGCTGGTCGGATCGCACCGGCGAACGCCGGCGCACCGCCGCCGCCACCCTGGCCTTCTCCGGTCTGGGCATCGCCGCCTCGGTGACCTTCTCGCCGCTCTATGCGCTGATCGCCCTGTGCTTCGCCGCCGCCGGCTTCATCGCCGTGCAGCCACTGTTCTGGACCTTTCCGTCCGACCAGTTGCGCGGTAGCGCCGCCGCGGGCGGCATCGCCCTGATCAATACCTGCGGCGCCATCGGCGGCTTCATCGCGCCCCTGGCCAAGCGCTGGGCCGAGGTGACCTTCGCCCACCCCGGCGCCGGCCTCTATCTGCTCGCCGGCACCACCCTGGTCGCCGCCGCCCTGATCCTCTGCCTGCGCCGCCGCGACCAGGCCGATCCCCAACCTCAGCTCACGCCCAGTCATTAAGGGAGCCTCGCCATGACCCTACCCACCATCAAGCAGGTGCGCGCCTACACCCTTCGCGGCGGCGGCGCCGACTACCACGACCAGGGCGACGGCCACTGGATCGACGACCACATCGCCACGCCCATGGCCAAGTACCCGGAATACCGCCAGAGCCGGCGCAGTTTCGGCATCAATGTGCTGGGCACCCTGGTGGTGGAAGTCGAGGCCAGCGACGGCACCGTGGGCTTCGCCGTCACCACCGGCGGCGAGCTGGGCGCCTTCATCGTCGAGCGGCATCTGGCGCGCTTCCTGGAGGGTGCCAAGGTCACCGACCTGGAAAAGATCTGGGACCAGATGTACCTCTCCACCCTCTACTACGGGCGCAAGGGCATCGTGCTCAACACCATCTCCGGGGTGGATCTCGCACTCTGGGACCTGCTCGGCAAGCTGCGCCAGGAGCCGGTGCACCAGTTGCTCGGCGGCGCCGTGCGCGACGAATTGCAGTTCTATGCCACCGGCGCCCGGCCGGACCTGGCTAAAGAGATGGGCTTCATCGGCGGCAAGTTGCCGCTGCAGCATGGCCCGGCCGAAGGCGAGGAAGGCTTGCGCAAGAACCTGGAGGCCCTGGCGACCATGCGCGAACGGGTCGGCGACGACTTCTGGCTGATGCTCGACTGCTGGATGAGCCTGGACCTCAACTACGCCACCCGCCTGGCCCAGGGCGCCCAGCAATTCGGGCTCAAGTGGATCGAGGAGGCGCTGCCGCCGGACGACTACTGGGGCTATGCCGAACTCAAACGCAACGTGCCGAAGGGCATGCTGGTCACCACCGGCGAGCACGAGGCCACCCGCTGGGGCTTTCGCCTGCTGCTGGAAATGGGTTGCTGCGACATCCTGCAGCCGGACGTGGGCTGGTGCGGCGGCCTCACCGAGCTGATCCGCATCTCGGCCCTGGCCGATGCCCACAACGCCCTGGTGGTGCCCCACGGCTCCTCGGTCTACAGCTACCACTTCGTCATCACCCGCACCAACAGTCCTTTCGCCGAGTTCCTGATGATGGCGCCCAAGGCCGACGAGGTGGTGCCCATGTTTCATCCGCAGTTGCTCGACGAACCCGTCCCGGTGCGCGGCCGCATGCGCGCCTCGGCGCTGGATCGGCCCGGCTTCGGCGTGCGCCTCAATCCGGAGTGCGCCCTGGAACGTCCCTATCGCCGCTGAGGCGTTGCCCAGGAGGGCTGGATGAAAGCGACTCAAGACACCCTGGCGACGCCCCTGCCGGATGCGCGCCCCGCGGCGACGCCGCTGCCACCCAAGAGTGCCCGCCTCAAGCGGGTCCAGGTGATCGCTCTGGCGCTGCTGGTGCTGGCCGGCTTCGTCAACTACCTGGACCGCAGCACCCTGGCCATCGCCAACCAGACCATCAGTGGCGAGCTGGGCTTCACGCCGACCGAGATGGGCCTGCTGCTGTCGGCCTTCGCCTGGGCCTATGCCTTCGCCCAGCTGCCCATCGGCGGCCTGCTGGATCGCTTCGGCGCGCGCCTGACCCTGGGCCTGGGCATCTGCCTCTGGTCCATCGCCCAGGGCGTGCTCGGGCTCCTCAGCAGCCTGCACCTGATGATCCTCGCCCGCGTCGGCCTGGGCATCGGCGAGGCGCCGCAATTCCCGGCCGGCGCCAAGGTGGTCAGCGAGTGGTTCAACGTACGCGAGCGCGGCCTGCCCTCCGGCATCTTCAACCTCTCCTCCTCCCTGGGACCGGCGATCTCCCAGCCGATCCTCACCGCCCTGCTGCTGTGGCTGGGCTGGCGGCAGATGTTCATCGCCATGGGCGTGCTGGGGGTCCTGGTGGCGGCGCTCTGGTACCTGAGCTATCGCGATCGGGTCCAGGTGGCGCTGGACGCCGCCGAGCGGGCGCACCTGGACGCCGGGCTGCTACCCCAGGACGCCGGCCAGCGACTGACCTTCGCCGACTGGCTGGGGCTGTTCCGCCGCCGCCTGACCTGGGGCGTGGTGATCGGCTACGTGGGCATCATCTACATGCTGTCGCTGTTCCTGACCTGGCTGCCGGCCTACCTGGAACGGGTCCATCACCTGTCCCTGTCCCAGGCCGGTTGGGTCGCCAGCCTGCCGTTCCTGGCCGGCGCCTGTGGCGTGATCGGCGGTGGCCTGCTGGTGGATCGCCTGACCCGTAGCGGGCGCAGCCTGGCCTTCAGCCGCAAGCTGCCGATCTGCGGCGGTCTGGTCGCAGCCGGGCTGTTCGCTCTGTGCAGCGCCGGGGTGATCGGCATCGGCAGCGTCATCCTCTGTTTCAGCCTGGCGCTGTTCAGCCTCAACGTGGCGGTGGCCGGCACCTGGTCGCTGGTGAGTGTCGCCGTGCCCTCGCACCAGGTGGCCTCGCTGGCCAGCATCCAGAATTTCGGCGGCTACTTCGGCGGCGCCTTCGCCCCGGTCATCACCGGCATGATCGTCCAGCAGACCGGCTCCTTCGGCCTCGCCCTCGGCATCGCCGCCGCGGTCGCGGTGGCCGGCGCCCTGAGCTACGGCCTGCTGGTGCGCCTGCCCGACACCCCTTGCTGATTCCCCTGGAGACCAACGTCATGGACCTGCCACGCAATCCCTTCAAGGCCCGCCTCACGGGCACCGATACCCTCTATGGCCTCTGGGCCGGATTCGCCACCGGCTATGCCGCCGAAATCGCCGCCAGCACCGGCTACGACTGGCTGCTGATCGACGGCGAACACGCACCCAACACGGTACCGAGCATCCTCGCCCAGTTGCAGGCGGTGGCGCCCTACCCCACGGCGCCGGTCGTGCGCTGCGTGACTGGCGATGCGGTGCTGATCAAGCAGTTGCTGGACATCGGCGTGCAGACGCTGATGGTGCCCATGGTGGAGACCGCCGACCAGGCCCGCGCCCTGGTGCGGGCCATGCGCTATCCCCCGCATGGCATCCGTGGCGTCGGCGGCGGCCTGGCCCGCGCCACCCGCTGGGACGCGGTGCCCGACTACCTGCACAACGCCCATACCGAGCTGTGCCTGATCGTCCAGGTGGAATCGCGACTGGGCAGCGACAACGTCGCCGAGATCGCCGCGGTGGAAGGGGTGGATGCCGTCTTCGTCGGTCCGGCCGATCTCTCCAGCGGCCTCGGTCACGCCGGCAATCCGGGCCATCCCGAGGTGCAGGCGCGCATCCGCGCCGCCATCGACGCCACCCGCGCCGCCGGCAAGGTGGCCGGGATCCTGGCGCCCCAGGAAGACGATGCCCGGCGTTATCGCGACTGGGGTTGCCAGTTCGTCGCCGTCGGCATCGACATCAGCCTGTTCCGCCAGGCAGCGCTGGCCAACCTGGCCCGCTATCGCCCCCTCGACGCGCCCCAGGCGCCCTCTCGCACCTACTGACCTGGAGTCCGCCATGGCCGATCTGCCCCTTTACCAGAACTACATCGATGGCCGTTTCCTGCCGGCCGCCGAGGACTTTCTCGTCCACAACCCGGCCACCGGCGAGGCCCTAGCCCGGGTGCCGGCCTCCAGCCGCGACGACGTCGACCAGGCCATCGCCGCCGCCCGCCGCGCGCAAAAGGCCTGGGCCCGCAAACCGGCGATCGAGCGGGCCGGCCATCTCAGACGCATCGCCGCCAAGCTGCGCGAGCAGGCACCACGACTGGCCCAAACGATTGTCGCCGAACAGGGCAAGATCCACGGTCTGGCCGAGGTGGAGGTCAATTTCACCGCCGACTACCTCGACTACATGGCCGAGTGGGCACGGCGCATCGAAGGCGAGATCATCACCAGCGACAGACCCGACGAGCAGATCTTTCTGCTGCGCAAGCCACTGGGCGTGGTGGCCGGCATCCTGCCCTGGAACTTCCCCTTCTTCCTGATCGCCCGCAAGCTGGCGCCGGCGTTGCTCACCGGCAACACCATCGTCATCAAGTCCAGCGAAGAAACCCCGATCAATGCCCATGAATTCGCCCGCCTGGTGGCCGAGACGGATCTGCCGCTCGGCGTGTTCAACCTGGTCAGCGGCGCCGGTTCCGTGGGGGGCCAGCTCAGCGCCCATGCCGGCATCGACATGGTCAGCTTTACCGGCAGCGTCGCCACCGGCTCGCGGATCATGGCCGCTGCTGCGCCGAATCTGACCAAGCTCAACCTGGAGCTGGGCGGCAAGGCGCCGGCCATCGTCCTGGCCGATGCCGACCTGGACCTGGCGGTCCGGGCGATCCGCGATTCACGCATCATCAACACCGGGCAGGTGTGCAACTGCGCCGAACGGGTCTATGTGGAGCGAGCGGTGGCCGAGGACTTCATCGAGCGCATCGGCCGCGCCATGGCCGCCACCCGCTATGGCGACCCCCAGGCCGACACCGGCGTGGAGATGGGACCGCTGATCAACGCCGCCGGCCTGGACAAGGTGGCGGCCAAGGTCGACGTCGCCCTCGGCCAGGGCGCCCGGCTGGTCACCGGTGGCCGTCGTGCCGACCTGGGTCGCGGCTTTCACTTCCAGCCCACGGTGCTGGCGGACTGTCGCGCGGACATGCCGATCATGCGCGAAGAGATCTTTGGCCCGGTGCTGCCGATCCAAATAGTCGATGATCTCGACGAAGCCATCGCCCTGGCCAACGACTGCGAATACGGCCTCACCTCCTCCGTCTATACCCGCAGCCTGGGCAAGGCCATGCACGCCATGCGCGAGATCGACTTTGGCGAGACCTACATCAATCGGGAGAACTTCGAAGCCATGCAGGGCTACCATGCCGGGGTGCGCAAGTCCGGCATCGGCGGCGCCGACGGCAAGCACGGCCTCTATGAGTACACCCACACCCAGGTGGTCTATCTGCAGGGCTGAGTAGCGCGGCCTGTTTCTGGCCTGACTGCGCCGCTTCGCTCGAATGTTCTTGAGCCAAAGCGGGTCGAAACAGGCGCAACCCAAGACCAGGCAAGGGCCAAGGGCCCCAGGGAGACCAGATGCAGAACTACCACATCCTACCCACCGACACCGGCTGGGAATTCAAGGAAGAGCACGGCGATCGCGCCCTGCTGAAGGCCTCGACCAAGGACGCCATCGTCCACCAGGCCGCGCAATACCTGGACGGCAAGACCGGCAGCGTCAAGATCCACACCGCGGATGGCCGCATCGAGGAAGAGCGTACCTATCCACGCAGTGCGGACCCGGCGCAGTCCAAGGGCTGAGGTCGAGGCGCCTTGCCCCGCTACCCCGCCGCCGACACCAGGAATTGCCGAAACGCCTGAGCGCCAGTGCCCAGGCGTTCCTCGGGACTCCAGATCAGGCCCAGCTCCATGGGCGGGATGGCATCGGCCACCGGGCGGGCTTCCAGCTTGCGGCCTTCCAGCGACCAGCCGCGATAGAGCATGTAGGATAGGATGGTCACGCCGAAGCCGTGGGCGACCAGGCCGCGCAGGGATTCCATGGACGAGGTCTTGAACACCACGTTGGGTTCCAGGCCTGCCGCGCGCCAATAGCGCAACGTGGAGGTCTCGCCTTCGTCCACCGTGGCAAGGATGTAGGGATAGGGGGCGATATCGGCCAGGGTGACGCGCTCCGGCGCCAGCAGCGGATGGGCGCTGGGCAGCCAGAGCTGACGCGGCGAGCGCATCAGCAGATGACGCTCGAAGGGCTGGGTGGCGTCGACGTTGGAGATGACGGTGAGACCCAGCTCCAGGGTGCCGTCGGTGATGCCGGCTTCGATGCTGGGTCGGTCCATGTCGCGCAGGTCGATGTCGATCTGCGGATAGCTGCGCTTGAAGCGCGCCAGCAGGGTCGGCAGGTAGTAGCCGAGCACCGCATAGGAGGCGCCGACGCGCGCCTGGCCAGTCAGGGCATGACTCTGGAACAGCGGCTGGCTGACGGCGTCCTGCAGGGTGTCGAGGATGTGCCGGGCATGGTGATAGAACTGGTGCCCCTCGGCGGTGAGCTTTACCCCATGGGGCAGGCGCTCGAACAACCGCACGGCGAGCCTCGCCTCCAGCTGACTGACCGCCGTGGTGACTGCGGACTGACTGACGTTGACCGCGCTGGCGGCCAGGGAAAACTGGCTGTTCTCGGCGGCGGCGACGAAGTAGCGCAGCTGCCGCATCGAGATGTCCTGGTGCAATGCCATCTGATTTTCCAATACCTGGATTCTATTTTTATCGTTTCACGATAGCGCATATCTCCTCCTAGACTCAGAGGCACAGGCGCGCCGCCTTCCTCTTGCGGTCGCCATGACAAGAACAATGAACAGGAGGACGGACCATGAGCGCCCTGGCGCCCGCGTTCCGCACCCGCGCGTCGAGCGCACCCTTGCCCAGCCGTCGGCGGCCCTGCCCGACGTCCTTGCGGCTATCGCTTTCGGACAACGCCCGCGCCTGGCCGATAACGCCGCCCCGCCCTGTCCCTTTCCGCTCCGCACCGTGCCTGGCGGCCGCCCTGCGCACGCCTGTTCGGCTGACCGCTCGCACCCGACAATCCCAACAACAGGTGACCCCATGAGCTACCCGAGTCTCAACTTCGCCCTGGGCGAGACCCTCGACCTGCTGCGCGATCAGGTGCGCACCCTGGTCGCCCGCGAGGTGGCGCCCCGCGCGGGCGAGATCGATGCCAGCAACAGCTTCCCCATGGATCTCTGGCGCACCTTTGGTGACCTGGGGCTGCTCGGCATCACCGTGGGCGAGGAATACGGCGGCGCAGGACTCGGCTACCTGGCCCATGCGGTGGCCATGGAAGAGATCAGCCGCGGCTCGGCTTCGGTGGCCCTGTCCTACGGCGCCCATTCCAATCTCTGCGTCAACCAGATCCATCGCAATGGCAGCGCCGCGCAGAAGGCCCGCTACCTACCCGGACTGGTCAGCGGCGAGCACGTCGGCGCCCTGGCCATGAGCGAACCCAATGCCGGCTCGGACGTGGTCTCCATGAAGCTGCGCGCCGAACGCCGCGGCGATCGCTATGTGCTCAATGGCAGCAAGACCTGGATCACCAACGGACCCGATGCCCACACCTATGTCATCTACGCCAAGACCGAACCGGAAAAGGCGGCCCATGGCATCACCGCCTTCATCGTCGAGCGTGACTGGAAGGGTTTCAGCCGTGGCAGCAAGTTCGACAAGCTGGGCATGCGCGGCTCCAACACCTGCGAGTTGTTCTTCGACGACGTGGAGGTGCCGGAGGACAACGTGCTGGGCCAGGTCAATGGCGGGGTCAAGGTGCTGATGAGCGGCCTGGACTACGAGCGGGTGGTGCTCGCCGGCGGCCCGGTGGGCATCATGCAGGCCTGCCTGGACGTGGTGCTGCCCTATGTCCACGACCGCAAGCAATTCGGCCAGAGCATCGGCGAATTCCAGCTGATCCAGGGCAAGGTGGCCGATCTCTACACCGGCCTCAACGCCAGCCGCGCCTATCTCTATGCCGTGGCCCAGGCCTGCGACCGCGGCGAGACCACCCGCAAGGACGCCGCCGGGGTGATTCTCTACACCGCCGAGAAGGCCACCCAGATGGCCCTGGAAGCCATCCAGATCCTCGGTGGCAACGGCTACATCAACGAATACCCCACCGGCCGCCTGCTGCGCGACGCCAAGCTCTACGAGATCGGCGCCGGCACCAGCGAGATCCGCCGCATGCTGATCGGCCGCGAGCTGTTCAACGAAACCCGGTGAGGACGCCTTCATGACCGTGCTGACCTCCACGCTGAACCGGCGCACCCCGGACTACCAGCGCAACGCCGCCGCCATGGCCGAACAACTGGCCCGGCTCGACGGGCTGCTGGCGCGCATCCGCGAAGGCGGCGGGGCCAGGGCCCAGGCGCGCCATACCGCGCGCGGCAAGCTGCTCCCCCGCGCGCGCATCGATCTGTTGCTGGACCCGGGCTCGCCCTTCCTGGAAATCGGCGCCTTGGCCGCCCTCGACGTCTACGAGGAAGAGGTACCGGCCGCCGGGGTGGTGGCCGGCATCGGCCGCATCGAGGGCGTCGAGTGCATGATCATCGCCAACGACGCCACGGTGAAGGGCGGCTCCTACTATCCGCTTACGGTAAAGAAGCACCTGCGCGCCCAGGCCATCGCCCTGCAGAATCGCCTGCCCTGCCTCTATCTGGTGGATTCCGGCGGCGCCAACCTGCCGCGCCAGGAGGACGTCTTCCCCGACCGCGAGCACTTCGGGCGAATCTTCTTCAACCAGGCGACCATGAGCGCCCAGGGCATCCCGCAGATCGCCGTGGTGATGGGTTCCTGCACCGCCGGTGGCGCCTATGTGCCGGCCATGAGCGACGAGACCATCATGGTGCGCCAGCAGGCCACCATCTTTCTCGCCGGCCCGCCGCTGGTGAAGGCCGCCACCGGCGAGGTGGTCAGCGCCGAGGAGCTGGGCGGCGCCGATGTCCATTGCCGGACCTCCGGCGTGGCCGATCACTACGCCGAAGACGATGCCCATGCCCTGGCCCTGGCCCGGCGCTGCATCGCCAACCTCAACTGGCGCAAGCTGGGCGACTTGCAGCTGAAGACGCCTATCCCGCCCCTCTACCCGGCCGAGGAGTTGCACGGACTGGTGCCGGCCGATCCCAAGCAGCCGCTGGAGGTGCGCGAGGTGATCGCGCGGCTGGTGGACGGCAGCGTCTTCGATGAATTCAAGGCGCAATTCGGCACCACCCTGGTCTGCGGCTTCGCCCACCTGCACGGCCATCCGGTGGCCATCCTCGGCAACAACGGCATCCTCTTCGCCGAATCGGCGCAGAAAGGCGCGCACTTCATCGAACTGGCCTGCCAGCGCCGCATCCCGCTGCTGTTCCTGCAGAACATCACCGGCTTCATGGTGGGCAGGAAATACGAGGAAGGCGGCATCGCCAAGCACGGCGCCAAGCTGGTCACCGCGGTGGCCTGCGCCCGGGTGCCCAAGTTCACCGTGATCATCGGCGGCAGCTTTGGCGCCGGCAACTACGGCATGTGCGGTCGCGCCTACGATCCACGCTTCCTGTGGATGTGGCCCAACGCGCGCATCGGCGTGATGGGTGCCGAGCAGGCGGCCGGGGTGCTGGTGCAGGTCAAGCGCGAGCAGGCCGAACGCGCCGGCGAGGCCTTCGACGACGAGGAAGCGGCACGCATCAAGGCCCCCATCGTCGAGCAGTACGAACGCCAGGCCCATGCCCACTATTCCAGCGCGCGGCTGTGGGACGACGGGGTGATCGACCCGACCCAGACCCGCGAAGTCCTCGCCCTGGCCCTGTCGGCCAGCCTCAACGCCCCTCTCGAGCCGACGACCTTCGGCGTCTTCCGGATGTAGGCCATGACTGACTTCCACACCCTGGAACTGATCCGTGATCCACGCGGCTTCGCCACCCTCTGGCTCGACCGCCCGGATCGCCACAATGCCCTGGATGCGCAGCTGATCGCGGAGCTGGGGATCGTGCTCGCCCAAATCGCCAGCGATCAAGCCCTGCGCTTTCTGCTGCTCCGTGGCCGCGGGCGGCACTTCTGCGCCGGCGCCGACCTCGCCTGGATGCAGGCCTCGGCCCGCCTGGACGCCGCCGCCAATCGCGCCGACACCGAGCGCCTGGCCGAGGTGATGTATCGCCTGCAGGCCTTGCCGATGCCGACTCTGGCGGTGGTCCAGGGCGCGGCCTTTGGCGGCGCGGTGGGCCTGGTCAGCTGCTGCGACCTGGCCCTGGCCGCGGGCGATGCCATCTTCTGCCTGTCGGAGGTGCGCATCGGCCTGGTGCCGGCGGTCATCGCGCCCTTCGTGACTCGCGCCCTGGGCGAGCGCATGGCGCGGCGCTACATGCTCGGCGCCGAGCGCTTTTCCGGCGAACGCGCCGCCGAACTGGGCCTGGTGGCCGAGACGGCGCCTGCTGCCGACCTGGACACCCTGGTCGAGGCCTGGATCGCCCGGCTGCTGGACAACGGGCCCCAGGCATTGCGCGCCTGCAAGCGGTTGCTGGACGGCGCTGGCGCGGGCGCACCCCGCGCCGAGGTGCGCTCCTTCACCGAGGGCCTGATCGCCGAGGTACGCGTCACCCCCGAAGCCCAGGAAGGCCTGCAGGCCTTTCTGGAGAAACGTCGTCCCGCCTGGCAGGAGACCTCGCCATGACCTTCGACCGTCTGCTCGTCGCCAACCGCGGCGAGATCGCCTGCCGGGTGACGCGTACGGCCAAGGCCCTCGGCCTGGGTACCGTCGCCGTGCACAGCGCCATTGATGCCGACGCCCGCCATGTGCGCCAGGCCGATCAGGCAGTGGACCTGGGCGGGACCAAGCCGGCCGACAGCTATCTGCTGGGCGAGCGCATCATCGCCGCGGCCCTGGCCACCGGCGCCCAGGCGATCCATCCGGGCTACGGCTTCCTGTCCGAGAATGCCGCCTTCGCCGAGGCGGTGGCCGCGGCCGGGCTGGTCTTCGTCGGTCCTCCCGCCGCGGCGATCCGCGCCATGGGCAGCAAGTCCGCGGCCAAGGCGCTGATGACCGATGCCGGGGTGCCCCTGGTGCCGGGCTATCACGGCGAGGACCAGTCCCTGGCCACCTTTCGTGACGCCGCGGCGCGCATCGGCTATCCGGTCCTGCTCAAGGCCACCGCCGGCGGCGGCGGCAAGGGCATGAAGATCGTCGAGCGCGAAGCCGACCTGGCCGAGGGCCTCGCCTCGGCCCAGCGCGAAGCGCTCTCGGCCTTTGGCGATGCGCGGATGCTGGTGGAGAAATACGTGCTGCAACCGCGCCATGTGGAGATCCAGGTGTTCGCCGATGCGCACGGCCATTGCCTCTATCTCAACGAACGCGACTGCTCCATCCAGCGCCGCCACCAGAAGGTGATCGAGGAGGCGCCCGCGCCGGGTCTCACGCCCGACCTGCGCCGGGCCATGGGCGAGGCGGCGGTGCAGGCGGCCCAGGCCATCGGCTACGTCGGCGCCGGCACCGTGGAATTCCTGCTCGACGCCCGTGGCGACTTTTTCTTCATGGAGATGAATACGCGGCTGCAGGTGGAGCACCCGGTCACCGAGGCCATCACCGGCCTGGACCTGGTGGCCTGGCAGCTGCGCGTGGCCGCGGGCGAACCCCTGCCCCTCACCCAGGCGCAGGTGCCCTTGCACGGCCATGCCATCGAGGTGCGCCTCTATGCCGAGGACACCGACCAGGGCTTCCTGCCGGCCTCGGGCACCCTGCAGCTTTATCGCGAGCCCGCGGCCGGTCCCGGGCGGCGGGTGGACAGCGGCGTGGAGGAAGGTGACGAGGTGTCGCCCTTCTACGATCCCATGCTGGCCAAGCTGATCGCCTGGGGCGACAGCCGCGAACAGGCGCGCAAGCGGTTGCTGGCCATGCTCGAAGACACCGCGGTGGGCGGCTTCGCCACCAACCTCGCCTTCCTGCAGCGCCTGCTCGCCCATCCGGCCTTTGCCGCGGCAGAGCTGGACACCGGTTTCATCGAGCGGCATCAGGCGGCCTTGCTGCCCGCACCCGCAGAACTGCCGGAGACCTTCTGGACCCTGGCGGGCCAGGCCTGGCTGGCGACGCTGCCCGCCGCTGCCGATCCCACGTCACCCTGGGCGTCCCGCCAGGGCTGGCGCCTGGGTGGACCACCGCGCATCGCGCTGCGCCTGGCCTGTCGTGGCGAGGTGCGCAGCCTGAGCCTGGTCGACCCGCGGGCCGTCGCATTGAGCGGTGATCGGCTCCACTGGCAGGTGGACGGCGTTCGCCACAGCGCCCGCCTCCATCGCCGAGGGCCGACGCTGTTTGTCGAATGGCAGGACCGTTTCGAAGCCGTCACCTGGGCCGATCCGCTGGCCGAGGTCGCGCGCCAGGCGGATGCCGGTGGCCTCACCGCGCCGATGAACGCTAGTGTGGTAGCCGTCTCGGTGGCCGTGGGCGACACCGTGGAAGCCGGGGCCCCGCTGGTGGTACTGGAGGCGATGAAGATGGAACACAGCATCCGCGCGCCCCGTGCCGGCGTCGTGGGCGCGCTGTTCTGCAGCCCCGGTGAGCTGGTGGCCGAGGGCACCCCCCTGATAGAACTGGACGAGGTGGCGCCATGAGCGAGGCCTTGCCGTCCCGGGTGCGGCTGGTCGAGGTCGGACCCCGCGATGGCCTGCAGAACGAGCCCCAGGCGCTGGGCATCGCCGAGCGCATCCAGCTGTGCAGGGCGCTAGTCGCCAGCGGCGTGCAGCATCTGGAAGTGGGCAGCTTCGTCTCGCCACTCTGGGTGCCGCAGATGGCCGGGACCGCCGAGGTGCTGACAGGACTCGGCCGGCCCGAGGGCGTGATGCGTTCGGTACTGGTGCCCAACCTGAAAGGTTTCGAAGCCGCCCTGGCAGCGGGGGTGGACGAGATCGCCGTGTTCGCCGCCGCCTCGGAGGGCTTCTCCCAGCGCAACATCAATTGCTCCATCGCCGAGAGCCTGGCGCGCTTCGTGCCCGTGGTCGAGGACGCGCGGGCGGCGGGCATCCGGGTGCGCGGCTATGTGTCCTGCGTGCTGGGCTGCCCCTACGATGGCGAGGTCGCAACCGACCAGGTGGCGAGCGTGACCCGCGAACTGCTGGAGCTGGGCTGCGCCGAGGTCTCCCTGGGCGATACCATCGGCGTCGGCACCCCGGGCCGGACCCGGGCGCTCTGGCAGCGACTGGGCCGGGAGGTGCCGCTCAGCCAACTGGCCGGGCATTTCCACGACACCTACGGCCAAGCCCTGGCCAACGTCTACGCCAGCCTGCTCGAAGGCGTCGCGGTGTTCGACAGCTCCGTCGCCGGGCTCGGCGGCTGTCCCTATGCCCAGGGCGCCAGCGGCAATGTCGCCAGCGAGGACCTGGTCTATCTGCTGGATGGCCTGGGCATAGCGTCTGGCGTCGACCTGGAGAGACTGGTCCACGCCGGACGGGACGTTTCCGCCCTGCTCGGTCGCCCCAGTCAATCGCGGGTCGGCCGCGCCCGGGCAACGCGAGCGGTCAACTAGCCGGGCTCTGGCCGGCGCCCATGGCAACCGCCGGGGCTTGCTCTCATAATGGCGGCCTCTCTCATCCAAGGACCCGCTTTGGCCAGGAAGTCCCGACGCGAACTCGCCCAGCTCGATGGCACCACCGAGCTGCCCCTCACCGTGCGCGAGGTCGCCCTCGCCGCCGGGGTGTCGCCCATTACCGTGTCCCGGGCGCTGCACCGCCCGAGCCTGGTGAGCGCCGCCACCCGCGAGCATGTCCTGGCCGTGGTCAAGGAACTGGGCTACGTACCCAATCTGCTGGCGGGCAGCCTGGCCTCCAGCAAGAGCCGGCTGGTGGCCATCCTCTTGCCCACCATCGCCAATTCCATCTATGCCACCGTGGTGCAGGCGATTATGGATCGCCTCACCGCGGCGGGCTACCAGGCGCTGATCGGTCCGACCGGCTATTCGCCGGAAAAGGAAGAGGAACTGCTGGAAGCCATCCTCGGCCGCCGCCCCGATGGCATCGTCCTCACCGGCACCCTGCACACCCCGGCCAGTCGCGCGCGGCTGGCGGCGCTGAACATCCCGGTGGTGGAAGCCTGGGACCTGAGCGCCGAGGCCCTGGACATGCAGGTGGGCTTTTCCCACGAGCAGGTCGGCGTCGCCCTGGCGGAGCACTTCGTCGCCCGCGGCTATCGCCGCTTCGGGGTGATCTCGGTGGACGATCCTCGCGCCATGCGCCGCAACCTGGCTCTGCAGGCCCGCCTGGTCGAACTGGGCATCCCCGAATTGCCCATGGAAGTGCTGCCCCTACCCGCCACCTGGGAAGTCGGCCGCATCGGCCTGGCGCGCCTGCTGGAACGCCCCGAGCCCCCGCAACTGGTGCTGTGCAGCTCCGACACCCTGGCCCTGGGTGTGGTCGCCGAAGCCAGCAGCCGCGGCCTGCGCATCCCCGAACAGCTGGCGGTGGTCGGCTTCGGCGATACCACCAACGGCCGCTTCGCCACCCCGGCGCTGTCCACGGTCAGCGTCAACGCCGATGCCATGGGCCAGCGTGTCGCCCAGGCGCTGCTCGACCGCCTCGCGGGCGATCAAACTGCGGTAAGCCTCGACACCGGTTTTGCCCTAATCGAGCGCCAGAGTTCCTAGCCACTTTTTTGCGCCCGGCCACAGATTTAACGGTTGAATGATAGCGTTATCTGTTTAATGATAACGCTATCGTTGTCAGACGACTTACAACCTAAGCCCGCTACACGATGTCAGCCCGCACACAAAAACAAACCAGTGGGAGCTCTCCATGCACGAAACCAAGCAGACGCGCGTCCGCTATCTGATCCTGTTCATGCTGTTCGTGGTGACCACGATCAACTATGCCGACCGCGCCACCATTTCCATCGCCGGCTCCGCCCTGCAAAAAGACCTCGGCATCAGTGCCGTCTCCCTCGGCTACATCTTCTCCGCCTTCGGCTGGGCCTATGTGCTCGGCCAGATCCCCGGCGGCTGGCTGCTGGACCGCTTCGGTTCGAAGAAGGTCTATGCGGCGAGCATCTTCACCTGGTCGGTGTTCACCATGCTGCAAGGCTACATCGGTGAATTCGGCATCGGCACCGCGGTGTTCCTGCTGTTCGCCCTGAGATTCATGGTCGGCCTGGCCGAAGCGCCCTCCTTCCCCGGCAACGCTCGCATCGTCGCCGCCTGGTTCCCCACCAAGGAGCGCGGCACCGCCTCGGCCATCTTCAACTCGGCGCAGTACTTCGCCACCGTGCTGTTCGCGCCGCTGATGGGCTGGATCGTCTACCACTTCGGCTGGCAGCACGTCTTCGTGGTGATGGGCGCCCTGGGCATCGCCTTCTCGGCGGTGTGGATGGCGGTGATCTACAGCCCCCGCGAACATCCCCGCGCCAACAGCGCCGAGGTCGAGTACATCGCCAGCAACGGCGGCCTGGTCGACCTGGACACCCCCGGCAAGAAGAGCGAAGGTCCGAAGTGGAGCTACATCGGCCAGTTGCTGACCAATCGCATGATGGCCGGCATCTACCTGGGCCAGTTCTGCATCAACGCCCTCACCTACTTCTTCCTCACCTGGTTCCCCGTGTACCTGGTGCAGGAACGCGGCATGACCATCCTCAAGGCCGGCATCATCGCCTCCCTGCCGGCCATCTGCGGCTTCATCGGCGGCGTGCTCGGCGGGGTGATCTCCGACTGGCTGCTGCGTCGCGGCAGCAGCCTGAGCGTGGCGCGCAAGCCCCCCATCGTCGCCGGCATGCTGCTGTCGATGAGCATGATCCTCTGCAACTACGTCGACGCCGACTGGATGGTGGTGGGCTTCATGGCCATGGCCTTCTTCGGCAAGGGCATCGGCGCCCTGGGCTGGGCGGTGGTCTCCGACACCTCGCCCAAGCAGATCGCCGGCCTCTCCGGTGGCCTGTTCAACACCATCGGCAACCTGTCCTCCATCACCACCCCGATCATCATCGGCTACATCATCGCCGCCACCGGTTCCTTCAAGATGGCCCTGGTGTTCGTCGGTGCCAATGCCCTGGTGGCCGCCATCAGTTACCTGTTCGTCGTCGGCGAGATCAAGCGCGTCGAGTTGCGCGGCGTACCCACGCCGCCTGCCGAAGCCCCGCTCGCCGTTGAAACCTCTCGCTGATCGAAGGAGCCCGACCATGACCCAATTCAACGCCACCCCCGCCCTGCACACCGGCACCCCGGTGGTCACCTCGCTGGAAGTCGTGCCCGTCGCCGGCCAGGACAGCATGCTGCTCAACCTGAGCGGCGCCCATGGCCCCTACTTCACCCGCAACGTGCTGATCCTCAAGGACAGCGCCGGCCGCACCGGCGTCGGCGAGGTGCCCGGCGGCGAGAGCATCCGCCAGACGCTGGAAGACGCCCGCCAATTCCTCATCGGCCAGCCGCTGGGGCAGTACCAGCGCATCCTCGGCCAGGTCCGCCAGGCCTTCGCCGGTCGCGATGCCAGCGGCCGTGGCCTACAGACCTTCGACCTGCGCATCACCATCCACGCCGTCACCGCCCTGGAAGCCGCCCTGCTCGACCTGCTCGGCCAGCACCTGGAGGTGCCGGTGGCGGCCCTGCTCGGCGAAGGCCAGCAGCGCGACGCCGTGGAGATGCTCGGCTATCTGTTCTATGTTGGCGACCGCAACAAGACCACCCTGGACTACCGCAGCGAAGCCGAGAGCGACGACGCCTGGTTCCGCGTACGCAACGAAGAGGCCCTGACCCCCGAGACCGTGGTGCGCCTGGCCGAGGCGGCCTACGACCGCTACGGCTTCAAGGACTTCAAGCTCAAGGGCGGCGTACTCAGCGGCGACGCCGAGATCGAGGCGGTCACCGCCCTGGCCGAGCGCTTCCCCGAGGCACGCGTGACCCTGGACCCCAACGGCGCCTGGTCGCTCAAGGAAGCCATCCGCCTGTGCCGCGACCAGCATCACGTGCTGGCCTATGCGGAGGACCCCTGTGGCGCGGAGAACGGCTATTCCGGACGCGAAGTCATGGCCGAATTCCGCCGCGCCACCGGCCTGCCCACCGCCACCAACATGATCGCCACCGACTGGCGCCAGATGGGTCACGCCATCCAGCTGCAATCGGTGGACATCCCCCTGGCCGATCCGCACTTCTGGACCCTGCAGGGCTCGGTGCGGGTGGCGCAGATGTGCAACGACTGGGGCCTGACCTGGGGTTCGCACTCCAACAATCACTTCGACATTTCCCTGGCCATGTTCACCCACGTCGCCGCCGCGGCGCCGGGCAAGATCACCGCCATCGACACCCACTGGATCTGGCAGGACGGCCAGCGCCTGACCCGGCAACCGCTGGAGATCAAGGGCGGCCTGGTGGCGGTGCCGCAGCAGGGCGGCCTGGGCGTGGAGCTGGACCTGGACGCCCTGGCCCGCGCCCACGAGCTGTACAAGGCCAAGGGCCTCGGCGCGCGCGACGACGCCATGGCCATGCAATTCCTCTCGCCCAACTGGACCTTCGATAACAAGAAGCCCTGCCTGGTGCGCTAGGCCCTTCGGCCCGCCAACAGTGCCCGCTCCGGACTCTCCGGGGCGGGCACTGTTTCCGTTCCAGCGTCCGACACCTGGAATTACACCTACCGATAGCCTGCTAAGCGTTCGTTAAGCTCACCGGATGGACACTGACCCCAAGGTATCTCGCAACCCTGCCCGATACCCCCGCGGTTCCAGTTACTTTCGTATCCGGGAGAAGCACATGAACCTCAATCGTCGTATCGCCAAGAGCCTCCTCGTCCTGACCATCGCCTCGGTGTTTTCCACCGCCGCCCTGGCCGACACCCGACCCGACATCGCCACCCAGCAGGTCGCCACCCTGCCGGCGATCTCCCAGCAGGGCCAGCAGGCTTTCATGGACGTGGTCGCCGCCCGCCAGGACCTCTTCGAGGCCCATGTCGATCAGGCCAAGCAGCACCTGGCCGCCGCCGAGAGCGCGCTGCAGACCGCCCAGACCGACAAGACCGCCTACCTCAAGTCGGCCAGGGACCTGCGCGGTCAGGACGGCAAACTCATGCAGGTCTCCGCGCAGGACGCCAAGGCTACGTCCTGGCTGCCGATCTGGAGCGGCATGGCGCTGCGTGACGACTATGTCGCCACCCCGGCCAAGAACCAGGCCGTGGCCCAGGCCAACGAGAAGATCCAGCAGGGCGATACCAAGGCCGCCGGCGAGATCCTCAAGGTGGCCGGCGTCGACGTCGACTACTCCACCGACGTGCTGCCGGCCCAGGAAACCCTGGATCTGGTGCACAGGGCCAATCGGGAGCTGGGCCACGAGCAATACTGGCAGGCCAACCTGACGCTCAAGCAGGTGCAGAACAGCCTGAGATACGATAACGCCAACGTCGACGTGACACCCACCGGCTGGTTCTCCAAGACCACCACGGTGTTCACTCCGGTCGACAAGACCTGAGGCGGTCGCGGCGGCCTGATGCAGGCGGGATCGTTAACTTCAGCGTAACGATTCCGCCTTCAGGTTGATTGAATGCCAGGGAGGCGAGGTCTAGGGTGACTCCACGACAGGTGATTCGTGGAGACTCCAATGACAACGACATCCCACCCACCGGCTCGGATCGCCAGGCGCCGCGGTGACAAGCAGCAGCGCCTGGACCGGGTGGCCGCGCTGGCCGATGGCAAGGTGCTGCCCACCGCATCCATTGTCGCGGCCCTGGAACAGCTGCTTGCCCCCGGCGACCGGGTGGTGCTGGAAGGCAACAACCAGAAGCAGGCCGATTTCCTCTCCCGCAGTCTCGCCCAGGTCGATCCGGCCCGGCTGCATGACCTGCACATGATCATGCCCAGCGTCGGTCGCGCCGAGCACCTGGATCTCTTCGAACGCGGCATCGCCCGCAAGCTGGACTTCTCCTTTGCCGGCACCCAGAGCCTGAGGATCAGCCAGCTGCTGGAAGACGGGCTGCTGGAAGTGGGCGCCATCCACACCTACATCGAACTCTATGCCCGGCTGCTGGTAGACCTCATCCCCAAGGTGGTGCTCAGTGCCGGCTTCATGGCCGACCGCGCCGGCAACATCTATACCGGCCCCAGCACCGAGGACAGCCCGGCGCTGATCGAGCCGGCGGCCTTCAGCGACGGCATCGTCATCGTCCAGGTCAACCAGCTGGTGGACGACGTGTCCGAGTTGCCGCGGGTCGACATCCCCGCGGACTGGGTGGATTTCGTAGTGGTGGCCGACCGGCCCTTCTATATCGAGCCGCTGTTCACCCGGGATCCCCGCCATATCAAGCCGGTGCATGTGCTGATGGCGATGATGGCCATCCGCGGCATCTACGAACGCCACCAGGTGCAGTCGCTCAACCATGGCATCGGCTTCAACACCGCGGCCATCGAACTGATCCTGCCCACCTACGGCGAGCGCCTCGGCCTCAAGGGCAAGATCTGTCGGCACTGGACGCTCAATCCCCATCCCACCCTGATCCCGGCCATCGAGAGCGGCTGGGTGGAAAGCGTGCACTGCTTCGGCACCGAGCTGGGCATGGAGGGCTACATCGCCCAGCGCCCGGATGTCTTCTTTACCGGTCGCGACGGCTCGCTGAGATCCAACCGCCTGCTCTGCCAGCTGGCTGGTCAGTACGCCGTCGACCTCTTCATCGGCGCCACCCTGCAGGTGGACGGCGATGGCCATTCCTCCACCGTGACCCGCGGGCGCCTGGCCGGCTTCGGCGGCGCGCCCAACATGGGGCATGACCCTCGCGGCCGCCGCCATCCCACCCCGGCCTGGCTGGACATGCGCCAACAGACGGGCGACAGCGCCCCGGCGCTGCTGGAGCGAGGCAAGAAGCTGGTGGTGCAGATGGTCGAGACCTTCCAGGAAGGCGGCAAACCCACCTTCGTCGACACCCTGGATGCCGTGGAGGTGGCGCGCAAGAGCGGCATGCCCCTGGCGCCCATCATGGTCTATGGCGACGACGTGACCCATCTGCTCACCGAGGAAGGCATCGCCTATCTCTATCGCGCCCGCTCCCTGGACGAGCGCCGGGCGATGATCGCCGCCGTGGCCGGGGTCACTGCCATCGGCTTGCGCAGCGATCCGGCCGAGGCCCGGCGGCTGCGCCAGGAAGGCCTGGTCGCACTGCCCGAGGACCTCGGCATCCGCCGCACCGACGCCAGTCGCGAATTGCTCGCCGCCAAGAGCATCGGCGAACTGGTGGAATGGTCCGGCGGCCTCTATCAACCCCCGGCCAAATTCAGGAGCTGGTGATGCGCGCCCTCGCCCGTCTTGCCCCGTCTCCCGCCGAACGCCTGGCCGACCTGGCCGACCTGGCCGTGACGGCCCTGGTGGACGAAGCCGAACTTTCGCCCAAGCCGGCCCTGGTGGATCGTCGCGGCCAGGGTGCCCACCAGGACCTCAGCCTTGGCCTGATGCTGACCTCCGCCCAGGCCCTGCGGCCCTGTTTCCAGGCCATGGCCGAAGCCGCCGAGCTGGGGCTGCCCGCGGCCGACCTGCGCCGCCTGATCGGCCGCCTGGGTCGCGATGGCGAAGCCGCGATGCTGAACGTGACCGGTGGCGTCAACACCCATCGCGGCGCCATCTGGGCGCTGGGGCTGCTGGTGACGGCGGCCGTGCATGGGCGTCCTGGCTCTGCTGAGGCCTTGTGCCTTGCGGCAGGTCGCCTGGCTAGCCTCCCGGATCCTGATGCTCCCAGCACTCTGCCGAGCCACGGCCAGCGCGTCGCCCAATGTTATGGCGTCGGCGGCGCCCGGGCCGAAGCCGCCGCGGGCTTCCCTGCCATCCACCAGCGCGGCCTGCCGCAACTGCGCGCCAGCCGCCAGGCGGGCGCCAGCGAGCAGAACGCCCGTCTGGATGCCCTGCTGGCGATCATGACCCGGCTGGACGACACCTGCGTGCTGCACCGCGCCGGCCCCGCCGCCCTCAGCGCCATGCACCAGGGTGCCCAGGCGGTACTGGACGCCGGTGGCAGCGCCAGTCTGGCCGGCCGCCGCCAGCTGCTGGCCCTGGACCGGGAGCTGCTGGCCGCCAATGCCTCGCCCGGTGGGGCCGCCGATCTCCTGGCCGCCACCCTTCTCGTCGATCGCCTGGAGCCACGGCTCACTGGAGACCTCTGATGGAACATTTCAGCTGCAGCTATCCGGCCAGCCAGCGCCGCCGGGGTCGGGCCCTGGTGGGTTGCGTCGGCTCGGGGGATCTCGAAGTCCTCCTCGAACCCGCCACCGCCGACTTCACCCTCAAGGTGACCACCTCGGTCAATGGCAGCGAACCGCGCTGGCGTGCCCTCTTCGACCGGCTGTTCGCCACCCGTGAGGACCTGCCCGCCCTGACCCTGGACATCCACGACTTCGGCGCCACCCCAGGCGTCGTGCGCCTGCGCCTGGAGCAGGGCCTGGAAACCCTCGACCTGGAGGACAGCACCCATGGCTGAAGCCACCCTTCCCGATGTCCAGGAATTGCTGCACAGCCGCAGCTTCGTCGAACTCGGTGCCCGCGAACGGGCGCGCACGGTGCTCGATGCCGGCAGCTTTCGCGAGCTGGTCGGGCCCTTCGAGCGGCTGATGTCGCCCTGGCTGCCCAGGCAGGGCATCGTGTGCCAGGCCGATGACGGCGTGGTGGTGGCCAAGGGGCTGATCGACGGCGAGCCCGCGGTGGTCTGCGCCATCGAAGGCGCCTTCCAGGGCGGCAGTATGGGCGAAGTGGGCGGTGCCAAGATTGCCGGGGCGCTGGAGCTGGCCCTGGAAGACAATCTCGCCGGCACTCCGACCCGCGCCGTGCTGCTGCTGGAAACCGGCGGTGTACGGCTGCAGGAAGCCAACCTAGGGCTGGCGGCCATCGCCGAGATCCAGGCGGCCATCATCGCCCTGCGTGCGCATCAGCCGGTCATCGGCGTCGTCGCCGGCAGCGTCGGCTGCTTTGGCGGCATGTCCATCGCCGCGGGGCTATGCAGCCAGCTGATCGTCACCCGCGAGGCGCGGCTGGGACTCAACGGCCCTCAGGTGATCGAGCAGGAAGCCGGGATCGAGGAATACGATTCCCGCGACCGGCCCTTCATCTGGAGCCTGACCGGCGGCGAGCAGCGGGTCGCCACGGGCCTGGCCGATGTCTTCGTCGCTGACGACAGCGCCGCCGTAACCGCCGCCATCCGCCAGGGTTTCGCCGCTGGCGTCACCATGCCCCTGCGCAGCCAGCAAGCCGACCGCTATCTGGCACACCTCGCCGATCTCGACACCCGTCCCCAGGCGGACGCCGCCGCGGTCCGCCACCTCTATGCCGGAGACCAGCCATGAGCACCCAGCCTTCGCAACGCGGCCTGACTTGGTTCCAGGCCTTGGCCGGCCAGGGTCAGGCTGTTACGGGCCTGCCCGCCTCCCTGCGCGTCGCCGACCTCGAACTGGCCGGACGCCCCGCGCGCTGGCTGGCGGTGGTAGCGGATGCGGAGAATCCCTTTCCTCGCGCCCGCCTGGGCGAGGTGGGCCTGCTGGAGGGCTGGGGCCTGGCCCGGGCCATCCAGCAGGCCATCGCCGAGGATGGTGGCGCTGAGATGAAACGCACCCTGATCGCCCTGGTGGACGTGCCCAGCCAGGCCTATGGGCGCCGCGAGGAAGCCTATGGCATCCACCAGGCCCTGGCCGGGGCCGCCGGGGCCTATGCCGAGGCGCGTCTGGCCGGGCACCCGGTGCTGGGGCTGCTGGTGGGCAAGGCCATGTCCGGTGGTTTTCTCGCCCATGGCTACCAGGCCAATCGCCTGCTGGCCCTGCGCGATCCCCAGGTGCAGGTGCATGCCATGGGCAAGGCCTCGGCGGCGCGGGTGACCCTGCGCAGCGTCGAGGAGCTGGAACGCCTGGCGGCCGACATCCCGCCCATGGCCTATGACCTGGACAGCTATGCCTCCCTGGGCCTGCTCTGGCGCCAGCTGGAAGTGGCCCAGCCCGACCAGCCCTCGGCCGAAGATGTGCAGCAGGTGCGCCAGGACCTGGCCGACGCCCAGGCGGATGTCCTGGCCAGCGGAGCCACTGATCTCAGGCTGCGGCTGGAGGGCGCCAATCGCGCGGCCTCTCGCGAGGTGCGCGAACGCCTGAGAGCGGGATGGAGCGCGTAATGAGCGGGCGGTCGATAGGAGCCCAATACAGACCCCACGACCTGCTCTGGGGCCTGACCTCGGACGCCCTGCCCTCAGGGGCCCCCGCCTGGGCGGTAGCGATAGCCCAGGCCGGCCTGCCGGTGGTGGTCCGCCGCGCTGTGCCCAAGTCAGACCGCATTCCGGTCGGCTTGCGCGGCACCTGCCGCGCCGAACGGATGGCGGCCTGGCTGGAGCCTGCTGCCGTGAGACGCCAGCTCTCACCCGAGGCGCTGAGAATCTCGAAGGATTGCCGCGACCTGCCGGTCTTCTCGACCCTGGCCTTTATCGAACCGCTATTGGATGACCTGGGGCTGCCCTGGGGACCCACCGGCGCCGCGGGTTATGAATTGGCCTCCGGCTGGCCGGCGCTGCATGCCGGGAGCGATCTGGATCTGCTGATCCGCTGCGCCGCCCCACTGTCGCGCGACCAGGCCCGGGCCGCGCTGGCGTCCCTGCAGGGGCAAGCGCTGTGTCGTCTGGACATCCTGCTGGAAACCCCGCTCGGCGGCGTGGCCCTGGCCGATTGGGCCGGAGACGCCCCACGCGTGCTGCTCAAGACCGCTGCCGGTCCCCAGCTGGTAGGCGATCCCTGGCCGGAGGCGCGCGCCGCATGAGCACCCTCTTCCAGTTTCCCGGCCAGGGCGCCCAGCGGCCCGACATGCTGCGCGCTCTGCCCGACGACGCCGAGATCCGGCGGACGCTGGCGGAAGCCGCCGAGGTGCTGGAATCTGATCCCCTCAGCCTGGACTCTGCCCAGGCCCTGGAACACACCCGCGCCGTGCAGCTCTGCCTGCTGATCGCCGGCGTCGCCACGGCGCGCCTGCTCTTGAGTCGCGGCCCGGCGCCGCAACTGGTGGCCGGGTTGTCCATCGGCGCCTATGCCGCCGCGGTGGTGGCCGAGGCCCTGGAGTTCGCCGATGCCCTGCGCCTGGTGGCCCGCCGCGGTGAATTGATGCAGGCGGCCTACCCGTCCGGCTACGGCATGCTGGCGATCATTGGCCTAGGGCGCGGCGCGGTCGAGAAACTGGTTACTGACCACCAGCGTCCTGACGCGCCGCTGTACCTGGCCAACGCCAATGCCGAGCAGCAATACGTGGTGGCGGGGAGCGACGCGGGCCTCGCCGTGCTGGCCGAGGCGGCGCGCGCCGAGGGCGCGGCGGCGGCCAAGCGCCTGGCCATGAGCGTGCCCTCCCACTGCCCGCTGCTGGCGGAAGCCGCTGTGACCCTGGACCAGGCCTTCGCCGGCGTCGAGCTGCGCGCGCCGCGCCTGGCCTATCTGAGCGGCACCTCGGCACGGCGGCTCGTGCGCGCCGAACAGCTGCGCGACGACCTGGCCTTCAACATGGCGCGGCCCATCGAATGGCACGCCACGCTGGAGGCCGCGCGTGAGCGCGGCGTGCGCCTGGCCATCGAGCTGGCGCCGGGCAGTGTGCTCACCCAGCTGGCCAGGCGCGTGCTGCCCGCCAGCGGTGTTCTGGCCTGGCAGGATACCCACCCCGATACCCTGGAGGCGCTGCGGCGCGAGGAGGCGGCGCGACTAGATTGAGTATTTCGTCCAAGGCGGCTGCCCTCACCCCGGCCCTCTCCCAGAGGGAGAGGGGGTAAAAAGCGAGCGCGATACCAAGCGTCCATCCAATCCACACAGGAACCAAAGAGACCTTCAAACACGGCGCCGCCCTCACCCCGGCCCTCTCTCCTAGGGAGAGGAGGTAAAAAGCGAGAGCGGTGCCAGGCTTCACCCCACCCCAAGCACAACCGAGGACAACAACAATGATCATCTACGGTGTCGCTTTACTCTCCCTCTGTACCCTGGCCGGCATCTTCGTCGGCGAAGTCCTGGGCCGGCTCATCGGTGTGCCCGCCAACGTCGGCGGGGTCGGCATCGCCATGTTGCTGCTGATCTTCTTCAGCAGCTGGATCAGCAACCGCGGCACCGGCCTCAAGCCCAAGACCGAACAGGGCGTGGAATTCTGGAGTGCCATCTACATCCCCATCGTGGTCGCCATGGCGGCGCAGCAGAACGTGGTCGGCGCCCTGCACAGCGGCCCCATGGCCATCCTTGCAGGCCTGACAGCGGTAGGTATCGCCTTCGCGCTGGTGCCGGTGCTCGATCGCCTGGGCCGCAAGAAGCCGGCCACCGCTACCCCCGCTTCCCTTAGCCAGACCGCCCGGTGACCGCCATGCTGATCGAAGCCCTGAGCAAGACCACCCAGTCCTACGGTTTGATCGCGTCCTTCGCCATCATCGGCGTCATCATGTGGGTCTCCTACTGGCTCTCCGACAAGCTCACCCGCGGGCGCCTGCACGGCTCGGCCATCGCCATCTTTCTCGGCCTGCTGCTCGCCTATGTCGGCGGGGTCATCAGTGGCGGCCAGAAGGGCCTGGTCGACCTGCCGCTGCTGGGGGGCCTAGGCCTGCTCGGCGGCGCCATGCTGCGCGACTTCGCCATCGCCGCCACGGCCTTCGGCGTCAACATGCGCGAGCTGCGCGAAGCCGGCATCGCCGGGGTCATCTCCCTGCTGCTGGGAGTGTTCAGCTCTTTCATCGCCGGGGTCGCCATCGCCCTGGCGTTCGGCTACACCGACGCGGTCAGCCTGACCACCATAGGTGCGGGCGCGGTGACCTATATCGTCGGTCCGGTCACTGGTGCGGCCATTGGCGCCAGCTCGGATGTCATGGCGCTGTCCATCGCCGCCGGCCTGGTGAAATCCATCGTAGTGATGATCGCCACCCCCTTCCTGGCGCCCTACATCGGCCTGAACAATCCGCGTACCGCGGTGATCTTTGGCGGCCTGATGGGCACCTCCAGCGGCGTGGCCGGAGGCCTCGCCGCCACCGATCCGCGCCTGGTGCCCTATGGTTGCCTGACGGCGGCCTTCTACACCGCCCTGGGGTGCTTGCTCGGTCCGTCGCTGCTGTTCCTGGCGACCCGCGCCGTTGTCGGTGGTTGAGAAGCGGAGCTAGCCGCGCGCATACATCCGGCATTCGGCGACGAAGGCCAGCAGATTGGGATCGCGCTCGCGGCTGCGCAGGAAGACCGCGCCGATGCGCTGCTGCAGCCGGTAGCGCGGGGCCAGGGGCAGCAGCTTGAGGCGGTTCTGGTAGACCGCCTCGACCCGCCCCGGCAGCAGCGCATAGCCCACCCCGGAGCTGACCATGCTCATCAGCGAGAAGATGTCGTTGACCTGCATGATCACCTCCGGCTCGAAGCCGGCCTGGGCGAACACCTGGCGGCCGTCGCGAAAGGTGGCGAAGCCCTGGGTCAGGGTCACGAAGGGCACCCCGGCGAGATCGCGCAGGTCCACCTCGGCCTGGTCGGCAAAGGGCGAGTCGCTGGGTGCGGCCAGGAAGATATCGTCGCTGAACAGCTCGACGCTCTCACAATCGGCATCCACCACGGCGTCGTCCAGGGCCACCAGCATGGCGTCCAGCTTGAAGTCGTGCAGTTGCTCGGCGAGATCGGCGTTGGAACCCAGTACCAGGTCGATGTTGAGTTCACTGCGCCTGAGCTTGAGGCCCATGATCAGCTGGGGCACGGTCTTGACCGTCAGCGAATAGAGCGCACCCAGGCGAAAGCGATCGGCCGAGAAGCCCGCCGCCTGCCGGGTGAGCCGCACCGTCTCGGCCAGGTCCTGCATCAGTCGCTCGGCCCGCGCCTCCAGCACGAAGGCGCCGTCCAGCGGCGTCAGGGTACGCCCCTCGTGCTTGAACAGCGGACAGCGCAGGGCGTTTTCCAGCGAATGGATGGCGCGGTGCACGCTGACATGGCTGGTGCCCAGCTCGGCGGCGGCCCGCGCCAGATTGCGGCTGCGCATGAAAGCCAGAAAGATCTCCAGCTTGCGCAGGGTGAGGTCATCGGTATCGGACATGGCGGCCAGCGGGCGGTGAGAGACAGCTGATCACCTTGCCCGGATGGGCAGGCGGCGTCGAGGGCTGCGGCCCGGACTGGCCGTGACCGCCCTCACCCCGTACCCTGCCCTGGCATCGTCCCGGGTCTGAGATCTATGCAACTGGAATGGCTGGAAGACTTCATCGAACTCGCGCGCACCCGCAGCCTGTCGCGCGCGGCGGAAAATCGCTTTGTCACTCATCCAGCCTTCGGTCGGCGCATCCGCGCCCTGGAAGACTGGTGTGGGGCGCCCCTCATCCGTCGCCAGCAGCCCATCAGCCTGACCCCTGAAGGTCTGCTGTTGCTGGAAACGGCACGGGAGGTCGTCGACCGATTGAGTGAATGCCGCTCGCTGTTTCAGGGTGCCGCCCTGCAGCGCGAACAGCCGATCCGTATCGCCACCGGCCGGACCCTGGCCAGCGACTTTTTTCCGGAGTGGTACGACAGCTTGAGCGCACGGTTCGGCGAGTTTCCCGTCTCGCTCATCACCAGTGGCGCCCAGGAAGCCATCGGTCGGCTGGCCGCAGGCGATGCCGACCTGATGCTGATCTTCAGCAGTCCGCTCACCGAGCGGTTGCTGGACCCTGCACGTTTCGAAACCCTGGTCATCGGTCAGGACGAGCTGCTGCCGGTCTGCGTACCGGATGGGGACGGACAACCGCGCTATCGACTGGAAGACGGCGCCGCTGCGGTGCCTTGGCTGGCCTTCGCGCCGTCGCTGGCACTGCGCGGCGTACTGGCTCGGCACCTCTCCCGGCTGCCGAGTAAGCTGGCCATGCGCATGATCTACCAGGCCGATTCCTATCCGGCCATCCACCAGATGGCGCGCCGTGGACACGGCCTGGCCTGGCTGCCCCGCATGGTGGTGCGCGAGTCCCTGACCCAGGGCAGTCTGGTGCTGGCCGGATCGAAGGGGCTGATCGCCACCTTCGATATCTGCCTGCATCGCTTGCGCGGGCCGCACGATGAACGCCTCGAACATATCTGGCGAACCCTTGCGACGAGCGCCCCATAGCGGTGCACGACAAAATAATCAGCACCTGAACCCATAGGGACAAGCACGACCTTGAGCACCTGTGCCTGGTCGGCCCAGGCCTGTGCCGAAACGGCAATTGAGCCGGTGCCTGGGATTGACCCAAGGTAAAGCCTCAATCGTGAAGGCGCTGCCACCCCTGGCGGCGCTCCGCCAAGGGGAACCCGGTCATGTCGCACTCCATATCGACCCTTGCCAGCGCCGAGGCCGCCACAGCGGCCCGGCGTGGCTCCTGGAAGGAAATCTGCGCGGCCGGCATCGGCAATGCCCTGGAATTCTATGATCTGCTGATCTACGGCTATTTCGCCGTGATCATCAGCCGACAGTTCTTTCCAGCCGAGAACGAAACCACGTCGCTGCTCCTGAGCGTGGCCACCTTCGCCATCTCCTTCATCATGCGGCCGCTAGGCGCCGTAGTGCTGGGCTCCTACACCGACCGTCGTGGCCGCAAGGCCTCGCTGACGCTGTCCATCGCCCTGATGATGATCGGCACCCTGCTGATGACCTGTGTGCCCACCTATGGCCAGATCGGCCTGCTGGCTCCGCTGATCGTGATCGTCGCGCGGATGCTGCAGGGCTTCTCCAGCGGCGGCGAATTCGGTGCCTGCACAGCCTTCATGGCCGAGAACGCCACCGAAGGTCGCCGCGGCTTCTTCGCCAGCTGGCAACTCTCCACCCAGGGCCTGGCCACGGTGTTCGCCGCTGGCGTAGCGGCGGCCCTGAGCTATGTGCTCAGTCCGGCACAACTGGATGACTGGGGCTGGCGAATCGCCTTCGGCATCGGTCTGCTGATCGGTCCCATCGGCCTGTATATCCGCCGGCAGATGGACGAGACCCCGGAATTCAAGGCGTTGGCCCGCCGCGAGGGCCCGGAGCCGACCCCGGTACGGGATCTGCTCAAGGCCGACTGGGCCGTACTGCTGCTGTGCATCGGCGTGGTGTCCGGCGCCACCGCCTTCAATTACGTGCACAAGCTGTACATGCCCACCTATGCCATGAAGCAGCTGCACATCGCCGCCACCTCCTCCTTCCTCGGTGCCTTCATCACCGGCCTCGCCATCATGCTCATGTCGCCGGTGTTCGGCATCCTCTCCGACCGCTTCGGCCGGCTGCGGGTACTGGGCATCGCCATGACGCTGGTAGGGCTTTCTTCCTATCCGTTGTTTCTGCTGCTCAATGCCCTGCCTTCCATCACTACCCTGCTATTGGTGCAGGCACTGGTGGGCGTCCTGATCGCCGCGTCCTTAGGTCCCATCCCGGCCATGCTCTCCGACGCCTTCCCCACCCGTACCCGCGGCTCGGGACTGTCACTCAGCTACAACTTTTCGGTCACGGCATTCGGCGGCTTCGCCCCGCTGGTGGTGACCTGGATGATCAACAGCAGCGGCGACAACCTGGCGCCAAGCTATTACGTGATGGGCACCGCTGCCCTGAGTCTGATCTCCATCCTGGCGCTGACCCGCACCCGTCGCCATACCCCGGTTTGATCCCCCACCGGGGCGCGGCCCCGGTCTGCCTACCCTTAGGAGTCTGCCATGACCACCCTCGCCCAGATCCGTGCCGGTCTGCCCCGCTATCCCATCGAGGTCGAATTCCCCGAGATCGAGCGCTGGAAGACCGGCAATACCGGCATCGACTATGTGCACAGCTTCGACAGCGGCATCGAAGGTCCACATGTCGCCATCATGGCCCTGACCCATGGCAACGAGGTCAGCGGCGCCATTGCCGTGGATGAGCTGCTGCGTCGTGGTATCCGGCCAAGCCGAGGCAAGCTGACCCTGGCCTTTGGCAACGTGGCCGCCTACCACGCCTTCGACCCGGACGACATAGACGCCACCCGCTACCTGGAAGAGGACATGAATCGCGTCTGGCTGCCTCAGCGGCTCCAGGGGCCGGCAACGACGGCCGATCTGGCCCGTGCACAGCAGTTGCGTCCGTTGATCGACGAGGTGGACTGGCTGCTGGACATCCACTCCATGCACGAGCATTCCGCGCCGCTGATGATGACCGGGCCGCTGGAGAAGGGCTTGCGCCTGGCCGCGCAGCTGGGCACTCCGGAATTCGTCATCGCCGACGAGGGCCACCAGAACGGCCGGCGGCTGCGCGACTTTGGTGGCTTCGGCCAACCCAACAGCCCGAAAAATGCCCTGTTGATTGAAACCGGCCAACACGTACTGGCCGTGAGCCGACAGATCGCCCTCGACTGTGTCGCCCGCTTCCTGCTGTTGGCCGAGGTAGTGGACGAGGCCGCGGTGGCCGACCTGCTGCAGGTAGCCAAGCCAAAGCGCCAGCGTTTTCTGCGGGTGACCGAAGCCATCGTCGCCGACACCCTGGACTTTCGTTTTAGCCAGGACTTCAAGGGTCTGGAAACCATCCCCGAGGCAGATACCCTGATCGCCACCGATGGCGAGCGCGAGATCCGCACTCCCTATCCGAATTGCGTGCTGATCCAGCCCTCGATCCGCCACCTGGGTAGCGGTGTCACCGTCGTGCGCCTGGCGCGGGAGCTGGGTGAAGACGAAGTGCCCCGTTGACGTAGTGGGGCGCTGGACTGCGGCGCCGCCGAGTGCGGTCCGCAGCCCTACTCCCTATAACCAACCCTTTATCTGCTGGCACACCGCCGTGGTGGAGATGCCGTAGCGGTCGTGCAGGGTCGGCAGCGCGCCGGCGTCGAGGAAGGCGTCGGGCAAGGCGATCTGACGGAAGGTGGGCGTCACGCCGTTGCGCAGCAGGGTGGTCGCGACGGCCTCCCCCAGGCCACCGATCAGCGAATGATTCTCCGCCGCCACCACCAGCCGCCCCGGCTTGCGGGCTTCCGCCAGGAGGGTCGCTTCGTCCAGCGGCTTGATGGTCGGCACGTGCAGCACCGAAACGTCCACGCCATCCGCGGCCAGGGCCTCGGCGGCCTCCAGGGCGCGCATGGTCATCAGGCCGGTGGACACCACCAGCACGTCGCGTCCGGGGCGCACCACCTGCGCCTTGCCCAGCTGGAAGCGGTAGTCGTAGCGATCCAGCACCAGGGGCACGTTGCCGCGCAGCAGGCGCATATAGACCGGCCCCTGGTGGGCGGCGATGGCCGGCACCGCCTGCTCGATCTCCAGGGCATCGCAGGGGTCGATCACCATGAGGTTGGGCATGGCGCGAAAGATCGCCAGGTCGTCGGTGGCCTGGTGGCTGGGGCCGTAGCCGGTGGTCAGCCCGGGCAGGCCGCAGACGATCTTGACGTTGAGGTTCTCCTCGGCGATGGCCATGCAGATGAAGTCGTAGGCGCGTCGCGAGGCGAACACCGCATAGGTGGTGGCGAAGGGCACGCAGCCTTCGCGGGCCATACCGGCGGCGGCGCTCATCAGCAGCTGCTCGGCCATGCCCATCTGGTAGAAGCGCTCGGGATGGGCCTTGGCGAAGATGTGCAGGTCGGTGTACTTGGCGAGGTCCGCGGTGAGGCCGACGATGTCCTGGCGCTGTTCGGCCAGGGCCGCCAGGGCATGACCGAACGGTGCTGGTCGGGTCGGCTGGCCCTCGGCGGCGATGCTGGCGATCATCGCCGAGGTGGTCAGGCGTGGCTTGGTGGCGGTGGTGGTCATCAGAAGTCCCTCCCGGCATCCAGGGCGTCGAGGGCCAGGGCCCATTCGTGCGCCTCGACGCGGATGAAGTGAGTCTTGTCGCGGGTTTCCAGGAAGGGCACGCCCTTGCCCATGCGGGTATCGCAGAGAATGATCCGGGGCTGCGCGCCCGGGTGCTGGCGAGCCCGGTCGAAGGCGGCGACCAGCGCCGCGCGGTCGTTGCCGTCGACGCGCTGGACGAACCAGCCGAAGGCCTGCCAGCGCTCGGCGAGGGGCTCGAACGCCAGGATCTCGCGGCAGTGGCCGTCGGCCTGCTGGTTATTCACGTCCACCAGGGCGATGAGGTTGTCCAGTTGCCAGTGGGAAGCCGACATGGCCGCTTCCCAGGTGGCGCCTTCGTTGAGTTCGCCATCGGACAGCAGGTTGTAGACGAAGGATTTCGACTGCTTGCGCTTGAGGCCGAGGCAGGCGCCCACGGCGATGCCCAGGCCCTGGCCGAGGGAACCGCCGGTGATCTCCATGCCGGGGGTGTAGGCGGCCATGCCCGACATGGGCAGACGGCTGTCGTCGCAGCCATAGGTCTCCAGTTCTTCCTGCGGCACGATCCCGGCCTCGATCAGCGCGGCATAGAGGGCGATGGCGTAATGGCCGATGGACAGGTAGAAGCGGTCGCGCCCTTCCCACTCGGGATCCTGGGGCTGGTAGCTCAGGGCATGGAAGTAGGCGACCGCCAGGACGTCGGCGACGCCCAGGGCTTGGCCAACATAACCCTGGCCCTGGATCTGGCCCATGCGCAGGGCATGGCGGCGGATGTTGTGGGCGCGCTCGGCCAGCGAGAGCGTTGTGGGTTGTGGCGAAGAAGCGGTCATGATCTGTACCTCGATTAGCGATTGACCAGGGCGGCGGGAATGCGCAGGACCAGCGTGGCGCCGATCACCAGCACCCCGGTGATGAGGAACATGCCGATGGCGCTGGAACCGGTGCTGGTGGTGATCCAGCCGATCAGGTAGGGCGAGCAGAAGCCGGCCAGGTTGGCGAAGCTGTTCACCGCGGCGATGCCGGCCGCGGCGGTGACCCCGCCCAGCAGCGTGGTGGGCAGCATCCAGAACAGCGAGGACGCGGAGAGGATGCCGGCCGCGGCCAGGCACAGGCTGAGGATCGACAGGGTGACGTTGTGGCCGAACACCGCCGCGAGGCTGAGGCCGCAGGCGCCCAGCAGCATGGGGATCACCAGATGCCAGCGGCGCTCGCGGTGCCTGTCCCCACTGCGCCCAGCCAGCAGCATGGCGACGATGGCGCACATATAGGGCAGGCTGGTGAGCAGGCCGATGTGCAGCGGATCGGCGACCCCCGAATTGCGCACCAGGGTCGGCAGCCAGAAGGTGATGGCGTACTGGCCCATGACCACGCAGAAGTAGATGGCGGCCAGCAGCCACAGCCGGCGATCACGGATGAAGTCGCGCACGCTGGCGTGCTCGGTCTTGTGCTGGTTGTCCTCGGCCAACTCCTTCTGGATCAGCGCCTTTTCCTCGTCGTCCAGCCAGGTCGCCTGGTGCACGCCGTCCTTGAGATAGCCGAGCACCATCAGCCCCACCACCACCGTGGGGATGGCTTCGATGACGAACATCCACTGCCAGCCGGCCCAGCCATGGACCCCGGCGAACTGATTCATGATCCAGCCCGACAGCGGTCCGCCGATCATGCCCGACAGCGGAATGGCGACGAACCAGAGCACCGTCATGCGAGCGCGGCGGTAGGAAGGAAACCAGTAGGTGAGATAGAGCAGCAGGCCCGGTGCCAGGCCGGCCTCGGCCACGCCGAGCAGGAAGCGCAGCAGGTAGAACTGCCAGGCCGTCTCGACGAAGGCGAACATCCCGGAAAGGATGCCCCAGGTGATCATGATGCGGGCGATCCAGCGGCGGGCGCCGACCTTGTGCAGGATGATGTTGCTGGGCACCTCGCAGAGAAAATAGCCGAGGAAGAACATGCCGGCGCCGAGGCCGTAGACGGCTTCGCTCAGGGCCAGGTCGTTCATCATCTGCAGCTTGGCGAAGCCGACGTTGACCCGGTCCAGATAGGCGCAGAAGTAGCACAGCATCAGGAAGGGCATCAGCCGCCAGGCGGTCTTGCGATAGGCATTGGCGCGCGCCGAGGTGGCCGCTGCCAGGGTGAGCGTAGTCATGGTCTGATCTCTTGTTGTTATGGACGCCGCAGCCGCGGGCGTCCTTGTCGATGCAGAGCGTTGAAAACGAGGGGGCGATCAGTGGATCAGCATGCCGCCATTGACGTCCAGGGTGACGCCAGTCAGGTAGCCGGAAAGATCGCTGGCCAGGAACAGCGCGGCATTGGCCACGTCCCTGGGCTCGCCGAGACGACCCAGAGGGATGCCGTCGATGATCGACTGGCGGCGCTCGTCGTGCATCAGCCCGCCGGTGATATCGGTCTGGATCAGGCCGGGGGTCAGGGCATTCACGCGGATGCCGTCCGGCCCGAATTCACGGGCCATGGCCCTGGTCAGGCCCAGCACCCCGGCCTTGGCGGCGCTGTAGTGGGGACCGCCGAAGATGCCGCCGCCACGCTGCGCGGACACCGAGGACAGGCAGACGATGCTGCCACCGCCCTGCTCGCGCATGGCCGGGATCACCGCCTGGGACATCAGCAGGGTGCCGCGCAGGTTGACGTCGAGGATGCGGTCGTAGTCGGCGCGGCCGATCTCCAGGGTCTTCACCGGCTGGGTGATGCCGGCATTGTTGACCAGCACGTCGAGGCGACCGTAGTGGGCGAGCGCCTGGTCGACCGCGGCCCTGACCTGGGCCTCGTCGGCCACGTTGGCCGCCAGGCCCAGGTGACCTTCGCCGAGGCTGGCGGCGGCATCCCGCGCGGCGCTGGCATCGAGGTCGAGGATGATGACCCGCGCGCCCTGGGCGGCGAAGGCCTGGGCCGTGGCTCGACCGATGCCGCGGGCGGAGGCGGCACCGGTGACGAGGGCGATCTTGTCTTGCAGCAGCAGGGAATGCAGGGGCATGACGCTATCCTTCTTGTTGTTGTGGAGGGCTTTCGCTGAGGGCCAGAGTGCCCCCGCCCCAGGGCCCCAGCAACGCAGCCTGCGTCAGACCGCGCTGAATAAAATTCATGCCTGCGGCTTGGCAGTCGGGTCTTACCACCTGAGAATCGACCTCGAACTGGCCACAGGACCCGCAACTCATGGATTCCGGCAAGACGCTTTCCCTGCCACCCCTGAAAGCCCTTCAAGCCTTCGAGCAGACCGCCCGCTTCGCCAACGTCGCCCGCGCCGCCGAGCAACTGGCGCTGACGCCCTCGGCGGTCAGCCATCAGCTGGCCAAGCTGGAGGCCCTGGTGGGGCGCGCCCTCTTCGTCCGCGGCGCGCGCGGCATGACCCTGACCCCGGCCGGGGAGCAATACCTCGAAGAGGTCAGCGAGGTGCTGCACCGGCTGGCCATGGCCACGGATCGCGCCGCCAGCGATGCCGGCCTGGAATGCCTGCGCCTGCACTCGGCGCCGAGCTTCGGCCTGCTCTGGCTGATGCCACGGCTGGAACAGTTCCGCCAGAGCCATCCCGACCTGCAGATCAATCTCTCCTGCTCCTACGAATCCCTGCACTTCAGCCGCGACAAGGTCGACATCGACATCCGCCACGGCCTGCCCAGCTGGCCGAACCTGGAGATCCGCTCCCTGCAGCGCGAACGCCTGGCGGTCCTGGCCGCGCCGCAGTTGCTGGAAAAACGCCCGATCCACTCGCCGGCGGATCTGCTGCACAGCGAGCTGATTCTGTCCGAGGCTACCCTGATGAAGTGGCCCAACTGGTTCGCCCAGCAGGGTCTGGCGCTGCCGGAACGCCCCTACACCCTGAGTTTCGATCGCTCCTACATGACCCTGGAAGCCGCCCGCCATGGCCTGGGCTTCGCTCTGGAGAGCACGGTGCTGGCAGCGGACTATCTGGCCCGCGGTGATCTGGTGCGGGTGCTGCCCCAGGACGACGACCTGCCGGTGGCCGCTCACCACCTGGTGTTTCCCCGGGCGCACTCACGCTACGCCCGGGTGCGGCGCTTTCTGGACTGGCTGCAACAGGAGCTGGGCCAGCCCTTCGAGTACTAGAGCACCTGCAGCCGCTCCCTGAGCAAGTCGACGAAGGCCTGGGCCGCCGGGGTCAGGCTGCGCCCGGCGAGGGTCAGGATGCCCAGCGGCCGGGCCAGGCTCTCGCCGCGGACCGGCAGGGCCACCACCGGGGCCTCGCCACCCGCCGATTCCGGCAGCAGGGCCAGGCCCTGCCCGGCCGCCACCAGCGCCAGCAGGGTGCTCATGTAGTGGGCCTCCAGCGCCGCCACCAGGCGCAGGCCGGCGGCGGCGAAGGCGAAGTCCAGGCACTCGCGCACGCTGCTGTCACGACCCGTGAGCAGCAGGGGCACGGCGTCGAGTTCGGCCAGGGTGACTTCGGTGCGGCCTGCCCAGGGATGGTCGCGGGGGACGAACAGCTGCAGGTGATCGACGTACAGCGGCTGGAAGTCCAGGCCCACGGCCCGCGGGCAGACGCCGATGCCCAGGTCCACCTGCCCTTCCCTGACCAGCGCCTCGACCCGGCCGGCCACCACGTCCTGCAGGCGAACCTCGATGGCCGGATGACGGGCCTGGAAGGTCTTCAGCAACTCGGGAAAGGGCCCCATGAAGAAGGACGGCAAGGCCGCCAGGGTGACCCGCCCGCGGCGCAGGCCGGCCAGGTCCCGGGCGTGGGTCTGGACATCGCCCAGGTCCACCAGGATGCGTTCCAGGGGGCCGCGCAATTCTTCCCCGGCGGTGGTCAGCTGGACCCGCCGCGGGGTGCGCTCCAGCAGTTGCACCTCCAGCCAGGCTTCGAGTTGCTGGATCTGCACGGTGAGCGCCGGGGGTGACAGGTGCAATTCCTCCGCCGCCCGGGCGAAGGAGCCCTGGCGGGCCACGGCGAGAAAGGCCTGCACGTGCTGGAGCAGATTCTTCATTTTGTTTTTCTGAACGCTGCTTCGGAAGATTCCAATTTACAGGACATCGGACGTCTTCGAATACTGGACCCACAACAACAAAACCTCCCGTGCGCCCGCCTGCCGCGCCACGGTCCAAGGAGTCCGCCATGCTCGCCCTGCTCGGTGTCGTCACCATTCTCGCGTTGCTCGTCGCGGTCATGAGCAAACGCGTCTCGCCCCTGGTCGCCCTGATCGTCATCCCCATCGCCGCGGCCCTGATCGGTGGCTTCGGCCTGGGCACCAGCGCCTTCATCATCGCCGGCATCAAGGGTGTCGCCCCGGTGATCGGCATGTTCGTCTTCGCCATCCTGTTCTTCGGCATCATGACCGACGCCGGGATGCTCGATCCCATCATCGACCGCATCCTGCGCACCGTCGGCACCCGGCCGACGCGCATCGTCTGCGGCAGCGCCCTGCTCGCCCTGCTGGTGCATCTGGACGGCTCCGGCGCGGTGACCTTCCTGGTGACCATTCCCGCCATGCTGCCGCTCTATACCCGCCTGGGCCTGGACCGGCGCATCCTCGCCTGCGTGGCGGCCATGGCCGCCGGGGTCAACTTCCTGCCCTGGACCGGGCCGGTGCTGCGCTCCTCCGCCGCCCTGCACGTGCCGGTGGCCGACCTCTTCCAGCCGCTGATCCCGGTGCAGCTGGTGGGCCTGGCCTTCGTCTTCGCCAGCGCCTGGTGGCTCGGGCGGCGCGAGGAGAAGCGCCTGACCCTGGCCGGCCAGGCGCCGTGGCTGGCCGTCGGCGGCGTCGGTGCCGCGCCGGAGCGGGTGCTCAGCGACGCCGAGCGTGCCCTGCGTCGCCCGCAGCGCTTCTGGATCAACCTGCTGCTGACCCTGGTGGTGATGGGCGTGATGATCGCCGGCTGGGTCGATCCGGTGGTGATGTTCATGCTCGGCACCGTGGCCGCGCTGTGCCTGAACTACCCCTCGGTGGACGCCCAGAAGGCGCGCATCGACGCCCACGCCAAGACCGCCCTGACCATGGCCAGCATCCTCTTCGCCGCCGGGGTCTTCACCGGCATCATGCAGGGCAGCGGCATGCTCAAGGCCATGGCCCAGGTAGCGGTGGCCGGCATCCCGGCCGGGCATGGCCAGCTGATCCCGGCGGTGGTGGGTTTCCTCTCCATGCCGCTGAGCCTGCTGTTCGATCCGGATTCCTTCTACTTCGGCGTCATGCCGGTAATCGCCGAGGTCGGCCGCAACCTGGGGGTCGATCCGGTGCAGGTGGCCCAGGCCTCGCTGCTCGGGGTGCACACCACCGGCTTCCCGGTCAGCCCCCTGACCCCGGCGACCTTCCTGCTGGTGGGCCTGTGCAAGCTGGACCTGGCCGATCACCAGCGCTTCACCATCCCCTTCCTGTTCGCGGCCTCGGTGCTGATGACCCTGACCGCCCTGCTCCTGGGAGTCTTCTAGATGAGCCGTCTTCTTCGCATCGGCTGCGGCGCCGGCTATTCCGGCGATCGCATCGAACCCGCCGTGGAACTGGCCAAGCACGGCCGGCTCGACTACCTGGTCTTCGAATGCCTGGCCGAACGCACCATCGCCCTGGCGCAACAGGCGCGGCTGGCCGATCCCGAGGCCGGTTTCGATCCGCTGCTGGAAGCCAGGATGCGCCGCATCCTGCCATTGCTTCGCCAAGCCGGGCGACCGCGCCTGCGGGTAGTCACCAACATGGGCGCCGCCCATCCCTCCGCCGCGGCGCGCAAGGTCGCGGCCCTGGCGCGGGAGCTGGGCGTAACCGGTCTGAAGATCGCCGCCGTGGCCGGCGACGACGTGCTGGCCCAGTTGCCCGCCGACGCCCGGCTGGACAACGGCCAGACCCTGGCCGAACTGGGCGACCGATTGATCTCGGCCAACGCCTACCTGGGCGTGGAAGGCATCGTCCAGGCCCTGCAGGCGGACGCCGATGTCATCATCACCGGGCGGGTGGCCGATCCCTCGCTGTTCCTGGCGCCGCTGGTGCATGAATTCGGCTGGGCGGCAGATGACTGGGAGCGTCGCGGACGCGGCACCCTGGTCGGCCATCTCCTGGAATGCGCCGGTCAGGTCACCGGCGGCTACTTCGCCGATCCCGGCTTCAAGGACGTCCCCGACCTTGCCCGCCTGGGCTTTCCCCTGGCCGAGGTGGACGCCGACGGCCAGGCGACCCTGACCAAGGTCGCCGGCTCCGGCGGCTGCGTGACCGCGGCGACCTGCACCGAACAATTGCTCTATGAGGTCCACGACCCGGCGGCCTACCTGACGCCGGACGTGACCGCCGACTTTTCCGGCGTCGCCCTGGAGCAGTCCGCACCTGATCGGGTCGCGGTCAGCGGGGCCCGGGGCAAGCCGCGCCCGGAACAGCTCAAGGTCTCGGTGGGCTATCGCGACGGCTGGCATGGCGAAGGCCAGATCTCCTACGCCGGCCCGGGCGCCGTGGGCCGGGCCAGGCTGGCGGCTGACGTGGTGCGCGAACGCCTGCAACTCTGTGGTGTACCGGTCGAGGAATTGCGCTGCGAACTGATCGGCTGCGACGCCCTGCACGGCGCCACCTTAGCGGCCCGGGCCAGCGGCGAACCCTGGGAGGTGCGCCTGCGCGTCGTCGGCCGCTGCGCCAGCCGAGCAGCGGCGGTGCAGATCGGCAACGAGGTGGAAACGCTGTACACCAATGGCCCGGCTGGCGGTGGCGGCGCCACCAAGGCGGTCCGCGAGGTCATCGCCGTGGCCTCGCTGCTGTGGCCGCGTGCGGCCGTCACCCCTACCCTGGAGCTGGAGACGCTGCCATGAAATTGCGCGAGATCGCCCACGTCCGTACCGGCGACAAGGGGGACATTTCGAACATGGCGGTGATCGCCTATCGCCGCGAAGACTTCGACCGCCTGCGCCAGGCGCTTACCGCGGAACGGGTCGCCGCCTGGTTCACTGACAGTCGCCCAGCCGATGCCGCGCCGGTGCGCCGCTACGAATTGCCGGCCCTGGGCGCGCTGAACTTCGTGCTGCCCGGTGCCCTGCGCGGCGGCGTCACCCGCTCGCTGGCGCTGGACGCCCACGGCAAGGCCCTGGGTGCGGCGCTGCTGGATCTGGAGCTGGAGGACTAGAGACGCCGCTCAACCCGGAGTACCGACCCCCGCGCAGGGCAGCCGCGTCAGCAGAACGGTGTCCTTGTCGAGGGGCACCTGGGCACCCTTGCGTCTGAGTTCGTTGATGGCGTGCAGCAGGATCAGATTGACCTGCTCCACCTCACGCATGTCGTCCGCCTTCAGCAGGCGCGACACCCGCACATTGCGATCGGCCTCGATGAGGGTGATCAGCAAGCCGTCGCTGCGCCGCTCCAGCTCGTGGCGCACGGGCGGATCGAGTTGGGCCAAGCGTTCATGCAACCTGTTCATCTACAGGCTCCCGAAGGAACGTCACTTTTTCAGGCTAGCCGCCTCGGCGAAGAACGCAAGGTCTCTATTCGGGGCCTGTCCGCCGACTGGAGATACCAGCGCGTTCTGAGCAGGCGCTGGCGCGGAAGCAGGACGCAAGGCTGTCACGAAGCTGCCATCCACTACCGGCACGCTGGACCTCTTGACCACCACGCCGTGGCAGAGGCCCATCCATGGATACTCGTCCCGCAATCCGCCCGCTCGACCCTTTCGCCACGCCATCGCAGCGGCTCGCGCTCACTACCGACTCAGGCCACTGCCGCTCCGCCGAGGCGCACGGCCAGCGCATCGCGCTGGCCACCCAGCGGCTGATCGCGCTCGGGCATCGACGAATCCTGCTGGTCACCGCCGGTGAGCCGCCAATCGCCGACTTGCAGGCTCACAGTCAGGTCATGCTGGCGGAGGGGTTGCCCCTGTTGCCCTGCCTGGAGCTCGATCCGGCAGCCATCCTGTGTGGGCCCGAGCTCGCCACCCGCCTGCAAGGCGCTGCTCCGACCGCCCTGCTCTGCACCCAGGCTATCCTGGCCCAGACACTCCAGACCGCCCTATACCCTGGCGCGCTACGCTCGCTGACCATCACCGGTCCCGAAGCGCGTACCGGGGCGGATAGCGCGTCCTGGCACTAGCTAGGACGTCCATGCCTTAAAAGTTCGAACCCCTGATCGTCCGTCCCGCCTGATCGGGCTGCTGCAGATTGCCCGAGGTAGCGGCCTTGGCCGGATTCCAGTCGATCTCGGCGCGCTGGACCGCGGCCGCGGTGAAGCGCTCGTTGAGCTCCGGCGCCAGGCGATGCCCCCAGTAGGCCAGCTTGGCCTTGTAGCCCACGGTGATCTCCTTTTGTGGCTGCAGCAGCGCGCCGACGATGGCCTGCACCGCCTTGTCCGGCGAATCCTTGGTGGGCAGGTCGGCGCGGTGCCCGGTGTAGGTGGCGGCATGGCCCCAGATCGGCGTATCCAGCGCCCAGGGCAGCACCGTCGACAACTGGATGTTCGGCTGGCGGCCACGGCGCAATTCCTGCTGCAGCACCCGACCGAGACTGAGCACCGCGGCCTTGGATGCCGAATAGGACGCCTGGTAGGCGTGGGGAATCTCGCCGTCCACCGAGGCCACGTTGACCAGCCGGCCGTAGCCCTGGCGGCGGAAACGCTGCAGGGCCAGGTGGGTACCTATCACCACACCCTTCACATTGGTATCCAGCAGGCGCAGGTGGTCTTCCAGGGGCACCTCTTCGAAACGCCCGACCGCCACCACACCGGCATTGTTGATCCAGCCGTCGATGCGGCCGAAGCGCTGCTCGGCCTGCTCGGCCAGGGCGGTCATCTGCGCCACGTCGGCCACGTCGGTGGGCACTGCCAGGGCGGCCACGCCCAGGGCCTGGACCTCGACCGCGAGGGCTTCCAGCGCCTCGCTGCGCCGCGCGGCCAGCACCAGGTTGGCACCGTACCGGGCCAGTGCCAGGGCCACGCCGCGGCCGACGCCACTGGAGGCGCCAGTGACAACGATAGTCCGGCCATTCAGCTGCTGGCGATCGATCTGCGGCGAACGCCGGGAAGAGGTGCGATTCAGCAGAGCCAGGGCGGCAGGCAGGGCAAGCAACAGCGGCAGGGTACGCATCAGGGGGGCTTCCTCAGGGTCTGTGTCTGAGGTGTGACTCCTCGGCGACCGCGCTGACGTCCCGCAGCGAGACGACCGGGGCCAGCGTTGCCGGCGCCCGCCGTTTCGGTTGTCTGCGGTAACCACCGTGCCAGGGCAGCCCCTGCTGGCCATGACCGTTCGGCGGAACGCCTCAGTCCTCGGACTGGCGATGCGGCATGGCGATGCCGTGCAACTTGAGCCGCCGGTAGAGGGTGGCCCGGGACATCCCCAGCGCCCGGGCGGTCGGAATCGCCTTCCAGCGATGGCGGACAAGGGCCGCCAGGATCGCCCGCCGCTCGGGGCTGTCGGCCTCGGGCGGCGGCTCGATGGCCGGCGCGCCGCCGGGCCGCAGACTGGCCGGCAGGTGATCGAGGGTGATGAGGGCGCCGTCGCACAGGGCACAGGCGTAGCGCAGCACGTTGCGCAATTCGCGCACATTGCCCGGCCAGTCATGGGCCAGGATGGCCTCCTGCACCTGGGGCGCCAGCTCCGGCGCCGGACGCTCGCCGCATTCCTCTTCGAGCAGCCGCCGCGCCAGCGCCAGGCGGTCGGCACGCGCGCGCAGCGGTGGCAGCTGGAAGACGGCGCCATTGAGGCGATAGAGCAGGTCTTCGCGAAACAGCTCGGCGGCGACCTGCGCCTGGAGGTCGCGATGGGTGGCGCAGACCAGCCGCACATCCACTCGCCGCGGCTGGGCGCTGCCCACCGGCAGCACCTCGCCTTCGGCCAGCACCCGCAGCAGCCGGGTCTGCAGCGCCAGGGGCATGTCGCCGATCTCGTCGAGAAACAGGGTGCCGCCATCGGCCGCCACGATCAGACCATCGCGACCCTGGCGCTGGGCGCCGGTAAAGGCCCCCGCGGCATGGCCGAACAATTCGCTCTCGATCAGGCTTTCCGGCAGCGCCGCGCAATTGAGGGCGACGAAGGGTCGCCCGGCACGATCGCCACCCTGGTGCAGGCCGCGGGCAAAGACCTCCTTGCCGGTGCCGGTCTCGCCGGTCACCAGGATCGGCAGGCCATGGCGATAGAGCCGCAGGGCGGTCGCGAGCGCCTGGCTGACCCGGGGCTCCTCCTCGGGGTCCGCCGCACGCGGCTCGCGGACCAGCGGGATCACCACCCCAAGACGCTGACGCGGCGCCCGTACCCGGGCGTGGAAATGTGCTTCGCCCAGGCGCAGGGGTTCGCCATGGTCCTCCTGCAACCGCGCCGGGGCATCGCGACCGAAGAGCTCGTCCAGGCGCTGCGGCAGATAGCCCAGCTGAGCGAGGCAGAGTTGCCGGGCCGGGCGATTCAGGCCGGTCAGGCGTCCGCTCTGATCCCAGGCCAGCAGCAATTCCGGCTGGGTGTCGAGATAGCTAGCCTGGGCATGGCCGCAGAGCACCCAGTCGCCCCGGGCGCTGTGCATGAAGTAGGCATTCTCGATGCGCTGGGCGCTGTCGCGGGTGAACTGCTGGATCAAGAGCTGGCTGCGGCGATCGTCCGGCGAACGCGGCGCCGAGACGTCCAGTACCCCGAGCAACTCGCCGCTCGGCGCGAACACCGGCGCGGCGGTACAGGTCAGGCCGGTAAAGGCCACGCGGAAGTGATCGGCCTTGTGCACCGTCACCGGCGCCCGGTCGGTGAGCACCGCGGCGACCCCGCAGGTGCCCTCCTCCTGCTCGGACCAGCAGGTGCCCAGGTAGAGCCCGGCGCGGCGGCATTCGTCGTCCAGCCGATCGCTGACCCGGTAATCCAGGGTATGGCCCTGGGCGTCGGCCAGCAGCACGCAGTAGTCGGCCGCCTCGACCCGCGCATGCAGGGCGCCCAGCTCGCCATCGGCGACGCGCAGGAAGTCTTCCGCCGCCTGCTGGTGCTGGCGCAATTCGTAGCGCGAGAGGATGCGCGGACCGCGCAGGCTGCCCGGGTCGAGTTGATACTGCTCGAAGGAACGACGCCAGGAATCGAGGATGCGCCCGGGTGGACTGGCCGTGCGCAAGGGCGCACGCAGGGCCTGGTCGATGGCGCGGGCGTGATAGCGGGCCTGGGTAGACAACATGGGCGTCTCTCCCTGAATTCCGGTCATGGCATGGAAGGCCGGTCATTGTTCTGCCCTTCATTTAGCGCCCCCTGGCCCCGGCCTTCAAGTCCGCCGCGGCCTGAGACGAATCGTCTCAGCGTCTCGCCCTGCCGTCGCAGCCCTGAGACGCCCCGGCGCGACGCGGCCGTCCCGCCGGACCTGGCCATCCCCCGCAAAGCCGCACCCAGCCTGGCCTGCAGCGAAACTATAGCGACCTGGCACCCGCCTTGCTCAGGGCTCTGCGACGCTCCCAAGACAACGACAAGAGGGCCAGACCCATGAGCGCACCCCGGCATCGCCGCACGGCTGCCCTGACCGATGGTCGAGGCCTCGGAGGTCAGCCATGCCCATAACCGTCGGCATCCTGCCCAACCCCGCCTCGGGGCGTGACCTGCGCCGGCTGACCGGCAACGCCGCCCTCACCTCCAGCACCGACAAGGCCGGGGTGGTGATGCGCCTGCTGGCGGCCTTTGGTGCCACCGGGGTGGAGCGGGTGCTCCTACCGCCGGACATGACCGGTATCGCCGCCGCCGTGCTCAAGGCCAGCGGCAGTCGCCAGGCCCGCGAGCAGCGCTGGCCGGAGCTGGTGTTTCTCAATCTGCCGCTGACCCAGACCGTGGACGACACCCGCCGCGCCGCGCGGCTGTTGCTGGCCCAGGGCGCGGCGGTGATCGCCGTGCTCGGCGGCGACGGCACCCACAAGGCGGTGGCCGCCGAGGTGGGCGACCTGCCGCTCTTGACCCTGTCCACCGGCACCAACAACGCCTTTCCCGAATTGCGCGAGGCCACCAGCGCGGGCCTGGCCGGCGGCCTGGTGGCGAGTGGTCGGGTCGATCCGACGCTGGCGCTGCGGCGCAACAAGCGGCTGCGGGTGGAGGTGCCGGAGCGCAGCATCCGTGACTGGGCGCTGGTGGACGTGGCGGTCTGTCGCCAGGCCTATCTCGGCGCCCGGGCGGTCACCCGGGTGGAGGATCTGGCCGAGGTCTTCACCACCTTTGCCGAACCCTGGGCCATCGGCCTGTCGGCCCTCTGCGGTCTCTGGCATCCGGTCGCCCGCAGCGCTCCCCATGGCGGCTGGGTGCGGCTGGAGCCCGAGGCGCCAGCGCAACTGACCATCCCCCTCGCCCCCGGCGTGCTGGCCCAGGCCGGGATCGCCGCCAGCGGCCTGCTGCTGCCAGGCGAGCCACGCACCCTGTCGCTGGCCGCCGGCACCCTGGCGCTGGACGGCGAGCGGGAAATCGAATTCGGCCCCGAGGCGCGTCCGCAGGTGACGCTGGACCTCGACGGCCCCCTGAGCATCGACGTGGAGCGGGTGCTGGAGCTGGCGGCGCAGCAGCGCCTGCTGGTCCGCCGCCGGCCCGCGTCGGCCCTCGGCAATCCTGGAGAACAATAAGATGAGCGAGACCCCAAGCGTCGAAAACCTGAGCCATGCCTACCGGGTGATGCGCACCATCCGCGCCTTCGAGGAGCGGCTGCACGTGGAATTCGCCACCGGCGAGATTCCCGGCTTCGTCCACCTCTATGCCGGTGAGGAAGCCTCGGCCGCCGGCGTCATGGCCCACCTGGGCCACGAGGACAGTATCGCCTCCACCCACCGCGGCCATGGCCACTGCATCGCCAAGGGCGTGGACGTCTACGGCATGATGGCCGAGATCTACGGCAAGAAGACCGGGGTCTGCCAGGGCAAGGGCGGCTCCATGCACATCGCCGATCTGGAAAAGGGCATGCTCGGCGCCAATGGCATCGTCGGCGCCGGCGCGCCCCTGGCCGCCGGTGCCGCCCTGGCGGCCAAGCTCAAGGGCAGCGACGCCGTGGCCGTGGCCTTCTTCGGTGACGGCGGCTCCAACGAGGGCGCGGTGTTCGAGGCCATGAACCTGGCCTCGGTGTGGAATCTCCCCTGCATCTTCGTCGCCGAGAACAACGGCTATGCCGAGGCCACCGCCTCGAACTGGTCGGTGGCCTGCGACCACATCGCCGACCGCGCCGCCGGCTTCGGCATGCCGGGGGTGACGGTGGACGGCTTCGACTTCTTCGCCGTCCATGAAGCCGCCGCGGCCGCCGCGGCCCGCGCACGGGCCGGCGAAGGCCCCTCGCTGATCGAGGTGAAGTTCACCCGCTACTTCGGCCACTTCGAGGGCGACGCCCAGACCTATCGCGATCCCAACGAGGTCAAGCAGGCCCGCGAGCAGCGCGATTGCCTCATGCAATTCCGCGAGCGGGTGACGCGCTCCGGCCAGCTGCAACCCGCCCTGCTCGACAGCATCGACCAGGAGGTGGAGCAGCTCATCGAGGACGCCGTGCGCAAGGCCAAGGCCGATCCCAAGCCTGGCCCGGAAGACCTGCTCACCGACGTCTACGTCACCTACGCCTGATCGGAAAACAACAAGGAGCGCCACCATGGCCAGAAAGATCAGCTACCAGCAAGCCATCAACGAAGCCCTGGAACAGGAGATGCGCCGCGATCCCACCGTCTTCCTCATGGGCGAGGACAACGCCGGCGGCGCCGGCGCGCCCGGCGAACAGGACGCCTGGGGCGGCGTGCTCGGGGTCACCAAGGGGCTCTACCACAAGTTTCCCGGGCGGGTGCTGGACACCCCGCTGTCGGAGATCGGCTACGTCGGCGCGGCGGTGGGCGCCGCCGCCCGTGGCACCCGGCCGGTGTGCGAACTGATGTTCGTCGACTTCGCCGGCTGCTGCCTGGACCAGATCCTCAACCAGGCGGCCAAATTCCGCTACATGTTCGGCGGCAAGGCGGTCACCCCGCTGGTCCTGCGCACCATGGTCGGCGCGGGCCTGCGGGCCGCGGCCCAGCATTCGCAGATGCTCACCTCCTGGTGGACCCACATCCCCGGGCTCAAGGTGGTCTGCCCGGCCACCCCCTACGACGCCAAGGGCCTGCTGATCCAGGCCATCCGCGACAACGACCCGGTGATCTTCTGCGAGCACAAGCTGCTCTATGGCATGCAGGGCGAGGTGCCGGAAGAGTCCTATGCCATCCCCTTCGGCGAGGCCAGCTTCCTGCGCGAGGGCGACGACGTCAGCCTCATCACCTATGGCCGCATGGTGCACCTGGCCATGGACGCCGCCGCCAACCTGGCGCGCCAGGGGGTGTCCTGCGAGGTGCTGGACCTGCGCACCACCAGCCCGCTGGATAGGGACAGCATCCTGGAAAGCGTGGAAAAGACCGGTCGCGCGGTGGTCATCGACGAAGCCAATCCGCGCTGCTCGGTGGCGACCGACATCGCCGCCCTGCTCGCCGAACAGGCCTTCGACGACCTGCGCGCCCCGGTGCAGCTGGTGACCGCGCCGCACACCCCGGTGCCCTTCTCGGATGCCCTGGAAGACCTCTACATCCCCGACGCGGCCAAGATCGAGCGCGCCGTGCTGAAGATCACCCAAGGGAGGCAGGCCGCATGAGCCAGATCCATACCCTGACCATGCCCAAGTGGGGCCTGTCCATGAGCGAGGGCCGGGTCAACGCCTGGCTCAAGGCCGAAGGCGACCCAATCGCCAAGGGCGACGAGGTGCTCGACGTCGAGACCGACAAGATCAGCAGCAGCGTCGAGGCGCCCTTCTCCGGCACCCTGCGCCGCTGCCTGGCCCGCGAGGACGAGACCCTGGCGGTGGGCGCCCTGCTGGCCATCGTGGTGGAAGGCGAGGCCAGCGACGAAGAGATCGACGCCGTGATCGCACGGTTCGAGGAAGACTTCGTGCCCGGTGGCGAAGACGCCGCCGAGGCCGGTCCCCAGGCCCAGCGCATCGAACTCGACGGCCGGCCGCTGCGCTATCTGGAGCGCGGTGAAGGTGGCTTGCCCGTGATGCTGATCCACGGTTTCTCCGGCGATCTGGACAACTGGCTGTTCAACCACGAGGCCTTGGCCGCCGAGCGCCGGGTGATCGCCCTGGACCTGCCCGGCCATGGCCAGTCCGGCAAGACGCTGGCCACGGGCGACCTCGCCGAGCTGGGCGCCGCGGTGCTGGCACTGCTCGACCACCTGGACATCCCCCGCGCCGTGCTGGTCGGTCACTCCATGGGGGGCGCCGTGGCCCTGCACCTGGCGCAGGTAGCGCCGCAGCGGGTCGCCGGCCTGGTGCTGATCGGCAGTGCCGGGCTGGGCGCGGAGATCAACGGTGACTACCTCGAAGGCTTCGTCGCCGCCACCAGCCGCAACCAGCTCAAGGGCCCGGTCAGCCTGTTGTTCAGCGATCCGGGACTGGTCACCCGACCGTTGCTGGAGGATCTGCTGAAGTACAAGCGGCTGGAAGGCGTGGACCAGGCGCTGCACCAGCTGGCGGGCAACCTCTTCCCCAATGGCCAGCAGGCCCAGGTGCTGCGCCAGTTACTGGGCGGTGAAATTCCCGCACTGCTGATCTGGGGCAAGGCCGACGCCATCATTCCGGTCCAGCATGCCGATGGCCTGCCCGCGGCCGTCCAGGTCGAGATCCTGGAGGGCCAGGGCCATATGGTGCAGATGGAAGCCGCCGACCGGGTCAACGCCCTGATCCAGGCCTTTCTGCCCCGTTGCGAACGCTAGAGGAGCCTCGCCATGAAAGCAGCCCGTTTCCATGCCGCCCGCGACATCCGGGTGGAAGACGTCCCGCCACCCGGCGCGCCGGGCCCCACCCAGGTGCTGGTCAGGAACCAGTTCTGCGGCATCTGCGGCACCGACCTGCACGAGTACCTGGGCGGGCCCATCTTCATTCCCACCGCGCCGCACAGCTACACCGGCGGCCAGGTGCCGCAGATCCTCGGCCACGAGTATTCCGGCGTGGTGGAGGCCGTGGGCAGCCAGGTGACCGCGGTGAAACCCGGTGACCGGGTCTCCATCCAGCCCATGGTCTCGCCGCGGGACGACTATTACGGCCGCCGCGGCCAGTACCAGCTAAGCGAACAGCTGGCGATCATCGGCCTGTCCCATCCCTGGGGCGGCATGGCCGAGTACTCCCTGGTGGAGGACTACAACGCCATCCCCATGCCGGACGACCTCAGCACCGCGCACGCGGCGCTGATCGAACCCACGGCCGTCACCGTCTACGCCACCCACAGGGGCGGGGTGAAACCCGGCGACAGCGTGCTGGTGGCCGGTGCCGGGCCCATCGGCCAGTTGCAGGTCATGGCCGCGCGCGCCGCCGGGGCCACTCGAATCTTTCTGGTGGATCTCAACGACAACCGCCTGGAGATGGCCCGGCGCCTGGTGGACGGCCTCATCACCCTCAATCCCGGCAGCACCGATGTGCTACGCGAGGTGCGCGCCCACACCGCCGGTGGCGTCGGAGTGGACGTGGCCTTCGAATGCGTCGGCGCCGAGGCCCCGCTGGGGCTGTGCCTGGAAGCGGTGCGCCGCCAGGGCGTGGTGGTGCAGGTGGGAATGCAGGGCAAGCCGCCAGCGCTGGACGGCTTCACCCTGACCTACAAGGACGTCGACCTGCGCGGCTCCTGGTGCTACTCGACGCTGATGTGGCCCCAGGTAGCAGCCCTGATCGCCAGTGGCCAGCTGCCGGCGGAAAAGGTGGTGACCCGCTATATCGCCCTGGACGACGTCGTGGAACAGGGCTTCGAGGCCTTGCTGGACAAGGCCGGGACCCAGTTGAAGATCCTGATCGAGTTGTAGGCCTTTCCCACGCGGCCGGCCGCGTGGGGTTTTTCTCGCCCTACTGGAAGGTCGTCGCGCTAAAGCTCGGGCGTGCGGTGAGGCGCTGGTGGAAGGCCCCCAGCCGTCGGTGCGCGGACCAGTCGATCTCCGGCAGGCGAAAGCTCAGGTAGTCCAGGCCGACAGCCACCAGGTAGTGGCTGAAATCGAGGTCCTGTGCCTCCAGCGCGGACGTCTCCGCCAAGCGCGCCAGCAGCCGGTCGATGGCCGCCAGTCGGCGGGCACCCAGCACCGAGTCATCCTGGGCCGCGCCGCCATGCTTGCGGGCGATCACCGTGCCGAAGGCGGCGTCGATCAGGCCCTGGCCCAGGCCGGCCAGTTGCAGGCGTTCGGCCGCGAGCGGACTGCCGCCACCCAACTGGTGCAGATGGACACAGATCAGCAGGGTCTCGCTGAGGGCAATGCCCTCGTCGGTGATCAGGACCGGGACCTTGTTGCCCGGGTTGGCTGCCAGCAAGGTCGGATCGTCGTTCCAGGGATCGCTCCACACCAGTGTCAGTCGCGCGCCGAAGCCGGCTTCGAGGGCAGTGACGCGCGCAGCGCGGGCATAGGGCGAGGTCTGGTTCAGCAGCAGTTGCATGGCGGACTCCGGGACACGGGTGGGCAATAAAGACGTGCCCGCCAGTGTAGCCGCTGGCGTACGCCCTCAGTGCGGTCGGGTCACCGTTAGGACCACCGCGGCGATGCGATCGGTATGGGCATAGACGCCGCTCTCCAGTTCTTCACCGAAGACATCCGGGTCCAGCTCGCGATAGCGCCAGGCCACGTCCTGGTCGGCCAGACGCGTGCGGACCTCTTCCAGGAAGGGATCGCGCCCCTCGACCATGGCGACGCCGGTATAGAGCAGCAGGGTGCCACCGGGTGCCAGGCGCTCCAGCGCCGTGTCGAGGATGGCCAGCGACAGACCAGCGCCCAGCGGGCCGCCGCCATGACGATAGGCGCGCTCGCCCGGATCGACCAGATAGGGCGGATTGGACAGGATGAAGTCGAAGTCTCCGTCCACGTCCTTGAGCAGGTTGCTGTAGCACGCCCGCAGATTGTCGGCTCCGGCCAGCGCGGCATTGACCCGGGTCAGTGCCAGGGCGCGCTGGTTGATGTCCACCGCCAGCACCTCGGCATCGGGCCGCGCCAGGGCGACCAGGATGGCACCGGGACCGGCGCCGCTGCCGATGTCCACCGCGCGGCGGATGGTTTCGGTCTCGAAGCGCAACTGGGCTTCCAGGGCATTGGCATAGCGATAGGTATCGGGGCCGAAGAACACCGCATCGGCTTCTTCGGTGGGATAGGCGGAATGCACGAACAGCTGATCGCCCAGGCTCGATACCCGCACCCGACTGCGCCAGCCGCCGGGCACCGGGGTCAGCAGCTCGGCCGCGGCCAGGGCGTCGATGAGGGACTCCGGCAGCACCTCGCGGGAAAACGGCCGGCTCCAGCCGAAGACGCCTTGCAGATCCCGCGCCCAGGCATTGCCGGGTCGGGCATTGACCCGGGCGTGAGAGGCCGGGGTCGGGGTGATGAAGTGATAGTCGGCTGCACGCAGCGTCTCGACCAACAGCTCCAGCGCCTTGGTCGAGTCCGGGGTCGTCGCGGGGTGTTCGGGGTGTTCCATGGCCGTCACGGGCAGGTCCTTAGGTGGCAATCGAAATGAAAAAAGGACCCTCGCGGGTCCTGGCCTGGGCGTCAGCCCAACAGCGAGACGAACAGCCGCGTCGCCAGTAGGCCGGCGCGGCTGTGATGGCGCGCCGGCGACAGCTGCTCGACCAGCAGCGCCATGGCGGCGGCGCGACTGGGCTGGCTTGCCAGCCGTTGCTCCAGTGCGGCTTCCTCGCTGTCGAAATCGCTGGTCTGGGCCCTGCTCGCATTGGCCGCCCCGCCCTGCTCCGCTTCCAGCGCCGGGCACAGGCGTTCCTGCTGGCGCTGGCGGGCGCGAAAGCTCACCTCGCGGCGCGGCAGCACGGCCACCCGCTCGCCAGTGGCCTGCTTGCGGGCGCCGTTGTGCACGAAATCGCCGGCGATCCAGTCGTGGATCAGTTGCTGCTCGTAGGCGGTGAAGACGCCGAACATCTCCGCGCGTTCGCCCTGGATCAGCCGCCAGAAGCGGCTGTTGGTGGGGTCCTCGTGGCGCTTGATCCAGCCCTGTTCCTGCATCACCTGGAGGAAGTCCGGAATCTGCGACGGATCGTATAGCCAGTCGCTGACGCTGCGTCCGCCGATGCGGCAATAGTCGGAATGCACATAGCGGCCGACGCTGCTCTTTTCCGCCAGCACCTCGATCACCGCCTGCTCCAGGTCGAAGCCGGCGATCACCGAGCTGGTGCTGGCGCCCAGTTCGTTGAGCAGATAACCCTGCACCACGCGCTGGTAGAAGGCCGCGCGGCCTTCGGCGGGCATTGCGTCGTGCACCGCCTGCAGGGCCTTGCGCGCATGGCCGGTGCCGGCGTTGTCGACGGTCACGTGCAGGGTGAAGTAATAGGGGTCGATGCCCAGTTCGTTGAGCTCGTAAGAGGTGATCAACAGGTGCAGCGGCAGTTGCTCATAGCCCAGGTTGAAACCCAGCACCTCGGGCAGATAATGATCGGCGTTATGGGCCAGGGCCAGCTGGATGACGCCCTGCACATAGTGATCGTCGCTCAGGTCGGCGAAGTCCTCGCAGCCGTGGCTCGCCAGCAGCTTGCGATAGAGCACCACGTGATTCTTGTCCGGTTGGCCGTCGCCCAGTTCTTCGAGGTAGATCTGGATGGCGGCGCGATAGCGCAGGTCGTCCCAGTGGGCCAAGGTGCCATAGAGCCAGGCGCCATCCACCAGTTTGGTCGGCGCCACGCCGCGCAGGAAATACAGCGCATGGGCCTTGTTGCCGAAATAGCGGCGCGGCGCTCCGGCCTTGCGTGCGGCCAGGTAGTCGCGGTACTGGGCGCCGACCCGGGCATTGTTCTCCAGCACCCAGGCCTCCAGGCCGTCGGGGTCTTCCGGCAGGTCGGCGGTCATGCCGGCTACCGCCTGCAGCTGGTCGTCGAGAAAGAGACGGGCCCGCTCCTGCGCCTGGGCACCCGGGTGGTCTACCAGCAACGCCTGGTAGAGCGCCTTGGCAGGTTGGAGAGTGACCGGGTTCGAGGCGGCGTGCTGGCCGGTAACGGCTCTTGTCGTGGTCTGCATGAGGGGCACATCTGGCAGCTGATGAATACCTCATTCGGCCCATGGGAGAGACCTAGGTTCCTGACCGAACCCGCGCTGTAGCGTGCCGCCTCGCTTGTGGCCGTCAAAGGCGCAGGCTCGGGAACACTGCCGTTCGTCGGCGGCCGGTCCGCGCCGCTTCGCCTGTAGCCACCTTCCTAGCCAGGCGATGGGTGACCCGACGAGGGACCTCATTTCCTACCCTGGCAGGCCGATAGCCTGGAAACCCATGCGACCGCCAGGCCCTGCCCATGTCCCCCGCCGATTCCGACGTCGATCTGCGCACCCTCCTCAATTCGATCCAGGAGTTCATCGTCGCCAAGGACGGCCAGGGGCGCTGGCTATTCGTCAATCGCATCGTGCTCGAAGCCTATGCCATGGTCGGCTTCGACTATGTGGGCATCACCGATGTCGAGTTGATCGAGCGGTTTCCGACCCATGCCGAGGCCTTCCGCTACAACATCAACACCGACGAACAGGCCTGGCAGAACGGCGCGCCCACCCAGATCGAAAAGTCCTTCCTGGGCCCGGACGGTCGCATCAATACCTGGGAAGTGGTCAAGACCCCGCACTTCGATGCCCAGGGTGGACGGCGGCTGCTGACCATCGTCAGTCGCAACGTCACCGAGCGCAAACTGGCCGAGACCGCCTTGCAGGAGAGCGAAAGACGCTTCCGGTCACTGGCCTACCTGGATGCCCTGACCGGCATCGCCAACCGCCGCAGCATCCTCGACCAGATCGCGCATTACCGGGCTGGCGCTGCCGGCCACCTGCCCTGCGCCCTGTTCTATCTGGACCTCGACCGCTTCAAGGCCATCAATGACGAATTCGGCCACGAATTCGGCGATCTGCTGCTGGTGGCCTTCGTCGCCCGGGTCAGCGCCTGCCTGCGCACTGGCGATCTGCTTGGCCGGATCGGCGGCGACGAATTCATCGTCTTCCTGCGCGAGACCTCCGCCGATGCGGCCCTGGCCCTGGCCGAGCGCCTGTGCAGTGCCCTGCAGCGACCCTGGCAGCTGCAGGGCATCAGCCTCCAGACCACCTCCTCCATCGGCATCGCCCATTGCACCGATGGCAGCCTCAATGTCCATGAACTGATCCGCCGCGCCGACGGCGCCCTGTACCAGGCCAAGCGCGCCGGCCGGGCGCGGGTGGTGCTGGCCGAGGCCTAGAGGCGTTCGGTCGGCTGGGCGCGGATCAGGATTTCGCGCTGGCGAAAGGCCGTTTCCAGCCGGCGCCGATAGTCCGCCCACCAGGCCCTGTCCAAGGCCTCGGTCATGACCTCGTAGACCAGCAACTCGTCGTCCTCGACGCGCTCCGCCTCGTCCTGGCACAGGCCCTCCACCGGCGCCCGGCTGAAGGCGGTCAGCCCGCCGAAGCGCGCCACCAGTTCCTCACGGACCTCCTGGAACAGCGCCCCGGGCAGGCGCTGGCCGTCGTTGTCGTTCAGGGGTAGCAGCAACTGGATGAGGTACATGGCCGTCTCTCCTGGGATCTTTCGCTGCAGACCCCTGGCACCCCGGACCGGTTCCCGACCGCTGGTCCTGCCATGCCGGCCTGCCGGGAGACTGGAAACGAAAAGGCCCTGCCGAGGGGCTCTCGGCAGGGCCTTTCCAGGCGTTCAGCTGGATCAGACCGAGAAGCGACCGACCAGGCGATTCATGTCCACCGCCAGGCGTGAGACCTCATGGGCGGCCGCGGCGGTCTGGTGGGCACCGGCCGAGGTCTGGATCGACAGATCGCGGATGCTGACCAGATTCTGGTCCACCGATCGGGCGACCTGGGCCTGCTCTTCCGAAGCCGTGGCGATGAGGAAATTGCGCTCGTTGATCTCGGTGATGGAGCGGGCGATCTCCTCCAGGGCGGCGCCGGCTTCGTGGGCGATCTTCAGGGTGGCGGTGGCCTCGTCGCGGCTGCGTTGCATGGCCTGCACGGCGCCTTCCGAACCGCTCTGGATGCCGCCGATCATCTGCTCGATCTCGCGGGTGGATTCCTGGGTTCGGTGGGCCAGGGCGCGCACCTCGTCGGCGACCACGGCGAAGCCGCGACCCTGTTCACCGGCCCGGGCGGCTTCGATGGCGGCGTTCAGCGCCAGCAGGTTGGTCTGCTCGGCGATGCCGCGGATCACATCGACCACGGTGGCGATGCCTTGCGCCTGTCCGGCCAGAGCGACGATCTGCTCGCTGGTGTGGGACACGGTACTGGTAAGGGAGTTGATGGCATTGACGGTCTCGGTGACGCGGGCCGCGCCCAGGCCGGTGGAGCGCTCGGATTGCTGCGCCGAGGTCGAGGCCGAGGCGGCGTTACGCGCCACCTCCTCCACGGCGGCGGTCATCTCGTTGACCGCCGCGGCAGCCTGTTCCACCTCGCCGTTCTGACGTTGCAGGCCACGGCTGGCTTCTTCGGTCACGGCATTCATCTCTTCGGCGGCGGACGCCAGCTGGGTCGAGGCTTCGCCGATGTGGCTGACGGTGTCGCGCAGGGTCTGCTGCATCTGCACCGTGGCCCGCATCAGGTCGGCCATCTCGTCGCGACCCTCTGCCACAACCGACACCCGCAGATCGCCTTCGGCAATGCGCTTGTTGATGGCCAGCACCTGGCGCAGCGGCTGCAGGATGCTGCGGGTATAGAGCACGGCCAGCACCACGGTGAGGACCACGGCCACGGCGGAGATGATCCCGAGCAGCCAGAGGTTACGGCTATAGGTCTGGTTGGCCAGCTCGCCCGCCTGCTTGGCGCCGCGTTGGTTGAAGTCACCCAGGGCGACGATCTTCTCCTGCAGGTCGTTGGTCAGCGGACGGATGTTGGCATTGACGTAGGCGGTCCCTTCGCTGGCCGGACGCGTCCGAGCGATGGCAACGATCTCGTCGAGCCGTGCGTCGTAGGCCTTGACTCCGGCGGACACGGCATCGGCCAACCGCTGCTCCTCAGGCGAGGCGACCAGGGCCTGATAGGCCGCCACCTCCTTCTGCAGCTGGCCGCGCGTCTGGGCGATGGTCGCAGCAGCGGTCTGCTTCATCTGGTCGTCCTCCGAGGCCACCATGCGCAAGGTCTCCAGGCGCAGACGGAGCACCAGGGTATCCATCTTGGCGGTCTGGGCGATGCTGGCCATCCAGTTGGTCTCGACGTCCTGCTCCGCTTTATAGAGCGAATTCAGGCCGACGGCCGAGGTGACCGCCAGTACCAGAAGCAACAGGGTGACGGCGGCAAAGCAAACGGCCGAACGGGCCGACAATCTCAGGGTGCGCATGGAATGACTCCGGGCAGACAGGGCAGATTCACCTCCTTCTGTTCGGCGTCACCGTCCCTTGACTGAATAGCCACCCATCGCCGATCAGCGGCACCCCCTCGATAAGCTGCAGGCTAGAGCTGGCGCGGCCTGCAGCGATATGCACCGGCCCGACGACGGGAGCTCAAGCCTGGCAAAGGACCACTCGAACTCAAGCTAGAATGAGCCTTCTCCACCATCGAAATGCCCATGTCGCCTATCAAGTCCCGCCCCGCGCACCTGGTCCCGCTGCGCAACCGCCTGCTGGCCATCGCCTTCGCCGGGATCGTGCCCCTGGCGCTGATTGCCGGGCTGGGGCTGTGGCTGCTCGTCCATCACCAGCAGCATGAAGCTGAACAGCGGGCGCTGGAATCCAGCCGCCAGGCCGCCACCACCATCGAGAGCGAACTGCGCCGTTCGGTGACCATCCTCCAGGCCCTGGCCGAGTCGCCCCTGCTGGCGGCGGGCGACCTGGAGGGCTTCGCCACCCTGGTCGAGCGGGTCCTGCCGTTGGCGCCGGGATGGCGCTCGGTGCTGCTCGCCACACCGGATGGCCAGGTGGTCCGGCGCATCTCGACGCAACAGCGTCGACCCGCGGGCTCGCTGGCCGAGCCGGAAAGCTTCGCCGAGGTGGTCGCCCGACGGCGCCCGGTCATCGGTCAGCTGGGCAAGGGGCCCTCCGGCCAGCTGGCCTTGCCAGTGAGGGTGCCGGTGCAGCGTGAGGGTAGGCTGAGCTTCGTGTTGACCGCGGTGATGACACCGGAAAGCATCCGCGCGGCGCGTCTGGCCCGCGCCCTGCCCAAGGACTGGGTGGGCTCGGTATTCGATCGCCATGGCCTGCGCATTGCCCGTACCAGTCTGCATGAGGAAAGCCTGGGCGAGCCCGCCCTGCCAGGCCTGGCGGCGATCCTGACGCAACCGGGTGAGGAAGGCGTTGGCACCGCCCGTACCCGCGAAGGCCGCCAGGTCTATACCGCCTTCGTGCGGCTGCCCGATTCCGGCTGGACCGTGACCACCGCCATCCCCACCGAAGAGGTGACCGCGGCCGCCAATCGCTCCTTCGCCCTCTATGGCGGCGGCCTGGTGCTGTCGGTGGCTTTCGCCTGGGCGATGGCCCTGCTGCTGTCGCGGCGCATCAGCCAGCCGGTACAGGCGCTGCAGGCCGCCGCCGAGGCGCTGGGCCAGCGCCAGCCACTCGTGCTGCCGGACAGTGACGTCCTGGAGATCCGCCAGGTCGGCGAAGCCCTGCTGGCCGCAGCCGACGCCCGCCGGCTGCTGGAAGAGGAGCGTGACGACTACCTGCGGGGCCTGCAGCTAAGTCAGGAACAGTTGCAGCTGCAGGTCGCCGATCTGGAGGTCCTGCAACGGCTCAATCATCGTCTGCTGCAATTGCCCTCGCTGTCGCAACAGTTGCGGGAGATCCTCGAGGTCCTCTGCCACTTTCATCAGACGTCCCTGGGCTGCGTCTCGCTGCTGGAAGACGGCAAGCCGCCGCAGCTGTATTTCGCGCCGGGCTTCGCGGCCGAGGAGCAGGACCAGTTGGCCGCCCTGCAGCCCGAGGACAGCGCCTGTGCCGCCGCCCTGCGCAGCGGTACCCGCGTGGTGATACCGGAGCTGGCGACCGCGCCGGAGTTCGCCGCCCTGGCCACGCTTGGCCGCCGCCTGGGCTTTGCCGCCCTGCATGCCGTGCCCTTGCGCAGTACCCTGCACGGCACCCTCGGCGCGCTCACCGTGCACCTGCCGGAGGCCGGGGAACCCACGCCGCGCCAGCAGCGCCTGGCCGATCTGTGCGCCTCCAAGGCGGCGCTGGTGATCGATCGCGCCCGGATCCAGGAGGCGGCGCTGCACTCGCAACGCCGCCTGCGGGTGGCGCTGGAGAGCTCGCAGGTGTCCTTCGGCATCGCCGTGCCCGCTGCCGAAGGCGGCTTCGTCTGGGACTATCTCAACCCCATCGGCGCCGCCACCCTGGGCCACGACGGCAGCGCCGCGCATCCCAGCCTGCCCTGGGCCGGTCCGCGCATCCTGCAGGCCTGTGGTGAGCACCAGGCCGACGAGGCGGCCTGGTCCGTCGAACTACAGGGCGCCGATGCCAGTGGCACCAGCCGCTGGCTGCAGATCAGCGCCACGCCCTTCGACGGCAACGTGGCGGTCTGGTTTCTCGACATCACCGAGCGCAAGCGCCAGGAACAGCAGCTGCGCGACAACGATCGGCAAAAGGATGAATTCCTCGCCGTGCTGGCCCATGAGCTGCGCAACCCTCTGGCGCCCATCCGCCATGCGGCGGCGCTGATCGCCGCGCCCCAGGCCTCGCTCGAACAGCAACAGCGCAGTTGCCAGACCATCGAGCGGCAGGTGGAACGCATGGGCGCCCTGCTCAACGATCTGCTGGACATCTCACGCATCACCTTTGGGCGCATCACCCTGCACAATGCCTTCGTTACCCTGCAGACGGTGCTCCAGGCGGCGGCAGACGCGGCCCAGGCGCCGATGCAGGACAAGGGTCAGAGCTTCATGCTGCAACTGCCCGAGGCGCCGCTCTGGCTGTACGCCGATACGCTGCGCCTGGAGCAGATCTTCATCAACCTGCTGGGCAACGCCGCCCGTTACACGCCGGCGGGTGGGCGCATCACCCTCGCCGTGTGGACGGGCGACGACGAGGTGCGGGTGGAGATCGCCGACAACGGCATCGGCATCGCGCCCGAACGCCTGACCGATCTGTTCCAGATGTTCGGCCAGATCGATCCGCGCCTGGCGGAACGCTCGCCGGGCCTGGGTATCGGCCTGGCGCTGTCCCGCGAACTGGCGCGGCTGCAGGGTGGCGACATCACCGCGACCAGCGCCGGCCTGGGTCAGGGCAGCCGCTTCACCGTGAGCCTGCCGCTGACCGTGGCGCCTCCGGCGGCAATTGCCGAGCCCGTCGCAGCGGAGCCAGCACTGCCGGCCACCCGGCGGATCCTGGTGGCGGACGACAACCCCGACATCGCCGACACCATCGCCGAATTGCTGGAGCTGGATGGCCACGAGGTACGGGTCGTCTACGACGGCCAGGCGGCGCTCACGCTGTTCCAGAGCTATGGCCCCGACATCGTCATCTCCGACATCGGCATGCCGGGGCTGACCGGTCACCAACTGGCCCGGGCGATCCGCGGGATCCCGGCCGGGCAGGCCGTCAAGCTGATCGCCATGACCGGCTGGGGTCAGGCCCAGGACAAGGCCGAGGCCTTGGCGGCGGGCTTCGATCATCACCTGACCAAGCCGGCCGACATGCAGACCCTCTATGCGCTGGTGGGCGGCTAGGCGGTGACCCGGCGCGCGCCGGCCAGCCGCGTCAGCCCATAGAGCGCGGCGCCGACCAGCAGCATCAGCGCGGCGCGCCACCAGGTCGCCGCGCCCTGCTGGGCCAGGAGCAGCGCACAGGAGGCCAGGGCTAGCACCGGAAAGAGCCAGTGGACGCGGAAATGCGGGTGTTCGACCCGGTCGCGCTTGAGCACCAGCACCGCCAGGTTGGTGCTGATGAACACCACCAGGAGCAAGAGCACCACGGTCTCGGCCAGCACATCCAGGGTGCTGGTATAGGTCAGGGCGATGGCCACCGCGGTGGTGGCGAGGATGGCGACCCCCGGGGTCTGTCGCCGCGGCAGCACCCGACCGAGCACCGCCGGCAACAGCCCCTGGCGGGCCATGCCGTAGGCCAGGCGGCTGGCCATGATCATGGTCAGCAGCGCGCCATTGGCCACCGCGATCAGGGCGATGACGGCAAATAGCCGGGTCGGCACGCCCAGCCCCGAGGCGCCGAGGACGTCCATCAGCGGCGCGCCCGAGGCCTTGAGCTGCGCCACCGGCAGCACCAGCGCGGCGCCCGCCCCCACCAGCATGTAGACGATGCCGGCGATGACCAGGGCGCCAAACAGCGCCCGCGGATAGACGCGGCTGACATCGCGCACCTCCTCGGCCAGGTTGGCCGAGGTTTCGAAGCCAACGAAGGAATAGAAGGCCAGCAGCGAGGCGCTGAGAATGGCCACCGTGGCCGAGGGCGCATCCACCTCCAGCAGCCGCGCGGGCTCACCCTGCCCCTGGGCGATGAACCAGGCCGCCGCCACGATGACGATCACCAGGCCCGACAACTCGACCAGGGTCATCACCAAATTGACCGACAGCGATTCCTTGATGCCCCGGGCATTGAGCAGGCCGATGAGCACCAGGAAGGCCAGGCAGACCCAGCCGGCCGGCCAGGGCACCAGCGCCTGCAGATAGCCACCGGCAAAGGCCACCGCCAGCCCCGCGGCACTGGTGACGCCAGCGGCCAGCATCGAGAAACCCACCAGAAAGGACAGCCAGGGCCGGCCGAAGGCGCGTTCGGCAAAGACCGCCGCGCCGCCCGCCCTCGGGTACTTGGTGACCAGCTCGGCATAGGAGGCGGCGGTCAGCAGGGCGAACAGCAAGGCGATCAGCAGCGGGGCCCAGATGGCGCCGCCGACCCGCCCGGCGATGGTCCCCGCCAGGGCATAGACACCCGCGCCCAGCACGTCGCCGAGAATGAAGAACAGCAGCATGGGCAGGGTGATGGCGCGTTTGAGCGTGGTGGTTGCGGGGGAAGATTCCGTGGCCATGGCGTGGTGCTCCTGGAGCGGTCGAAGAGACGGACGCGGGCCCTTGCCGAACCCGTCGCGTGCAACCGTAGAGAGCCCACGCGCCGACCGGGTTCCAGCCCCTGACCGTTCGTCCCCCGGGCCGGACGGTCAGGCGCGCGGGCACAGCGCGATCCTGGGCCCCGGCTGCCGGCCAGCCGCCGCTGCGCTTGCCCTCGTCTAGCCCGGGAGCCCGCGCGAGCGCACCGTTTCGCTGGCATGCAGCGGTTTTGCCCGGCCACCGGCAAGCCACCGATCCGCCGGGTTTGCCGATCAGCGGCAGGGCCTTTTCGCCCTCGCGGGCCCTTGCCACACTCTCCGACTTTTTGCGGTCGAACGACCCTGAAGATCCCTTCCCCCGAGGATGCCCAGCAAGATGAGTGAGGGACCCCTGGCCACGCTGACGCGCGCCGAACTCGAAGCCGAGGTGCTGCGCCTGCGCGCCGCCTTGCAGGAGGCCCTGCCGGACAAAGACGCCCCCCGCCGCCCCAGCAAGGCACGCAGCCGCGCCGTGCTGGAAAGCACCACCCAGTTCGCCATCGTGGTCTGCGACCGCGAGGGGCTCATCACGGACTGGAATCCGGGCGCCGAGCAGGTCATGGGCTGGACCGCCCAGGAGATGATCGGCCAGGATGCCTCGCGCTTTTTCACCCCTGAGGACCGGGCCAACCGTCGTGCCGCGTACGAGATGGCCAAGGCGTTGCGGGATGGCAGCGCCATGGACGAGCGCTGGCACCTGCGCAAGGACGGCCAGCGCTTCTGGGCCTCGGGCGAGATGATGGCGCTGACCGACGACGACGGCGAGCCCCTGGGGTTCGTCAAGATCCTGCGCGATCGTACCGTCGAACACCTGGCGGGCCTGGCGCTCAAGGAAACCCAGGAACGCTACCGGCTGGTGGCCGAAGCCACCAACGACGCCATCTGGGACTGGGACTTCAGCACCGGCCAGGTGCGCTGGAACGAAGCCCTGACCACGGCCTATGGCCACGCCCCGGAAGCGGTGGACTCTACCGGCAACTGGTGGCTCGCCCAGATCCATCCGGACGACCGCACGCGGATCGACGCCTCCATCCATGGGGTGATCGATGGCGACGGCCTGGTCTGGACCGACGAATACCGCTTTCTGCGTGCGGACGGCTCCTATGCGCTGGTGTTCGACCGCGGTCGGGTGATCCGTGATGTCTACGGCCGCCCCACGCGGATGATCGGCGCCATGCTGGACATGAGTCAGCTGCAGACGGCGGAAACCGCCCTGCGCAAGAGCGAAGAGCGCTTTCGCGCCATCATCGAGACCATCGGCTCGGCCTTCGCCATCGTCCAGGTTAAATTCGATGCCGACGACAAACCCATCGACTACCGCTTCCTGGAGGCCAATCCGGCCTTCGAACGCCAGGCCGGGGTCAATCTGCGCGGCAAGTGGGTGACCGAGTTCGCCCCCAACCTGGAGCAGTTCTGGTTCGACACCTATGGCCATGTGGCCAAGACCGGCGAACCGGCCACCTTCGAGAACTACGCCAACACCTTCGAACGCTGGTTCGACGTGCGCGCCGTGCGGGTCGGCGACCCGGACGAGCGCCAGATCGCCATCCTCTTCAGCGACGTGACCGAGCGGCGCAACGCCGAGGAACGGCTGCGCGTCAGCGAGGCCCTGGCCCGGGAGAACATCGAGCGGGTGCAGCTGGCGCTTTCCGCGGGCGCCATCATCGGCACCTGGCACTGGGACCTGCCGACCGACAGATTCACCGTGGACGAAGCCTTCGCCACGGTCTTCGGCCTCGATGCGCAGCTGGGCCGCGAGGGCCTGAGCCTGGCGCAGGTGGTCACCAACGTCCATCCCGATGACAAGGAGGGCCTCGCCCGGGCCATCGAGGTGGTGATCGCCCAGGCCGGATCCTTCGCCCATCAGTACCGGGTGCGCCGCGCCGACGGCCACTACTACTGGATCGAGGCCAACGGCCGGGTCGACCATGCCGCCGACGGGACGCCGCTGCGCTTTCCCGGCGTGCTCATCGACGTCGAGGAGCGCCGCGCCATCGAGGCCGAGCGCGACAAGGCCCTGGCCGCCCTCCGCGCCCTCAACGACACCCTGGAGGTGCGCGTGGCCGAACGCTCGGCCGAATTGATGCAGGCCGAGGAAAAGCTGCGCCAGTCGCAGAAGATGGAAGCCGTCGGCCAGCTCACCGGCGGCCTCGCCCACGACTTCAACAACCTGCTGGCCGGTATCTCCGGCGCGCTGGAACTGATGGAGACGCGCATCGCCCAGGGTCGGCTGCGCGAACTCGATCGCTACCTGGTGGCCGCCCAGGGCGCGGCCAAGCGCGCCGCCGCCCTCACCCACCGGCTGCTGGCCTTTTCCCGGCGTCAGACCCTGGCGCCACGACCGGTGGACGTCAACCAGCTGATCGATGGCCTCACCGACCTCATCCAGCGCACCGTGGGTCCGAGCATCCAGGTCGAGACGGTCGGTGCCGCCGGCCTCTGGCCCGCCCTGGTGGATCCCAGCCAGCTGGAAAATTCGCTGCTCAACCTGTGCATCAATGCCCGCGACGCCATGCCCGACGGCGGCCGCATCACCATCGAGACCGCCAATCGCTGGATGGATCGCGAGACCGCCCGCGCCCAGGATCTGCCGGAAGGCCAGTACCTGTCGCTGTGCGTGACCGATACCGGGGTCGGCATCCCGCCCGAGGTGGCGGCCCGGGTGTTCGAGCCCTTCTTCACCACCAAGCCCATCGGCCAGGGCACCGGCCTGGGCCTGTCGATGATCTATGGCTTCGCGCGCCAGTCGGGCGGCCAGGTGCGGCTCTACTCCGAAGTCGGCCAGGGCACCACCCTGTGCATCTATCTGCCGCGTTACCTAGGCGAGGCGCCGGCCGACGAAGACCTGGCCACGCGCCTGGACATGGCCGGCAGCGCCCAGGGCGAGACGGTGCTCATCGTCGACGACGAGCCAACGGTGCGGATGCTGGTGGTGGATATCCTCGAAGACCTCGGCTACGCGGTGATCGAAGCCGCCGACAGCCTCACCGGCCTGAAGATCCTGCAGTCCGATGTGCACTTGGATCTGCTGATCACCGATGTCGGTCTGCCCGGTGGCATGAACGGCCGGCAGATGGCCGATGCGGGGCGCCAGTCACGCCCGGGGCTCAAGACCCTGTTCATCACCGGCTATGCTGAGAACGCCGCCATCGGCAACGGCCACCTGGACCCCGGCATGGAGATCCTGACCAAGCCCTTCGCCGTGGACACCCTGGCGGCGCGGGTGCGCGAGATGATGGGCGGCTAGTCCACCCCGCTAGAAGCTGGCGCCGATCTTCAGCGCCACCGTATAGCCTTCCGCCCGGTTGCGCGTCTCGAATTCCTTGTAGGCGTGCAGCCAGATGGCCGGCAGCCCAGAGGCGGGGTCGAAGTAGCTGAGCGCCGGCCCCAGCGCCAGGGTGCGGGCGCGGTTGCCACGGGTCAGGCCGGGGGCGTCGTCGTCGCTGAGCTGGCGGTAATAGTAGCCGCCCAGCCCCGCCGTCCAGGGACCGACGTGCTGGCCCACGGCGAATTCGTGGCGATACTCCACCCCGCTGCGGTAGTCGGTGGCCGAGTTGCGCGCATTGATGTCGACCTGGAAGCTGGACGACAGCTCCAGCCCGCTGGGGCTGATGTAGCTGGCATTGAAGATCGGCGAGACCGTCCAGTGGTTGGTCCCGGGACTGACCAGGCGATTCTTGTCGTAGTCGCCGGTGGGCGCCTGGATCGACAGCTGGGTGTTGATGCCCACGCCGGGCGCCGGCTCCCAGGCGAGGATCAGCGGGATCAGCTGCAGGTCGGCCGGGCGGAACAGCTCGGCGCTGTCGCTGAACACCCGCTGCCCGCCGGCGTTGATACCGAGGTCCGCATCCATGCGAAAGAACACCGAGACCGCGCCGAAGCCGTAGCGCGCGCCGAACAGCTGCTGATCGGTCATGCGCAGATAGGCCAGGCCGATGGCCAGGACGTTGATGTTGAAATCGTTGCCATCGTCCCGGCCATGGCTGTCCTTGATCACCCGCGCCTGGTAGTCGCTGAAGCGCATGCCGACCGTACCGACCGGGGTCGACGGCGGCATGAAGCCGGCGCCGAAGTCCTGCACCCCGGCGGCGGTGGTCGGCATGCCCTTCTCGGTGGCGTGGGTGGTGGCGGCCAGCGCCGCGAGTGACAGGACGGCGGCGCGGGTCAGCATTCCGGGCAGAGACGGCATGGCGGGATTCCTCAGGGCTTTCGAGCGGGCGAGCGAGGCCTCACCGGGCACGCGAGGCGCCCGGTCTTGGCATAGGGATCAGGGGGAGATCAGTCCGGCGCGGCGGCGACCTGTTGCGCGATCTGCGCCTTGCGGTTGACGCCGAGCTTCTCGTAGATGCGCCTCAGGTGATGGCGGACCGTGGCCGGCGCCATGCCCAGGTTGCGGGCGACTTCCTTGTAGGTCTGGCCGAGGGCGAAGCACTGGGCCACTTCCAGCTCGCGGGCACTGAGGCGTTCCGCCGAACTGCGCCGGCGCGCCTTGAGCAGCAGCAGATCGCCCAGCGGCTGGGCATCGAGCTGCAGGGTACGGCCCTGGTAGGTGCCCTGGGGATCGCAGGCGGGCGGCAGCCGATTGCCCTGCCAGCCCTCCCACTCCCCCGCCAGCAGGGCGGCGAAGCCGGGCTCCATGGACAGCAGCACGCCATAGCGATCGCACACCGCCAGGGCCAGTTCGTCGAAGCTGCCCTGGCTGTCTCTCAGGGTCGCCAGGGTGCGCAGGCAACTCTCGCGCTCGGCATGCAGCAGGTGCGGCATCAGCCATTCCACCAGCTGGCATTCCAGGGCGGTGAAGGGGGTGGTGGGATCTTCGCGGAACAGCGTGAGGTGCACGCCCAGGCGGGTCTGGTCGTCGGTGAGCACGATGCGCAGGCCATGGGCCAGGCCATACCGCTGCCCCAGGGCCGCCAGACTCGGCGAGGCCGTCAGGTCGCGGCAGTCGAACACCTGGCAGCGTCCCTGCACCAGGTGCAGGTCGCCGAGGGTGCGGTCGTCGGCCTTGAGGGCATCCCATTCGCGGGTATAGCTGCCGGGCAGCCCCAGCAGAAAGGTGCTGTGCGCCACGGGGACGCCGTCGCGCCAGGCGGAGTTGCCCCACCAGGCCTTGTCGAAGGCGACCAGGCGCTGCAGCTGCGCCAGGGCCTGGGCATGGAATTCGGTGATGGCCCCGCCCCGCAGGCGGGCTTGCAACGCCAGGACGACCTGGCTGAAGCGTGCGACCACGTCGCTGGGCACACTGCAGGAAACGACGGCTGACTGATCCATGCTACCCCCATTGTTTTGATTGTTTGGGTAGGATGCCGGCCCCCTGACGAGGCCTGGCTTGGGTCCGAGTCTACCGTACCGCAGCGGCGCGCCTATCGTTCAGATGCAGGATAGGCCACCCTCAGCCACGGGCGCGCCCGCGCAACGGCCGCGGGCTAGCCGAGGTCCAACAGCCGCCGCCATCGTTCATCTGATCGATAGACCCGCCCCAAGCCTGCGGCGAGGCTGGCGGCGACCCGGCGTCCATCCTGGCGCCCGGGACCACAGGAGAAGCCCCATGCCCGACGTCTTCGCGCGCCTCAGTCCCGAGGTTGCCGGCCTGCTGGCGCGGCTGGCCGCCCACCCGCAGCCGCCGCTGGACAGCCTCACCCCGGCGCAGGCGCGCGCCGCCTATGTGCAGCTGAATCGCACCCTCGGCCTGCCGCCGGCGCCGGTGACGCGGGTGGACGCGCTCAGCGCTCCCGGTCCGCTCGGCCCCATCCCGCTGCGCCTCTACCGCCCCTATGCGGAAGACGATCGACCGCGCCCGCTGGTGGTCTATCTGCACGGCGGTGGCTGGGTGATCGGCGACCTGGACAGCCATGATTCGCTCTGCCGCCAGATCGCCCTGGGCACCGGCTTCGCGGTGCTGGCGGTGCACTATGCCCTCGCCCCCGAGCATCCGGCACCGGCGAGCCCCGACGATGTGCTGGCCGCCCTGCACTGGCTGGCCCAGGCCGGCAGCGCCTTGAATCTCGATCTCGACCGCGTCGCCGTGGCCGGCGACAGCGCCGGCGGCGGCCTGGCGGCCATGGCCGCGCTGCACCTGCGCGAAGGACCGCTCAGGCTCAAGGCCCAGGTGCTAATCTACCCCGGCGTCGACAACACGCCCGAGGCCTGGAATCACCCCTCGCGCATCGAGAACGCCCAGGTCCCGCCGCTGACCCGGCCGATGATGGATTACTTCTCCGGGATGTATCTCCAGGACGTGGACACCCGCGATCCGCGCGTCTCGCCGCTCTATGCCCCCTCCCACGCCAACCTGCCGCCGGCGCTGATCTTCGGCGCCGAATGCGACGCCTTGCGCGACGATGCCCGCCTCTATGCCCAGGCGCTGATCGGCGCCGGCAACGCCGTGGAGTACCACGAGTTGCCGGGCATGATCCATGGCTTCATCGAGATGCTCGGGGTGCTGCCAGGCGTGCGCTGGACCCTGGAAAGGATGAATGCCTTTCTGCGCGAGCACCTGCAGCAGGCGACCTGAGGCCGCCCGCGCGGGTCAGACCCGGCCGAACCAGTGCAGCACCAGCCGGTAGAGGTGCTCCGGCCAACGCGACCACCAGCCGCCCTGCGCCGCCGCCTCCAGGGCCACCAGCGGGCGGGTCTGCAGGACGCGGTCGCCCTCCACCAGCTCCAGGCGGCCGACCACCGCGCCCTGGGCGATGGGCGCCACCAGCGGCTCGTTCAGTACCAGCCGGCGCTCGGGCGGTTGCTGGCCCTTGGGGCGGGTCAGCACCACGTCCTCGGTCACGCCCACCGGCAGGGTCGCCTGCTCGCCCTCCCAGATCGCCGGGGTGCCCAGGGCGACGCCGGCCTTGTCGAGGCTCAGGTTGTCGAAGAAGCGATAGCCATAGGTCAGCAGCTTCTGGGTGTCCGCCGCGCGGTTGTTGATGGAGTTGGAGCCGAACACCGCGGTGATCAGTCGGCGTCCGTCGCGCAGCGCCGAGGTCACCATGCAATAGCCAGCCGCCTCGGTATGCCCGGTCTTGAGGCCGTCCACGGTGTGGTCGCGCCAGAGCAGCAGGTTGCGATTGGGCTGGCGGATGCCATTCCAGGTGAAGTACTTCCTGGCATAGAGCTCGTAGTAGGCCGACTCGTCCTGGATGATGGCGCGGGCCAGCAGCGCCATGTCGTAGGGCGAGGAAAAGTGCTCGGGGTCGGGCAGCCCGGTGGGATTCATGAAGTGACTGTCGTGCAGGCCCAGGCGCTGCGCGGTGGCGTTCATCAGACTGGCGAAGCTCTCGTTGCTGCCGGCGATGTGCTCGGCCAGGGCCACGCTGGCGTCGTTGCCCGAGTCGATGACGATGCCCTGCAGGAGATCGTGGACCGACACCTGGCTGCGCGGATCGAGAAACATCCGCGAGCCTTCGGTGCGCCAGGCGTGCTCGCTGACGGTGACCGGGTCGTCGGCCTTGAGCTGGCCGGCCTGGATGTCGCGGGTCGCCACATAGACGGTCATCAGCTTGGTCAGGCTGGCCGGCGGCAGGTGCTCGTGGGCATTCTCTTCGGCGATCACCTGGCCGGTGGTGGCGTCCATCAGCACCCAGGCCTTGGCCGAGAGCTGGGGTGGCGAAGGAATCAGCACGGTGGCGGCGGGCGCAGCGGCGGGCGCGGCCTCGACCTGGCCGAGCCAGGCGAGACCCAGGGCGGCGAGGCCCAGTAGCAAGGGGTGTTTCACGAGCGGCAGATCCGGTGTGGCAGGAGGGGCCCGCCATCCTGGGAGAGCCCTGCCCCGGTCTCAAATGAAGCAAAATGAAGAAAAATTTAGGAAGGCGCACCTCACCCGGCGCTGGTGATGATCACCCGCGCGCCCACCGGTTCGGCCGCCTCGATGCTCAGGCTGAAGCCATGCAACCGCACGATGGCCGCCACCAGCGACAGGCCCAGGCCATAGCCCGGTTGCTGGCGACTGGCATCGCCGCGATAGAGCCGGCGCAGCACGCTCTCGCGCTCGGCCTCGGGAATGCCGGGGCCGTCGTCGATCACCTCGATGCGCACCGCCAGGCCGACGCCACGCGCCACCAGCCGCACCCTGCCCCCTTCGGGAGCGAACTTGAGGGCGTTGTCGAGCAGATTGACCAGCGCCTCGAACAGCAACTCGGCGTCGCCCTGCACCTCCGGCAGCGCCTCGCCCAGTTCCAGACTCAGGGTCTGGGCCTTTTCCTGGGCCAGGGGTTCGTAGAAGTCATGGGCCTGGCGCAGCAGCGCGGCCAGGTCCAGGGGCGCGAAGGCCATGCGCCGCCGGGTGTCCTCCAGCTCGGAGATGCGCAGCAGGCCCTGGAAGCGCGACATGATGGCCTCGGTCTCGGCCAGCGCCTCGCCGAGGCTCTCGGCCTGAGGTTCGGCCAGCGGCAGTTGCTGCAGCTGGTGCAGGCGCGCCCGCAGCCGCGTCAGTGGCGTGCGCAGGTCATGGGCGATGCCGTCGCAGACGCCCTTCACCTCGTGCATCGAGCGCTCCAGCTGCGCCAGGGTGGTATTGACCGCATCGGCCAGCATGTCCAGCTCGTCGTGGCGCGGCGACAGTGGCAGGCTTTCCTCCAGGTGACCGGCGACGATCCGTTCCAGGCTGCGTTGCAGGCGCTCGACGCGCCGCAGCGGTCGTCGCCGCAACAGGTGCCAGCCGACCAGGCCGGGGATCAGGGTCAGCGACAGGCCCCAGAACAGCGCCTGGCCGATGATGCCGCCCACCGCCGAAATGGAGCCGCCGTCGCGGGCCAGCACCAGGATGCGGCCGTCGGCGCGGCGCTGCAGAAAGGCATGGCTGCTGCGGGTCTCGTCCAGGGCGTCGGTGGTCCTGAGCCCGCGCTGCAGGTAGTGCACCCGGCCGTCGTCCGGCAGGTTGCGCAGGAGCTTGACCAGGTTGCCGGCCACATAGCGCCCATCGGCCTCGAACAGGCCGTAGGCGTCGATGCCGGGCATGGAATAGACCTCGCTGGCCTGCAGCTCGCCCAGCAGGTCGGCATCGGCCACCTTGCCGTAGTAGTGCGCCCGCTGCAGCAGGGTGCGCTCCGCCACGGCGCCCAGGTAACCGGAGATCTGCCAGTAGAGCACCCCGGTGAAGACCGCTCCCCAGGCCACGAAGAGCAGCGCATAGAGTGCCAGCAGGCGGCTGCTGCCCGAGCGCCAGCGCCTAGTCCGGGACGACGAGGACATAGCCGGCTCCGCGAACGGTATGCACCAGCGGCCGCCCCGCCCGCTCGATCTTGCGTCTGAGCCGCCCCATGTGCACGTCGATGATGTTGGTGCCCGGATCGAAGTGATAGCCCCAGACCTGCTCGAAGAGCATGGTGCGGGTCACCAGCTGCCCGGCGTTGCGCATCAGGTAGGTGAGGATCTTGAATTCGGTGGGCAGCAGGGCGATGGCTTCGCCGGCCCGGGTCAGGGTGTTCTCGATCAGGTCCAGGGTCAGCTCGCCGACCCGCAACTGGTGACTGGCGGACTGCGCGCCCGGCCGCCTGAGCAGCGCTTCCAGGCGGGCCATCATCTCCACCAGGGAAAAGGGCTTGGTCAGGTAGTCGTCACCGCCGCACCTCAGGCCGCGTACGCGCTCGTCGACATCGGACAGGGCGCTGAGCATCAGCACCGGGGTGGCGATGCCGAGGCCACGCAGGGTGCTGACGATGGTCAGGCCATCGAAGTCCGGCAGCATGCGGTCGAGGGTGATGATGTCGTGGCCGCCGGCGATGGCCGCGGCCAGGCCCTCGCGGCCGGTGCTTTCCCAACGTACCTGATAGTCTTGCGCCCGCAATTCGCTGGCGATGGCGTGGGCGGTCACCTCGTCGTCTTCGATGACCAAAGCCTGGGTCATGATGGCCTCTGGATCTGGCGCCCGGTCTGGCGGACCGGACACCCTAGGGAAAACGACCAGGTCGGTAAATTAAATTTTTCTTCATTCGGACTAACGCGCTTCCGCCTCGCCCGCGGTCTATCGTCGGTCTTTTCACCCTGGAGTCCTCACCATGTTTCGACGTCTGCCCACCCTCGCCCTTGGCGCCCTGCTGCTGGCCTCCACGCCGCTGCTGGCCGCGCAACCCGTCACCACCCTCACGGTGCTGAGCTCGGGCGGCATCATGGGCGCCATTCGCGAAGTCGCCCCGGCCTATGAAAAGGCCACCGGCGTGAAACTGGACATCGCCGCCGCGCCGTCGATGGGCGACACGCCCCAGGCCATCCCCCAGCGCCTGGCCCGCAACGAGCCGGCCGACGTGGTGCTGATGGTGGGTTCGGCGCTGGACAAGCTGGTCGCCAACGGCCAGGCGCTCAAGGACAGCCGCGTCGACCTGGGGCAATCCTTCATCGCCATGGCGGTGCGCAAGGGCGCGCCCAAGCCGGACATCTCCACCATGGAGGCCTTCAAGCAGAGCCTGGAAGGCGCCCAGTCGGTGGCCTATTCCGACAGCGCCAGCGGCGTCTACCTAGCCCACATCCTCTTCCCGCGCATGCAGCTGAGCGATGCCTTCAAGGCCAAGGCGCGCATGATCCCCGCCGAGCCGGTGGGCGAAGTCGTCGCCCGTGGCGAGGCGCAGCTGGGCTTTCAGCAGCTGAGCGAATTGAAGCCGGTGCAGGGCATCGACATCGTCGGCCTGATCCCCGACCAGGCGCAGAAGATGACCCTCTACTCCGGCGCCGTGGTCAGCAAGAGTACGCACCCGGATGCCGCGCGCGCCCTGCTGCAGTACCTGGCCTCGAAAGACGCCGCCAAGGCCATCGAGGACAGCGGTCTCAAGCCCATTCCCACGCAGCAATAAGGACCAGGCCGCCGGCGTCAGACGAAGAAGGAGATGGCGCCGGTGAGCAGGGCGATGGCGGTGATGACCAGGGAGGTCAGCACCGCCCATTTGACGGTGGCCTTCTGGAAGTCGCCGATGTCGCGGTCGACCATGCCCACCAGCAGCAGCGTCGAGGCCACCAGCGGACTCATCAGGTGCACCGGCTGGCCCAGCACCGAGGCGCGGGCGATCTCCACCGGATCGATGCCGTAGGCCGCGGCGGCGTTGGCCAGGATGGGCACCACGCCGAAGTAGTAGGCATCGTTGGACAGCACGAAGGTCAGCGGCATGCTGGTGATGGCCACCACCAGCGGGAACCAGTGGCCCCAGGCCGGCGGAATCCAGTCGACCAGGGTCTGGGCCAGGGCATCGACCATCTTGGTGCCGGAAAAGATGCCGGCGAAGATGCCCGCGGCGAACACCAGCAGCACCACGGTCATGGCATTGCCGGAGTGCGCCAGGATGCGCTCCTTCTGCAACTCCAGCTGCGGATAGTTGATCATCAGCGCCAGCACGAAGCCGATCATGAACAGGATGGCGGCGTGCATCACGCCCATGACCAGGGCGGTCATCACCGCGATCACCAGCACCAGGTTGACGTAGGCCAGGCGCGGCCGCTTGGTCGGCGAATCACCGAGGATCTCCTCGATGTAGCACTTGCCGCCGGCCGCCCCGCCGCTCTCCAGGGCGACGTTGCCGATGCGCGCGCGCTCGCGGCGACCGAGCAGGTAGGCGGTGAAGACCACCCAGGCCGCTCCGCCGATCACCGTGGGCAGCATGGGAATGAAGTAGGCGGTGGCGTCCAGCCCCAGCGCGGCGATGGCGCGGGTGGCCGGGCCGCCCCAGGGACTCATGCCGCTCATGATGCTCAGCGAGAGCATGGAGACGGTCGCCAGCACCATGGGATTCATGCCGATACGCTTGTACAGCGGCAGCATGGCCGCGCAGGTGATCATGTAGGTGGTGGTGCCATCGCCGTCCAGGGCCACCAGCAGCGAGAGCAGCGCGGTGCCGATGGCGATCTTGACCGGGTCGCCGTTGACGCGCTTGAGGATCTTGCGGATCAGCGGATCGAACAGCCCGGCGTCGATCATCAGGCCGAAGAAGAGGATGGCGAACAGCAGCAGCGCCGCCGAGGGCGCCACCATCTTCAGGCCGTCGAGCATCATCTTGCCGGTGGTGGGGGCGAAGCCACCGATGAGGGCGAAGACGATGGGCACCACGGTGAGCGCCACGATGGGCGACAGACGTTTGCTCATGATCAGGTAGGTGAAGGTCACCACCATGATCAGACCGAGAAGCGCGAGCATAGGCATATCCCTTGTTCTTGTTGTGGGTCTGGCCGGCCGCGGGCCAGCCGATCCCCGCCTCCGGCCAGCTGACGGCGCGGAGGTGGGATTGCAGCGGTAGCGGGGTTGGAACGATCAGGCGTGGGGACGAACGTCCGGTGCCGTCCACTCGGCGGCCTCGGGCAGCGCCACGGGTTCGGCCTTGCCACTGGCCAGGGCGCGCATCAGCTTGTCGCGATCGCAGGCGCCCTCGCCCAGCGCGATCACCACGGTGGCCACGGCGTTGCTGGCCAGGCTGGTGAGAGCGCGGGCCTCGGACATGAAGCGGTCGATGCCGATGAGCAGCGCCAGCCCCGCCAGGGGGATGTCGTGGATCACGGTGAGGGTCGAGGCCAGGGCGACGAAGCCGCTGCCGGTCACCCCTGCCGCGCCCTTGGAGGACAGCAGCATGATCGCCAGCATGGTCAGGGTCTGGCCGACGGTGAGGTCGATGTTGCAGGCCTGGGCGATGAAGACCGCGGCCAGCGACAGGTAGATGGCGGTGCCGTCCAGGTTGAAGGAGTAGCCGGTGGGCAGCACCAGGCCGACCACGCCCTTCTTGCAGCCCAGGCCTTCGAGCTTCTGCAGCATGCGCGGCAGCACCGGCTCGGTGGACGAGGTGCCCAGCACCACCAGGAATTCCTCGCGGAAGTAGCGCAACAGCTTCCACAGGCTGAAGCCGCGCGAGCGGCACAGTGCGCCCAGCACCACGAAGACGAAGAAGGCACAGGCGATGTAGAGGGTGGCGATCAGCTTGGCCAGGGAGCCCAGCGAGGTGATGCCGTACTGGCCGACGGTAAAGGCCAGGGCGCCAAAGGCACCCACCGGGGCGAAGCGCATCAGGTAGCCGAAGATGCGGAAGACCATCTGCGACGCCGACTCCAGCACGTCCAGCACCGGCCGGCCGCGCTCGCCCATGGCGGACAGGGCGAAGCCGCAGAGCACGGCGATGAACAGCACCGGCAGCACCTCGCCCTTGTTGAACGCCCCCATGAAGGTGTCCGGGATGATGTGCATGAAGAAGTCCACCACGCTGAGCTTGGCCGCCGACGCCGTGTACTGGGCGATGCTGGCGGTGCTCAGGGTCGCGGGATCGATGTTCATGCCCACGCCGGGCTGGAACAGATAGACCGCGCCGAGGCCGATGAACAGGCTGATGACGGTGAGCACCAGGAACAGCAGCAGCGTCTTGCCCATCAACCGGCCCAGGGTGCTCTTGTCGGTCATGCCGGCGATGCCGGTGACGATGGTGCAGAACACCACCGGGGCGATCATCATCTTGATCAGCTTGATGAAGGCGTCACCCAGGGGCTTGAGCGCGACGGCCTGTTGCGCCCAGAAGTGACCGACCAGCACCCCGAGGACCACGGCGCAGAGGATCTGGAAGTACAGCGATTTGGCAAGTTTCATGGGGCATCACCATTTATTGAAGTTGTGCGGATGCGCTGGTGGTTGGGGGTGTCGCGTTAGCCGGCGAGCCTCCGCGCGGTAGGCGCATAGACATGACCGGAAAACAGACGGCGCGCGGTCCGGACGACCGAGGCCTGGATGGTAGTGCCGTCCGCGCCGCCGCGCGACAGCACCACGTCGATCCCGCCGCTGGGATGCTCCAGGCGGACGTGGGTCAGGTCACGCGCCGACTCGCCGAGCAGCGCCATTACCACGGTCTTCGGGGTGACGCAGGCGGTGGCCAGGCCGATGGAGCCGGTGATGGCCAGCGCCCGGTGGCAGCTGTGCGGCATGAAATAGCGCACCTGCAGGGTGCCGCCCTGCTGGGGCGGGGAGATCAGTACCGGCTTGGGGATCACCTTGCCGCTGACATCGCCCAGGCCCATGGCCCGACCCGCCTGCAGACGCAGGGCTTCCAGCCGGGCCAGCAGCGCCGCGTTGGCGTCCAGTTCGGCCGGCCGCTCGCTGCCGGTCACGCCCAGGTGGCGGGCCTCGACGATCATCATCGGCATGGCCATGTCGATGCAGGTCACCGGCACGCCGTCGAAGACGTCGGTGGCCTGGCCGGTGGGAAACAGCGTGCCGGTCTTGCTGCCCACGGCGTCGAGAAAGGTCAGCTGCACCGGCGCGGCGGTGCCGGGCACGCCGTCGATGGCGGTGTCGCCTTCATAGCGCACCAGGCCGCCGGGCGTATGCACCAGGGAATCGACGAAGCTGTTGGTGTTGAGGTTGCGGATACGCACCAGGGTCTTGCCGTCTCTCGCGGCAACCAGCCCCTGCTCCACGGCGAAGGGCCCCACGGCGCAGAGCATGTTGCCGCAGTTGGGTGCGGTATCTACGCGCCGCTCGGCGACCATCACCTGGACGAAGAGGTAATCCACGTCGGCATCGGGATGACTGGACGGGCTGATGATGGCGACCTTGCTGGTCTGGGGACTGCCGCCACCGATGCCGTCGATTTCCAGCTCGTGGCCGGCACCCATGAGGTCGATCAGCATCTCGTCGCGCGCGGCGGGATCGCTGGGCAGGTCGCTGGCGTGGAAGAAGGGGCCCTTGGAGGTGCCGCCTCGCATGAGAACGCAGGGAATACGTTGCATGACTGCTGACTCTTATTGATCAATAGCGGTTATTGATGTTCTGGGAACAAGATTGGCAGCCGGATATAAATCTATCCAATGCAAATATCAGCGTTATTATTCCACTTGAATAATCAATAAAGCCGGCTTTCCGAAACGGGGCGTTCATGGACTACGAGCTGCAAGACATTCGATCTTTCGTGAAAATCGCCGAACTGGGCAGCTTCCACGAGGCCGCCGATGCCCTGCACCTGTCGCAGCCGGCCCTGAGCCGGCGCATCAAGAAGCTGGAAGACGGCCTGGGTACGCCCCTGCTCGAACGCACCACTCGTCGCGTCGGCCTCACCAGCGTCGGGCGCGATTTCCTGCCCAAGGCGCGGCGGCTGCTGGACGACTTCGAGGACTCCATCCTCAGCATCCGCGAGCTGGCCGAGCGCCAGACCGGTCAGGTCACCCTGGCCTGCATCCCCACCGCGGCCTTCTACTTCCTGCCCTCGGTGATCCGCCAGTACAACGAGCAATACCCCAAGATCCGCATCCGCCTGCTGGACCTCAGCGCCAACGACGGACTGGAAGCCGTGCTGCGCGGCGAAGCCGACTTCGGCATCAACATGCTCAGCGGTCAGCACCCGGACATCGAATTCGTGCCCCTGGTGCAGGAGCAATTCGTGTTGGCCTGCCGGCGCGACCACGAACTGGCCGGGCGCCCGTCGATCAGCTGGGCCGAGCTGGTCGAGCACCGGCTGATCGGCGTGGGACGTCTGAGCGGCAACCGGGTGCTACTCGACCATGCCCTCTCCGCCCGCGGCATCCGCCCCAAGTGGTTCTATGAGGTGCAGCACCTGTCCACCTCCCTGGGCATGGTGGAAGCCGGCCTCGGCGTCTCGGCCATGCCCAGTCTGGCCATGCCGGATGCCGACCACCCGACCCTGGTCAGCGTGCCCCTCAGCGATCCAGAGGTGACCCGGACGCTGGGCCTGGTCTCGCGTCGCGGCGCCTCGCTGTCGCCCGCCGCGGAAAAATTCGTCGCCATCCTGCTCGGCCAGTGGAAGACCGAACAGCCCTAGCTCGCACCTCGCACGCGGTCGCGCCCCGGGCGGGAGCGGCCAAGCGCCAGTATCCAGTGAACGGCTCGCCTGCTCGGGCGGTCTGTTGGCTGCAACAACTGGTTACGGTCGAGTCCGCTCATGTCCCTTGCGCGAAAGTCGCGTCCTTCTTCTCCCTGCCCGGGGAGCACCTCGAGGCGCCGCCTGGCGGTCGGGTCCCTGGCTGGCCTGCTGCTGGCCGCTTCGCTCACTGGCTGTTCGCCGCTGCAGCACGGCTTTCTCGCCCCGGCCGGTCTCGCCGCCAGTGGCGAACGCGACCTGCTGCTGTGGATCATCGGCCTGGCCCTGGTGGTGGTCCTGCCGGTGATCCTGCTCACCCCGCTGATCGTCTGGCGCTATCGCCACGGCAACACGCGCGCCGCCTACCGGCCGCGCTGGGAATTCTCCTGGCTGCTGGACGTCTTCGCCTGGGGTGTGCCGGCGCTGATCGTCGCGGTCCTGGCGGTGCTGGTCTGGACCCGCACCCACAGCCTCGATCCCTATCGCTCGCCGACGCCCAGCCAGGCCCCGCTGGAGGTCCAGGTGATCGGCCTGGACTGGAAGTGGCTGTTTCTCTATCCCGAACAGGGCATCGCCACGGTCAATGAACTGGTCCTGCCAGCCGGACGCCCGGTGCAGCTCAGACTTACCAGCGATACGGTGATGCAATCCCTGCTGTTGCCGCGCCTCGGCGGCCAGATCTACGCCATGGCCGGCATGCAGACCCAGCGCTACCTGCAGATTCCCGCGCCTGGCCAGTTCGAGGGCCGCAATGCCCAGTACAGCGGCGAAGGCTTCCAGGATCAGCATTTCCCGATCCGAGTGCTGGATGCGCAGGACTTCGACAGCTGGACCCAGGGCGTCAGCCAGACCCGCGAGGCGCTGGATTGCGCCCATTACCAGGTGCTGTCCCGCCCCGGCACCCTGGAGCAAGCCGCCGAGTGGCGCCTGACCCAACCCGCCCTCTTCGCCTGGGTGCTGGCGCGCTATCGCCAGGATCCGGTACCCGCCTGTGCCACCTTCCAGGGAGCCACCCATGACTGATTCCTCGGCCCTCTGGCACCTGCTGTTCGGTCGCCTGGGCTACGACGCCCTGCCCTTCTACAGCCTGGTCGCCACCTGCGGCGCCAGCGTGGTGATCCTTGGCGCCCTGGCCACCGCCGGGGTGATCACCTGGCTCGGCAAGTGGCGCTATCTCTGGCAGGAGTGGTTCACCAGCCTGGACCACAAGCGCATCGGCGTCATGTATGTGGTGCTGGCCCTGGTGATGTTCAGCCGCGGCGTGGTGGAAGGCGTGATGATGCGCACCCAGCAGGCCCTGGCCATCGATGCCCCGGGCTATCTGCCACCGGAGCACTTCGGCCAGCTGTTCAGCACCCACGGCACCATCATGGTGTTCTTCGTCGCCATGCCCTTCCTTACCGGGCTGATCAACTTCGTCATGCCGCTGCAGATCGGTGCCCGCGACGTGCGCTTTCCGCTGCTCAACGCCATCAGCCTCTGGCTGACCGTGGCCGGTGCAGCCCTGGTGATGGTCTCGCTGGTGCTGGGTCGCTTCTCGACCGGTGGCTGGAGCGGCTATCCGCCCTATACCGGCGCCGAATACCAGCCCGGCGTCGGCCCCGACTACTGGATCTGGGCGCTGACCCTCAGCTCCATCGGCAGCACCCTGACCGGCCTCAATTTTGCCGTCACCCTCTACAAGGAGCGGACGCCGGGCATGCGCCTGTTCCATATGACGCTGTTCAGCTGGACGGCGCTGTGCACCAGCATCCTGATGATCTTCGCCATGCCGCCGCTGACCGTGGCCACCCTGCTGCTGGCCCTGGACCGCTACCTGGACTTCCATTTCTTCACCAACACCCAGGGCGGCAACCTGATGAACTACATCAACCTCTTCTGGCTGTTTGGCCATCCGGAGGTGTACATCCTGATCCTGCCGGCCTTCGGGGTGTTCTCCGAGGTCTTCGCCACCTTCTCCACCAAGCGGCTCTATGGCTATCACTCGCTGGTCTGGGCCACCCTGGTGATCGCGGTGCTGTCCTTTACCGTCTGGCTGCACCACTTCTTCACCATGGGCCAGAGCCCGAAGATCAATGCCGCCTTCGGCATCGCCACCATGCTCATCGGCATCCCCACCGGGGTGAAGATCTACGACTGGATGGCGACCATGTTCCGCGGGCGCATCCGCCTGACCACGCCGCTGATCTATGCGGTGATGTTCATCATGTTGTTTGTCATCGGCGGCCTTACCGGCATCACCCTGGCCACACCGCCGGTGGACTATCAGGTGCACAACACCGTCTACCTGGTCGCTCACTTCCACAACATGCTGATCCCCGGGATGCTGTTCGGCATGCTGGCCGGCTATCACTTCTGGTTTCCCAAGGCCTTCGGCTTTCGCCTCGACGAGCGCTGGGGCCGCATCGCCGCCCTGAATTTCGGCCTGGGCTTCCTGCTCGCCTTCATGCCGCTGTACGTGCTGGGCGTCTCCGGCCTGCCGCGGCGCAGCCAGGCGATCCACAATCCCGATTTCGCCCCGCTGCTGTGGGTCGCCGAGCTGGGTGCGGTGATCCTGCTCGCCGCCCTGGCCAGCCTGGTGATCCAGTTGGTGGTGAGCATCCGCCACCGCGACAGTGCCCGGGTGCCGGTGGGCGATCCCTGGAATGGCCGCACCCTGGAATGGGCCGTGGCCGCGCCGCCGCCGGAATACAACTTCGCCGTGCCGCTGCCGATCAACGACCGCGATCCCTTTACCTGGCTCAAGGAGCACGGCCTGGCCTATGACCGGCCGCGCACCTATGCCGACATCGAACTGCCAAAGAACAGCGCGGTGCCTGCCATCGTCGGGGCCGCAGGCTTTGCCTGCGCCTTCGGGCTGGTCTGGCACATCGGCTGGCTGGCCGTGCTCGGCCTGGGGGTGGCCTGGGGTGCGGTGATCGCCCGCAGCTTCCAGCGCGATACCGAGCGGCTGATTTCCGCTGCAGACATCCGGCGCGAGCACGAGGCCTGGCTGGATCTCGTCGCCGCGACGCGAGCGGTCAACCGCGACGAGGAAACCGGGCCGGGCAACCGTGGCCTGGCGGAGATGGGCCCATGAGTCCGCGCGACATGAATCACGCCGGCCTCAATGTCGGCGCCACCGATCACGCCACCCACGCCGAGGCCGAGTATTCGCTGTTCGGGTTCTGGATCTTCCTGATGAGCGACGCCCTGGTGTTCGCGCTGCTGTTCGCCATTTACGCGACGCTGCAGCACGCCACCGCCGGGGGCCCGGTCGCCCGGAACGTCTTCGAGATCGGCAGTGTCACCCTGCAGACCCTGGTGCTGCTGGCCAGCAGCTTCACCTATGGCCTGGCGTCCCTGGCCATGAAATACCACGAGGGCCGCCTGCGGCCGCTGGTGACCTGGCTGCTGGTGACCCTGGCCCTGGGCCTGGTCTTTCTGGGCCTGGAGGTGCACGACTTCCTCGGCATGGCGGACAAGGTCGCCCTGCCCCAGCGCAGCGCCTTTCTCTCGGCCTTCTTCGCCCTGGTGGGCATGCACGGGGTGCACGTCGCCAGTGGCTGTCTGTGGCTGGTGGTGATGCTGGTGCAACTCAGGGTGTTCGGCCTGGATACGCCGGTGAAGACCCGGCTGATGCGGCTGGGCCTCTTCTGGCATTTTCTCGATATCGTCTGGGTAGCCATCCTCTCGGTGGTCTACCTGCAGGGGCTACTGCCATGAAGAGAGATGACTATCGTCGGGAGCTGACGAGCTACGTGGTCGGCCTGCTGCTGGCGGTGACGCTGAGCCTGATCCCCATCGGCCTGGTGCTCTTCCCGAGCTGGCCGCGCGGCACCACCCTGGGGGTCATCTTCGGCCTGGGTCTGCTGCAGATCCTGGTGCACCTGCGCTGCTTCCTGCATATCAGCCTGGGCCGCTCGCACCGCCACGACCTCTATCTGCTCTTGTTCACCAGCCTGATCCTGGTGCTGATGGTGGTGGGCAGCCTGGTGGTGCTCGGCGATCTGCAGCACCGCATGCATTGATCGGCTTGCCGCCCGACTGCGCGGCAAGCCGATCCATCTCGCACCTTACTGGGTACGCGTCACGCGCCAGACGGTGTTGGCCAGGTCGTCGGCGATGAGGACGCCACCGCGCTGATCCACCGCCACTCCGACCGGGCGGCCGCGGGTCTTGCCGTCGTCGCCGAAGAACCCGGTAGCGAAGTCGATGGGTTCGCCGGCCGGACGGCCCTGCTGGAAGGGTACGAAGACCACGCGGTAGCCCACCGGCTTGTCGCGGTTCCAGCTGCCGTGCTCGCCGACGAAGACGCCATCGGTGAATTGCCCGCCCACCGCCGCGGTGGAAAAGGTCACGCCCAGGGCGGCGACGTGGGAGCCCAGGCTGTAGTCGGGCTTGATGGCGGCGGCCACCTTGGCCGGATCCTGCGGCTGGGCGCGGGTGTCGACGTTCTGCCCCCAGTAGCTGTAGGGCCAGCCATAGAAACCGCCTTCGCGGATGGAGGTCAGGTAGTCCGGTACCAGGTCCGGGCCGATCTCGTCGCGCTCGTTGGCCACTGCCCAGAGCTGGCCGCTGTCGGGCTGTATGGCCAGGGCGGTGGGATTGCGCACCCCGGTGGCATAGTTCTTGTGCGCACCGCTCTGGGCATCGATCTGCCAGATCACCGCGCGATCCACCTCGACGTCCATGCCGCGCTCGCCGACGTTGCTGTTGGAGCCGATCCCCACATAGAGGTAACGACCATCGGCGCTGGCGGCGAGGGACTTGGTCCAGTGGTGATTGATCGCCGCTGGTAGGTCGACCAGCTTGTCCGGCGCGCCGCTGGCCTGGGTCTGTCCGTCCTGGTAGGGGAAGCTGACCAGGGCGTCCTGGTTGGCCACGTAGATCCGGCCGTTGGCCAACGCCAGGCCATAGGGCGCGTTGAGATTCTCGGCGAACACCGTCTTGAGTTCGTACTTGCCGTCGCCGTCGGCGTCGCGCAGTAGGGTCAGGCGATTGCCGCCCTTCACCTGGGTGTTGCCCTGGGCCTTGATGTAGCCGGCGATGACGTCCTTGGGCTTGAGCTTGGGCGCATTGCCGCCACGGCCCTCGGCCACCAGGATGTCGCCGTTGGGCAACACCAGCATCTGCCGCGGAATGCGCAGATCGGTGGCGATGGCGGTGATGGTGTAGCCCTGGGGCACCGTGGGTACGCGATCGCCCCAGGGCGCCGGCTCGGCGATCTTCATGCTCGGCAGCAGGCCGCGCTGGGGTTCGGGCAGCTTGGGATCGGGACCGCGGGCCTGGGTGTCGGCGCCACCCTCGTTGCCGCAGGCGGCCAGCAGCATGGCCAGACCGAGAACGCTCAAGGCTCTTGGAGTGCTCATCGGACCACCTCCGAACGCAGGTTGGAGAGCGCGATCCAGGCCGCCACCAGGCTCAGCACCGATACGATCACCGAGAGGATCAGTCCGGCAGGCATCACCGCCCAGGCGTCCTTGGCGTGCTCGAAGGCATTGACCAGCCCCAGCACCCAGGCCAGCAGCAGCAGGAGGAAATAGGCCGCCGGCCGTCGCCCACGGAAGCGCGCGCCGAACAGATTGCCGAGGGCGAACAGCAGGGCCAGCCCGGACAGCAACAGCGCGCCGGCGATCAGCCAGGCGGCGAAGTTGGCCCACTGGATCTGCTGGGTCTGGTAGTAGGCGATATCGCTGAGCAGGCCGCCGATGAACAGCGGGACGGAGCCGGCCAGCAGCAGCGCGTGAAGCGGGCCGGGCCGGACAGGGTGGTAATGATGGGCAGCTACGGTCACTGACGACTCCTTTTCATGACGGGACGTGGCAGGGCCGGGCAGCCACTGCGCGGCGCAAGACGCACTGAAAAGGATTGCGCGCGCCCGCGGTTAGTTCAGCCGTTTCGCCTGGCGGACACCTCTTGCAAAAGAAGAGATAATGACAGTCTCGTTGCAGCCACGGCCTCTGCCTGGCGCCTGTAGGGCCGAGCCGTCACTGCAATCCGCTGTCCAGCCGCCGACCGCCGGGCTGGACGTCACCTCGCCCACAGGAATCTCTTGCGCATGACCTCTTCCCGGTCCGTCGACCAGGCCTCCCGGCGCGCGGCCATCGTCCTCGCCTACTGCCTGCCCAGCGACGTGCTGCTCTATCTCGTGCTGCCCATGTACGCCCCGGTCTTTGGCATCAGCCTGATCGAGGCCGGCATCCTGCTGGCCGCCAACCGGCTGATCCGCATCGTCGGCTATGGCTATGTGGTGCAGCTCTATGCCCGCTTTGGCGATCGCCGCAGTCTGGTCGTGGCCTCCGCGGTGGCCGCCCTCTGCGCCCTGGGCAACGCCCATCTCTCCGGCTTCTGGGCACTGCTGGGGCTGCGCCTGGCCTGGGGCCTGAGCTTCGCCACCTTCAACCTGTCCACCCAGGTGCTGGCCACCGCCGACCCGGCCGGCGCCGCCCGACGCACCGGCACCTCGCGGGCGCTGATTGCCATCGGCCCCATGCTGGCCCTGTCCGTGGGCGCCTGGCTGACCCTGCAATACGGCCCGCGCGCCGTGCTGCTGCTGAGCAGCGGACTCTGCCTGATCGGCCTGCTGCTGGCCCTGGCGCTGCCCCGCGCCGGGCACGAATTGCCGGCGCCCGGACGGCGCCTGCGCTGGCCGGATCGCATCGTCACCTGGTCCTTTATCGAAGGGGTGACCTTGGACGGCCTGTTCATCTTTGGTCTGTCGGCCTTTTCCCAGGCGGTGCTGGGCGGCAATGCGGTGCTGGTGGCCGGACTGCTGATGGCGCTGCGTTATCTGTCCGACATGCTGCTCAGCCCGCTCGGTGGGCGGGCGGCGGATCGCTATGGCGCGGCGCCCATGCTGGTGGTCTGCTCGACGCTGACCGCGCTGTTCCTGATCGCCTTCGGCTTTCACTGGCTGATCCTCGGCGCCGGCGGAGTGCTGATCCTGCGCGCCCTGCAGATCCCCCTGGTGGTGACCCTGGTCGCCACCCGCCATCCCGGTCAGGCCCGGTTGCCGGCGCTGGCCTCCAACGCCATGTGGCGCGACGTGGGTGCCAGCGTGGGGCCGCTGCTGGCCGGCGTGCTCATTCCGCTGGTGCCTTCGACCCTGCTGTATACGCTGTCCGGCCTGGCGATCCTGGTCAGCTCCCTGGCCTGTCTGCGACTGAAGCCGGTGAGCGAATGAGGCCGCCAGCCCTGGCACCGCTCCCGTGCGGAGCGGTGCCAGGGCTGGCCGTGGGCTACTTGACTTTGGCCTGCAGCACCGGCTCGCTGACGCCCTTGACGCCGACCAGGGTCAGGCTGGTCAGCAGCACGTTCTGCGGGCCCTGGTAGGCGTCCACCGGCTTGTACCATTCCGCCAGCGAGTGGGCACTACCGCCCTCCCCGCCACCGCTGATGGTCATGGCCGGAATGCCCAGCGACATGGCGGTGTTGGAGTCGGTGCTGCCGCCACTGAGGGTGACCTTGGCGCCGCCCGTGACCGCCGCAATGGAGCGCTGCGCCGTCTGCACCATGGGCGAATCCTCTGCCGTGCCCCCGGCCGGACGATCGCCGATCAGCTTGATGTCCACCGAGATCTGGTCGGTCTCCCAGCGCTGGTTCTCTTCCTTCACCGCGTCCTCCACCAGGGCCAGGATCTCCTTCTCTTCGGCCAGCAGCGCGGCCTCTTCGTTGGATCTCATGTCCAGGGTCAGGCGCGCCTCGCCGGCGATGGCGTTGACCGAGGTGCCGCCCTGCACCGTGCCGACGGTAAAGGTGGTCTTGGGCTCCTTGGGCGGACGGACCTCGGCGATCTTGGCGATGGCGCGGCCCATGGCGTGGATGGCGCTGGGTCGACCGAATTCGGCGAAGCTGTGGCCACCCGGTCCCTTGAAGGTCATCTCGTATCTGTGGCTGCCGGTACCGCGATTGACGATGCGACGCACGTCGATGCCGTCCACCGAGATGAAGCCGTCGATGCCCTGGCGATCCTTGAACAGCGCCTTCACCCCGCGCAGGTTGCCCAGCTCTTCCTCGCCCACGGTGCCGACGAAGACCAGGTCGCCCACCGTCTCGATGCCGCTCTTGTTGAGGGCGTCGATCACCGACAGCAGCGCCGCCAGGCCCCGGGCGTCATCGCCGATGCCGGGGCCGTAGGTCTTGCCATCCTTTTCCTTGAGGGTCAGGTCGGTGCCCTCGGGAAACACCGTGTCCAGGTGCGCCGACACCACCAGCTGCGGCCCCTGGCCACTGCCCTTGCGGGTGGCGATCACATAGCCTTCCGGGGCGATGCTGGCGTCCTTGAGACCCAGCTCCTGGAAGCGCTTGAGGTAGTACTCGGCGCGCACCTTTTCCTTGAACGGCGGCGCGGGAATTTGGGCGATGTGCTTTTGTTCCGTGAAGGTGCGGCCATCGTCGGCGCGCAGCGCTTCCAGCGCCTTGGCGACGCGGGCATCACCCTGCACGGCGGACAGGGAACCCTCGACCCCCGGCGCGGCGGCCAGGGGCAGCGCCAGGGTGGCGGTCGCGGCGGTAAGCACTAGAGCGGAAAAGCGGTTGGCCAAGGCCGAACGAGCAAAAGACATCTGACACTCCCATTGCCTGAATTGGTATTCCGATCGAGCACAATCGTCAGACGAATGCGCCCTGCCTGACCCTAGGTGCCTGCGCACGAAAGGTCAAAGCACGGGACGCTCTCGGATATGTAGCGTCGTTCAGGATGTTTTCTCGTGCTCAAGATGGTGACGCCGACAACGTTCCGATGCGCCTGCCCGGACGCCTTGAGGCGCCGAGCCCGGTCGCGGGCGCTAAGCTGAGTGTCCACCAGCAAACCTTCGCCGCTCAGGAGCCGTCCCCATGAGACTTTCCCGCCTGGACCACCTGGTCATCGTGGCCCCGACCCTAGCCGCGGGCGCCCGGTATGTCGAAGAGCGCCTCGGCGTGGCGCTGCAGCCCGGCGGCCAACATGCGCGCATGGGTACCCACAACCTGCTGCTCGGGCTGGGGGACGGCTATCTGGAAGTCATAGCCCCGGACCCGGAGGCGCCGCCGCCGACCAGACCGCGCTGGTTCGGGCTGGATGAGCTGGCACCTGATGCCGCGCCCCGCCTGGCACACTGGGTGGCCGGGACCCAGGGCTTGGCGCAGGCGGATGCGCACCTCACGCGGCCCTTTGGCCGCATCGAGTCGATGAGTCGCGGCGCGCTGGCCTGGCAGATCTCGATCCATGCCGATGGGCAGCTGCCGCTGGGCGGGGTCCTGCCCAGCCTGATCGACTGGGGCGACGCCCGGCACCCGGCGGCTGGGCTGATCGATCAGGGCTGCCGCCTGCAGCGCCTGGAACTCAGGCATCCCGATGCCGCGGTGCTCGGGCAGCAGCTGGAGGCGATCGGCTTTTCCGGACCCGTCGCGGTGCTGCCTGGGGAGAGACCCGGCTTGCTGGCCTACCTGGAGACGCCGACGGGTCTGAAGACCCTCTGACGGTCGGCCCCTGACGGCGACCCCTCCCCCGTTCAGCCCGGCACCACCAGTCCCTTGGCGCGGTAGGCGTCGATGTCGATACCATAGGCACCCGAGGGTTTCACTTCGCGGACGCTGACCAGGCGGCCCTGCTCATCGAGCGGATTGCGCGCCAGGTCGAGCACCCGCTCCGGGCGCGGCTGCTTGCTGGCGTCCAGCACGATCAGCACGCGTGGCTTCAGTTTGCTGCCGGCGTCGAAGCCGATGATGATGCCCACCTCGCCGGTGCTCAGCTCGACGATCTCGCCCGGCGGATAGACGCCGATCAGCTGGATGAAGGCCAGGACGACGACTTCGTCGAATTGCGTGCCCCGGGCTTCGAAGAGGACGCGCAGGGCTTCCAGGCTGGAGCGGCCCTCGCTGTAGGGGCGATCGCTGGTGATGGCGTCGTAGGCGTCCACCACGGCGATGATCCTGGCCTTGAAGGGGATGCGGTGCGCCGGCAGTTGGCGAGGGTAGCCCTTGCCATCCATGCGCTCGTGGTGGGTATGGGCGACGTCGACGGCGGCCGGCGGCACCTCGCTGTTGGCCATCAGCAACTGATAGCCGTAGGTGGTATGGGCCTGCATGAGGCGAAATTCTTCGTCGGTCAGGCGGCCTGGCTTGTTGAGGATCTCGTCGGGCACCTTGATCTTGCCGACGTCGTGCAGCATGCCGCACACCCCGAGTTCTTCCAGTTCGAGAGGCAGCAGGCCCAGCGCCTTGCCCAGGGCGATGGCATAGAGCGAGACGCGCAGGCAGTGCTCGGCGGTGTAGTGGTCGCGCTGCTTGATGCGCGCCAGCCAGAGGGTGGCCGCAGGGTGCTTGAGCACGCTCTCGACGCACTCGCCGACCGCGCGGCGCACTTCGCCGACGTCGAGTTCCTTGCCGAACTTGACGGCGTCGAGCATGCGCATCGACACGGCGCGGGCTTCGCGCCACACCGGTTCGGTGGTCTTGACCTCATCCCGGTAGTCGACGGCATAGGTCTTGGCCTGGGCGCCTGCCGACAGGCTGGCGGACAGCGGCGTCACCGTATGGCTCTGGCGGCGATCCACCCAGACGAAATCGCAGGTCTCCTGCAGGGTGCGCAGGTCGTGCGCGTTCTGGATGGGAAAGCCCTGGAACAGGAAGGGCGTGCCTTCCCAAGGTCGATCCAGTTCGCAGACGTACATGCCCAGCTGCAATTGGGAGACAGGTACTTTGAGGCTGTATTGGGGCAGCGCCATGGTTTCTCTGCGAGAGTGTCGATGGACGGAATTAAATAGGTATTACAATAACTATTGATACCAAAAAGCCACTACTCGGGGAAGCGCCCGGCGGGCTCGCGCCGATGAGCCGGCGAAATAGGGTGGCCAAAGGTAACCGGATATGAAAAGAGCGGGCGCGCGACCGCCATCAACGCGCCCTGCCCTTCAGGCCAGTTTGAAGCGACGCACCAGCGTTTGCAGTTCACCGGCCAGTTCCGACAGCTGCTCGCTGGCGCCCACGGTTTCGCGGTTGCCATCGCTGGTCTGCACCGACAGATCGCGGATGCTGATGAGGTTGCGGTCCACCTCGCGGGAGACGTGGGCCTGCTCCTCGGAGGCGGTGGCGATCTGCAGATTGCGCTCGTCGATCAGCCGTACGGCCTGGAGGATGTCGCTCAGCGCCGCACCGGCTTCCTGGGCCACCACATAGGTGGCCTGGGCCTGGCTGGTGCTGAGCTGCATGGAATCCACGGCTTCAGCCGAGCCCTTCTGGATCGCCTGGATCATCTGCTCGATCTCGCGGGTCGAGGTCTGGGTGCGATGCGCCAGGGCGCGGACCTCGTCGGCGACCACGGCGAAACCGCGACCCTGCTCGCCCGCGCGGGCGGCCTCAATGGCGGCGTTGAGCGCCAGCAGGTTGGTCTGCTCGGCGATGGAGCCGATCACACTGAGCACCTGGCTGATGTCCTGGGCTTGCCCGGCCAGGCCTTCAACCTGGACCGAGGTCGACTGCACCTGCTGGGTGAGGCGCTGCATGGCGTCGAGGGCCTGGCCGACCTTGGTGTTGCCGTTTTCCGCCGCCGCACTGGATTCCCGCGCGGCCTGGGACGTGGAGGCCGCGTTGCGCGCCACCTCTTCCACCGCGGCACTCATCTCGGTGACCGCCGTGGCGGCCTGATCGATCTCGGCGTTCTGACTTGCCAGGGCGCGACTGGCTTGGTCGGTGACGGTATCCATGGTCCGGGCGGTCTCGCTCAGACGGCTGGACGAGTTGGAAATACCGTGGAGGGTATCCTTGAGGTTGTCCTGCATCTGCGCCAGGGCGCGCATCAGGCCGGCGGCTTCGTCCTTGCCGGTCGGATCTATCCTGCCGGTCAGCTCGCCCTCGGCGATGGCGTTGGCCACGGCCAGGGAGTCGCCGATCGGCTGGGCCAGGCTGCGGGTCAGGCGCCAGGCCAGCAGCAGGGTCACCAGCACCGCCAGCAGCATGATGCCGACCACGATGCTGACGCTGCGGTCATAGATGCCAGTGGCCGCCTCCCCCGCGTGACGGGCGCCTTCGCTGTTGAATTCGCGCAGGCGCGTCAGCTGTTCCTGATAGCCTTCGGCGCGTTGGCGCTGCTCGCCATTGGCCAGCTTGAGCGCCTCGGCGCGGTCGCTGGCGGCCAGGGTGACGACGCGATCCAGCCCGTCCAGGTAGCCTTTCATCTGCAGCGCGGCCTGGTCGAAATTGGCGCGCTCTTCAGCGGTGGAGATCAGATGGTCGCGGTAATAGGCCGTGCGCGCATTCATCAGATCGCGATTCTGCTGGATCTTCCGCGTTGCCATGGCCATGGCGGCGCTGTCCTCAGTGGCCAGCAGCCGAATGCTCTCCAGCCGGGTGTGCATCAAGGCGATCTGGATGTCATCGGTGGTCTGGACGCTCGCCAGCCACTCGGCCTCCATCGCCTGCTCGGTGGCGCGCAGGGCCTTGAGCTGGACCAGGGCGAAGGCCCCGAGCAGCATCACGAACAGGGTGACCGCACCGAAGCAGAGGATGGCGCGGGGGGCGATGCGTAGCTGACGAAGGTTCAAGACGGGCTCCTTGGATCGGCGAAAGGCGATCCTCTAAAGCCCATATCGACTGACTATTACCTTTCTTTAGCGCGCAAGTGATTGGCGCGACAACCAGGCTGCGGAGCCTGTCCAGCGGCCGCACGCCTGGCAGGAAAGGCCTAGCCGCGCGACGCCTCCAGCCGCTCCACCATCTTGACCAGTTCCGCCAGGGAACCGGCCTGCAGCTTGCGCATGAGCGCGGCGCGACGCACCTTGACGGTGATCTCGCTGACCCCCAGCTGGGCGGCGATCTGCTTGTTGAGCAACCCGGTCACCACCCGCGCCAGCACCGCCCGCTCGCCGTCGTTGAGGGTGTCGAGGCGGGTCTGCAGCTCCTGCAACTGGCGGCGCTGGGCATGGGCCTCCTGCGCCTTGCGCAGTGCCTGGTCGATGGCATCGAGCAGGTCCTGGTCGCGAAACGGCTTGGTGAGGAATTCCAGGGCGCCCTGCTTCATCGCCCTGACCGACATGGGGATGTCGCCATGGCCGGTGATGAAGATGATCGGCAGCGCCAGGCCACGCCGCTGCAGCTCCTGCTGTAGATCCAGGCCGTTCATGCCGGGCATGCGCACGTCCAGCACCAGGCAGCCCGGTGCGTCTAGCCGGGCCCGCTCGAGAAAGTCGGCGGCCGAGACATAGCTGCGGGTATCGAGCCCCACGGACGCCAGCAGGTCTTCCACGGCGGCGCGCACCGAGGCGTCGTCGTCCACCAGGTGGACCAGGGCGGGCGGGCTTTGCTCGGTGGTGCTTGCTGAGGTCATGGCTGCGGATCCTTGGGCAGGCTGCAGTAGACCCCCGTGCCGCCGTCCGGCAGCGAGGTGGCCCAGATCCGCCCGCCATGGGCTTCGACGATGGAGCGACTCAGCGCCAGGCCCAGGCCCATGCCCTGCGCCTTGGTGGTGTAGAAGGCCTCGAACATCTGCTCGCGCGCCATCGGCGTCAAGCCACGCCCGCTGTCTTCCACGCCGAGGCGGATGGCGCCGGCGGTGTCCTGCCCCACCTGGATGACCACCCGCCGCTGCTCGGGCGGTATCCCTTCGAGGGCGTCCAGGGCATTGAGCAGCAGATTGAGGATGACCTGCTGCAGCTGGCTTTCGTCGGCCAGCAGCGGCGGCAGGCCCTCCTGCAGGCGCACCTCCACGGCGACCTGGCGCTGGTTCAATTCGGCGCGGACGAAATCCAGCACCTTCTCCACGGTATCGGCGACGTTGAGCCAATCCTTGGCCACCTGCGCCTGGCGCACCAGGCTACGCACCCGGGCGATCACCGCGCTGGCGCGGTGGGCGTCGTCGATGACCCGTTGCGCGGCCTGCACGGCGCGCTCCACCTGCGGCGGCTGATTGCTCAACCAGCGCTGGCAGGCGTTGCCACTGGCGGCGATGGCGGTGAGCGGCTGATTCACCTCGTGGGCGATGGACGCGGCCAGCTCACCCAGCTGGCTCAGGCGCCCGGCCTGGACCAGGCGTGTCCGGGCCGCATCGGCGGCGCGCTTGGCGGCCTCCAGGCGCAGCGACAGGGCGGCGACCGCGACGATGGCCAGCAGGCTGATGATGCAGTTGACCAGCCCTGCCTCGCGGTCGCCACTGCGGGTGGCGACATAGCTGCAGAGCACCAGCAGCGTGCAGCCCAGGGCGGTGACCGTGACCCCGCGCGCGGACAGAAAGCCGGCCGCCAGGAGCACCACCACCACCTGGAAGACGCCGATGGCGATCTCCCGGTCGGTGAAGGTGTCCAGCAGGGCAATGCCCAGCGCCAGGGCGCAGAGGCCCCCTAGCCGCAGCCAGTGGGTGGTGGTGGCGAAGGGTCGTCGATCCATGGCCAGTTTCTCGTTCGTAGTCGCTCTTAGCCCGGATTTTCCAGGCTGAACATATCGGCCGCCTGATCATAGGCGAAGAGCTCACCGTAGCGCCCCCACTGGATGGCGCTGCCGAGGGTGCGCGCGGCGTCGGCCTCGTCCATGAAGTCCTCCAGTTCGTCGCGGAAGCGCCGCGCCGGCGCCGTGTGGCCCTGGCGATCGTCCAGCACCCGGCGGATATGGGCCACCAGCGGCACGAAGTTGAGCAACTGGCGGGCGAACAGCTGCTTGCGCACGTCCACCCCCGCCTCGACATAGGCGCGCCCGGCCGGCAGCAGGCGCAGGTCGCCGCCTTCGAGGACCGCCAGGCGCAGCAGTTGCAGCACCTCGGCCAGGGGAAACAGCTCGTCCAGCGCATAGCCCAGCCCGCCGGCCAGTTCCGGCAGGTCGGCGCGACCGTCGTAGGGCGCGGCCTGGACCGCCTCCAGCAAGCCGGCCAGGGCGTTGGTCGATACCGTCGGCAGCCGCATGCCCAGGCCATTGCCGGGCACCCCTGCGTCGTGGGGCGCCGGCGTGGTCTCGCCGGTCATGCGCACATAGATCTCCTCCACCAGTTCGCGAAAGGCCGGATCGTGGCGATTGCGCGGCTGCGGCAGGTCGATGCGGATCTCGCTGGCGACGCGCCCGGGATTGCTGGAAAAGATCAGCACCCGATCGCAGAGCAGCACCGCCTCGGCGATGTTGTGGGTGACCATCAGGATGGAACGGATCGGCATGCGCCCCTCGACCCAGAGGTCGAGCAGGTCGGTGCGCAGGGTCTCGGCGGTGAGCACGTCCAGCGCCGAGAAGGGTTCGTCCATCAGCAGCACGTCCGGGTGCACCACCAGGGCACGGGCCAGGCCGACGCGCTGGCGCATGCCGCCGGAGAGCTCCTTGGGATAGGCGCTCTCGAAGCCGTCCAGGCCGATCAGGTCGATGGCGGCCAGGGCGCGGCGACGGCGCTCGTCCAGCGGCACGTGCAGGGCCTCCAGGCCGATCTCGACGTTCTGCAGCACGGTCAGCCAGGGAAACAGCGCGAAGCTCTGGAACACCATGCTGACCCGGGCGCGCTGGCCGTCGTCCTTGGGCGGGAAATCGACGCTGCCGCCGCTGGGGGTGAGCAGCCCGGCGATGGACCTGAGCAGGGTCGACTTGCCGGAGCCGGAGCGCCCCAGCAGGCCGACGATCTCGTTTTCGTGCAGGGTCAGGGAGACGTCGTCCAGCACGACCCGGGCCGGGCCGCCGGCGTTGCCATAGAGCTGGCGGACGTTCTGGACGTCGATCAGGGGACGGGCATTCAGCGCGGTCAGGTTCATGGCGGTTCTCCTCTTAGTCGAGCCGCAGACGCCGTTCGGCGTAGGCATACAGGGGCCGCCAGAGCAGCCGGTTGAAACCGAGTACGAAGATCGACATCACCACGATGCCCAGGGCGACCCGGGGGAAGTCGCCAGCGGTGGTCATCTGCGCGATGTAGGCGCCCAGGCCATGGGCCTGCAGGCGTTCATTGCCCCAGCTAACCACCTCGGCGACGATGCTGGCGTTCCAGGAGCCGCCCGCGGCGGTCAGGGCGCCGGTGACGTAGTAGGGAAAGATCGCCGGCAGGGCCAGCTGCCGCCACCACTGCCAGCGCTTGAGGCCGAACAGCCGGGCCGCTTCGCGCAGGTCGTTGGGCAGCACGCTGGCGCCGGCGATGACGTTGAACAGGATGTACCACTGGGTGCCCAGCACCATCAGCGGCGACAGCCAGATGTCCGGATTGAGGTGGAAGCTGACGATGCCCACCACCGCCACCGGGAACAGCACGTTGGCCGGAAAGGCGGCGAGGAACTGGGCCACCGCCTGCAGGCGCTGCGACCAGCCCGGGCGCAGGCCGATCCAGACGCCGATGGGCACCCAGATCAGGCTGGCGACGGCGATCAGCAGCAGCACCCGGGCCATGGTCAGCAGGCCCAGGCCGAGTACCGCGACCGCTTCCACCCAGTAGACGTCGGCGGCGATGAAGCGGTACAGCGCATAGACGCCATAGGGCAGCACCACCAGCAGCGCGCCGTACCAGAGCACGTCCAGCCCGCGCTGCAGCCAGGCACGGCCCTGCGGCGCCAGGTGCCAGTGCGGCCAGGCGCGGCGGATCCGCAGGGTGGCGAGCTGGGTGCAGAAGCTGCCGAAGCCACCCAGCATGCGCCCCAGGCGCGCGCGCCGGACCAGGTCGTAGACCCAGGAGCGCGGCACCTGCTGGCTGGCGGTCTGCTCGACGCGGAAGCGATCGGCCCAGGCCACCACCGGGCGGAAGAACAGCTGGTCGTAGACCAGGATTACCAGGCCCATGGCCAGCACCGCCCAGCCGATGGCGGCGATGTCCTGCCGGGCGATGGCCAGCGCCAGCCAGGAGCCGATGCCGGGCAGGTTGATAGTGTTGTCGCCCACGGTGATGGCTTCCGAGGCCACCACGAAGAACCAGCCGCCGGACATGGACATCATGGTGTTCCACACCAGGCCGGGGATGGCGAACGGCAGCTCGAGGCGGAAGAACCGGCGCCAGGGCGACAGCCCGAACTGGCGACTCACCTGCTGCAGGTCCTCGGGCACGGTGCGCAGCGACTGGTAGAAGCCGAACGCCATGTTCCAGGCCTGGCTGGTGAAGATGGCGAAGATGGCCGCGCACTCGGCGCCCAGCTGGCGACCGGGAAAGAGCCCCAGGAAGAAACTCACGGTAAAGGTCAGGAAGCCGAGGATGGGCACCGATTGCAGGATGTCGATGGCCGGCAGGATCAGCAGCTCCGCCTTGCGACTCTTGGCCGCCAGGGTGGCGAAGACGAAGGTGAACAGCAGCGAGGCGCCCAGGGCGATGAACATGCGCAGGGTGGTACGCAGGGCGTACTCGGGCAGCCGCGCCAGGTCGAGGGTCATGGGATCCGCGTCGAGCACGGCCAGGGGCGCGCGCATCTCGGCAACGCCATGCCAGATCAGCGCCAGGGCGATCAGCCCGAGGGTGAGGCAAAGGGCATCGGCCCACAGGGAGGTGGGACGTTGCCGCAGCGAGCGCGGCGCCACGGCGGGGGTGTAGAGGCCAGGAAGGGTCTTCATGGCGTACCTCTTTGAAGGGGGCCTTGGGAGAGCGGCCGGCCCTGCCGCGCAGGGTTCGGACACCGGGCTAATCTAGGCGCGCCACCCCATCCCAGCCATCGAAACGATGGACGTTTGGCTATACCAAGGTATATCCCGCCCTCGCCTGCTGCCCTGCGCGCCGGAGGACCTACCGGAGCCCGGTGCCAGAGCAGAAGCTTCATCTCGCTGTCATCGTCCCGACATCTGCCGCCGGCATTGTCTGCGCCCAATGAGATCGATCTCAAACGAGGCCGGCATGACCGATCTGAAACAGGTAGCGCAACAGGCGGGAGTCTCCCGGGCCACCGCGGCCCGCGCCTTCGCCACCCCCGAGCAGGTGCGTGAGAGCACCCGGCAGCGGGTGCTGGACGCCGCGCGCAGGCTCAATTTCCGCCCCAACCTGCTGGGTCGCCAGCTGCGCCAGCAGAGCACCCGGCTGATCGGCGTGGTGGTGCCCAGCCTGCTCAACCCGGTGTTCGCCGAACAGTTGCACGCCATGGAGCGCACCGCGCGCAGCCAGGGCTATTCGCTGGTTATCGCCACCACCGACTACCAGCCCGAGCGCGAGGCGGCGGTGGTGGAGGAACTGCTGCGCCAGCGCGTCGCCGGCCTGGTACTGACAGTGGCCGATGCCGACCGCAGCGAGGTGCTGGCCGAGCTGAGCCAGGAGCAGACGCCTTTCATCCTGGCCTATCACGAACCCCAGCACCCCTATGCGGCGGTGGCGGTGGACAACCGCCAGGGCATGGCCATGGCCACCGAGCACCTGCTCGGCCTGGGACACCGCCGCATCGCCCTGGTCTCGGGACCGGCCCAGCAATCGGATCGCAGCGAGCGCCGGTTCGCCGGCTATTGCCAGGCCATGGCCGCCGGCGGCCTGCCGACGCTGCCGCGCCTGGAACTGGCCAGCCACACCGACGCCGACTGGGCGGAGCTGGCGCCGCTGCTGGAGCGCTACGCCCCGACCGCCCTGCTCTGCACCAACGATCTGCTGGCCATCAGCGTCATCGCCGAACTGCAGCGCCACGGGGTGCCCGTGCCCGCCGACCTCTCGGTGGTGGGCTTCGACGGCATCGCCATGGGCGCCCGCCTCGAGCCCAGCCTGTGCAGCGTCATGCAGCCCTTGCAGAGCCTGGGCGCCGTGCTCGTCACCGAATTGCTGGCGCTGATCGCCGGCAGTGCCACCCACCAGCAGTGTCTGCCCTGCCTCGTCCGTCCCGGCACCAGTGCCGGCCCCTTGAAGGAGCCCTACCGATGAAATCCCTCTTCCCCGTGCGTCGCCTCCTGGCCGGCATGGTCCTGGCCTGTGGCCTGGCCAGCGCCCAGGCCGCCGAAACCGCCATCTGCTACAACTGCCCGCTGGAGTGGGCCGACTGGGGCGCCCAGCTCAAGGCCATCGCCGCCGACACCGGCATCAAGGTCCCCCAGGACAACAAGAATTCCGGCCAGTCGCTGGCCCAGCTGGTGGCCGAACGCGAAGCCCCGGTGGCCGACGTCGTCTACTACGGGGTGACCTTCGGCATCCAGGCCGACAAGGCCGGGGTGCTGCAGCCCTACCAGCCCAAGCACTGGGACCAGGTCCCGGCCGGCCTCAAGGACCCCAAGGGTGAATGGACCGCCATCCATTCCGGCACCCTCGGTTTCATGGTCAACACCCAGGCCCTGGGCGGCAAGCCGGTGCCGCAGCGCTGGGCCGACCTGCTCAAGCCAGAGTACCGCGGCCTGGTGGGCTACCTGGATCCGTCCAGCGCCTTCGTCGGCTACGTCACCGCGGTGGCGCTGAACCAGGCCCTGGGCGGCAACCTCGACGACTTCGGCCCGGCCATGGCCTTCTTCAAGAAGCTGGCCGCCAACGATCCCATCGTGCCAAAGCAGACCGCCTATGCCCGCCTGCTCTCCGGCGAGATTCCGATCCTGGTCGACTACGACTTCAACGCCTACCGCGCCCGCTACAAGGACAACGCCCCGGTGGCCTTCGTCATCCCCCAGGAAGGCAGCCTGACCGTGCCCTACACCATGAGCCTGGTGAAGGGCGCGCCGCATCGCGCCAATGGCGAGAAGGTGCTGGACTACGTGCTGTCGGACAAGGGTCAGGCGCTCTGGGCCCAGGCCTATCTGCGGCCGGTGCGGGACGTGCCGCTGCCGGCCGAGGTGAAGGCGCGCTTCCTGCCCGCCGCCGACTATGCCCGCGCCGGTACCGTCGACTACGGTCACATGGCGGCGGTCCAGGAAGCCTTCGCCAAGCGTTACCAGGCCGAGGTGCGCTGAGATGCAGGGCCTCGCCGTTTCCCTCGGGCGCCGCCGGGTGCCGCGTCGGCTGCCCTGGCCGGTGCTCGTCGCCCTGGCACCGGCGAGCGCCTTCCTGCTGGCCTTCTGGCTGCTGCCGCTGGCGCAGCTGCTGGTGCTCGGCGCCCGCCCGGACGCCGCCGGCAGCTCCGGCTACTGGCAGGTGCTGACCAGCGCTGGCTATCTGTCCGGACTCGCCCAGACGGTGGTCCTGGCCGCCGTCACCACGCTGGCCACCCTGCTGGTGGCCGGCATCGCCGGTTGCTTCCTGGCGCGCCACGCCTTCGTCGGCCGCAGCCTGCTGGTGGCCCTGCTGACCTTTCCGCTGGCCTTTCCGGGCGTGGTGGTGGGCTTCCTGATCATCCTGCTGGGTGGTCGCCAGGGCCTGTTCGCCGGTCTCGGCCGCAGCCTGTTCGATGAACCCTGGGTGTTCGCCTATTCGCTGTTCGGGCTGTTTCTCGGCTATCTCTATTTCTCCATCCCGCGGGTGATCCTCACGGTGATGGCGGCCTGCGAGACCCTCGACACCAGCCTTGAAGAAGCCGCCCGCTCCCTGGGGGCCGGACTCTTCGCCGTGGTGCGCGATGTGCTGATCCCCGGCCTGACCCCGGCGCTGCTGTCCAGCGGCGCGCTGTGCTTCGCCACCGCCATGGGCGCCTTCGGCACCGCCTTCACCCTGGGCACGCGGCTGGCGGTGACGCCCATCGCCATCTACGACACCTTCACCAACTTCGCCAATTTCGGCGTCGCCGCGGCGCTCTCGGTGGTGCTCGGCCTCGTTACCTGGCTGGTCCTGCTGCTGGCTAGGCGCCTCGGCGGCGCCCAGGGAGACCTGCGATGAATCGACCCCTGCGCTTCTGGCTGCAACTGCTGTTCACCCTGCTGGTGGCGGCCTTCCTGCTGGTGCCGGTGCTGCTCTCGCTGCTGGCCGGCCTCACTCGCAACTACTTCCAGGGCCTCGCCAGCGGCCTCACCCTCGACTGGGTGATCCAGGTCTGGCAGGCCTACGCCCCCACCGTCTGGCTGTCGCTGCAACTGGCGCTGGGCACGGCGGTCCTCGCGGTGGTGCTCGGCGTCCCGGCGGCCTATGCCCTGGTGCGCCTGGACAACCGCTTCGCCCGCGCCTTCGAGGAGTTGCTGGTGTTGCCGGTGGCCATGCCCGGCTTCGCCTCGGCGCTGGCGCTGCTGCTGACCTACGGCCACCTTGGCGGCTTTCGCCGCAGCTCGGCGATCATCCTGGTGGGTCACCTGCTGTTCACCCTGCCCTTCCTGATCCGCCCGGTGATGGCGGTGCTCAGACGCAGCCAGCTGCCGCTGCTGGAAGAAGCCGCCGCCAGTCTCGGCGCCGGTCCCTGGCGACGCTTCTTCGGCGTGGTGGTGCCCAATGCCCGCGCCGGCATCCTCGCCGGCAGCCTCATGGTGATCACCCTGTCGCTGGGTGAATTCAACCTCACCTGGATGCTGCACACGCCCCTGACCAAGACCCTGCCGGTGGGCCTGGCCGACAGCTACGCCTCGGCGCGGCTGGAGGTGGGTTCCGCATACACCCTGATCTTCCTCTTGCTGATCGTGCCGCTGCTGGTCGCCCTCCAGACTCTCAGCGCCCGCCTCTCCCGTGGAGCCCTGCGATGACCCAAGGTACCGCCGTTCGCCTGCGCCACTGCGCCAAGACCTTTGCCGGAGGCCGCCAGGTGCTGCAGCCCCTGGACCTCGACATCCACCCGGGCGAGACCCTGGTGTTCCTCGGCCCGTCCGGCTGCGGCAAGACCACCACCCTGCGGCTGATCGCCGGCCTGGAGCAGCCCGATGCCGGTGGCCAGGTACTGTTCGACGACCGCGACGTCACCGGCCTGCCCATCGAACGGCGCGACGTCGGCATGGTGTTCCAGAACTATGCCCTGTTTCCCAACCTGGACGTGGCCGGCAACATCGCTTACGGCCTGAAGATTCGTGGCCTGCCGCGCGCCGAGCGGGATACCCGGGTCGCCGAGCTGCTGGTCATGATGCACCTCGAAGCCCTGGCCGACCGCCGCATCCAGCAGCTGTCCGGCGGCCAGCGCCAGCGCGTGGCCCTGGCCCGGGCGCTGGCACCGCGTCCCCGGGTGCTGCTGTTCGACGAACCCCTGGCGGCGCTGGACGCCCAGTTGCGCGAGCAGTTGCGGGCCGACATCGGCGCGCTGCTGCGCGAACTCGGCACCACCGCCGTCTACGTCACCCATGACCAGCAGGAAGCCCTGGCCCTGGGCGATCGCATCGTGGTGATGGGCGAAGGCCGCATCGCCCAGATCGGCACCCCGACGCAGATCTACCAGCGCCCGGCCAGTCGCTTCGTCGCCGGTTTCGTCGGCCAGCTCAATTGCTTCGAGGTCCGCGGCCAGAGCGGCGCCGAAGTGGCGGTCGCCGGCGGGCGGCTGCCCTGGACCGGCGCCGCCAGCACCCTGTTCTGTCGTCCGGAACACCTGGAGCCGAGCCCGACGCCCGCGCACCTGACCGGGATCCTGGTCGGGCAGTTCTTCCAGGGCGCCCATTCGCGGCTGCTGGTGGAGGTGGGCACCGGCCAGCCGCTGCTGGTGGACACCGCCCAGCCCCTGCAGGCGCAACCGGGCGACCTGCTGCACCTGAACGTGCGCCCCGACGCCCTCTTCACCCTGGCTTCTTAGGAGACCCCATGCACGCGCCCTTCCTGCTGGCCCAGCTCAGCGACCTGCACATCAAGGCCGGCGGCCGGCTGTCCTACGGGGTGGTCGATACCCTCGGCGCCCTGCGCCTGGCGGTGGACCGCCTCAACGCCTTGCAACCGCGCCCGGACGCCCTGGTCATCACCGGCGACCTGGTGGACTTCGGCACCCCCGAGGAATACGCCACCCTGCGCGAGGCGCTGGCCGAACTGGCCATGCCCTTCTTCGTCATCCCCGGCAATCACGACGACCGCGCCGCCCTGCGCGCCGCCTTCGCCGATCACCCCTATCTGCCGGCGCAGGGCACCCTGGACTGGCAGCAGGACTGCGGCCCACTGCGGCTGATCGGCCTGGATACCCACATCCCCGGCGAACACGGCGGGCGTCTCGACGCCAGGCAACTGGCCTGGCTCGACGACCAGCTCGGCCAGGCACCCGAACAGCCGACCCTGGTGCTGCTGCATCACCCGCCGTTCCCGGTCGGCATCGGCCATATGGATCGCATCGGGCTGGCCGGCGGCGCCGAACTGGAAGCGGTGATCCGCCGTCATCCCCAGGTGGAGCGGCTGCTCTGCGGGCATCTGCACCGGCTGATCCAGCGCCGCTTCGGCGGCACCCTGGCCTGCGTCTGCCCGGGCGTGTCGCACCAGGTCGATCTGGACCTGCGCGCGGCGGCGCCGTCGCGCTTCCGCCTGGAGCCGCCGGGCCTGCTGCTGCATCGCTGGGCGGACGAAGCCCTGGTGACCCACTATCTGCCGCTGGGCAACTATCCCGGGCCCTACCCCTTCTTCGCCGCCGATGGCCAGTTGCTGGACTGACGCCGCCCCGTTTCGGGGCCTGGGGTAGCAAGGAGGCCGCACCTGCGACCCAGGCTGGTGCAAAAGGTAACGTTAGCGTCGGACCGCTCTGCCTCGCGTCCCAGCGCTGGCAGGCCCTGCGTTCCCTGGCATGGGCCTTGCCTTGGCAGATTGGATACAAAAATCCAGGAAGCCAGTCCATGCCGCTCTCCGCCCTGTCCCGCTCCACTGCCCTGAGCGCCGAAGAAGAGGCCTATCGCCATCTGCTGCAGGCCATCTGCGCCGGGCGCTACCGCAATGGCGAACGGCTGATCGCCGAGGACATCGCCACCACCCTGGGCATGAGTCGCATGCCGGTGCGCAGCGCCTTCCAGCGCCTCGCCGCCGAAGGCCTGGTGATCCTCCGGCCGCATCGCGGCGCGGTGGTCAGCGGCCTGGACCTGGACGACATGCGCGAGGTGTTCGAGATGCGCAGCGCCCTCGAAGGCCTGGCCATCCGCCTGGCCACGCCCCATGTCGGCCCCCGCGAGATGACGCGCCTGGAGCGCCTGCTGGAAGACCTGGACGACGAGCAGGAGCCCGGCGCCTGGGTCGCCCAGCACCGCGCCTTCCACGAATACCTGTGCAGCCTGGCCGGCCGGCCGCGGCTGCTGCGCCAGATCAACGGCCTCTATGCCCTGATCGAGCCGCACATGCAGCTCTGGCTGCACGCCGACCGGCCCCAGTCGGCCCGCGACGAGCACACGCCCATCCTCGCCGCCCTGCGCGCCGGCGATGCCGCCGAGGCCGAGCGGGTGTTGCGCGAGCACATCGAGGGCACGGTGCCCGACCTGCTGACCTTTATCGAACGATCGGGCGACCAGACCCGAAGTGCGCTCCCGCGCTGAGCCATCCGCCCTGCCCACCCCCGTCCTTCCGGAGAAGACCATGACCCGCCACCGGCTTTCCTGCAGTCTGCTCGCCCTGACCCTCGCTGCCGGCTTCACCCAGGCCGCACCCCAGATCCCCGAGCGCCTGGCCAAGGCGTCCAAGATCACCTATTGCGGCGCCCTCGATACCCCGCCGATCGGCTTCTTCGACGAAGCCCAGAAGCCCAAGGGCCTTACCGTCGACCTGGGCGCCGAGATCGCCAGGCGTCTCGGCGACAAGAAGGTCGACTGGCGCGTGGTGCCCTTCTCCGGCCTGATCCCCGCGCTGCTGGCCGGCCAGTGCGATCTGCTGATCGATCAGCTGTTCGACAAGCCCGAGCGCCGTCAGGTGATCGACATCGTCAACTACATGTATTCCAGCCAGGCGGTGGTGGTACCGGCCGGCAACAAGGCGGGCATCCATACCCTGGACGACCTCGCCGGCAGGAAGGTGGCGGTGCTCAATGGCTCCACCATCCGCACCCTGCTCGACGCCCACAACGAAGAACTGAAGAAGGCCGGCAAGGCGCCCATGAAGCTGGTGGCCTACAACAGCGACACCGACGCCTTCCAGGCCCTGCGCCTGGGCCAGACCGACGCCTACGGCACCACGGTGGAAACCGCCGCCTACTACCAGGGCGTGGCGCCCGGGCAGTTCGAGACCGGCGTGCCGGCCTTCGCCCGCATCCTCACCGGGATCGGCGTGCGCAAGGACGACAGCCAGCTCAGCAGCGCCCTCACCCAGATCCTCGCCGACATGAAGGCCGATGGCAGCTACGCCACCCTCATGGCCAAGTGGCACCTGGAAGGCGACAAGCTCGATTAAGGGACGGCCACGATGAACTTCAGCTGGGATGTGTTCTGGCAGTACCTGCTGCACCCGAGCGACGTCTACCTCTACGGCCTCGGGCTGACCTGCGTCATCGCCATCGGCGCCATGCTGCTGGGCTGCGCGCTCGGCCTGCTGGCGGCGCTGGCACGGCTGTCGCGCTACCGGGCGCTGCAATACCCGGTGCGCTTCTATGTCTGGCTGATGCGCGGCACGCCGCTGCTGGTGCAGATCGTCTTCCTCTACACGGCCCTGGCGGCCGGCGGCATCTTTCGCTTCGAGGACCTGGACCTGGGCTTCCTGGTGATCCCGGGCAACATCCAGGCGGCCATCATCGCCCTGGGCCTCAACGAAGGCGCCTACATGGCCGAGATCATCCGCGCCGGCATCGGTGCGGTGGATCGCGGCCAGTACGAGGCGGCGCGCTCCCTGGGCATGACGCCGGCCAAGCTGATGCGCCGCATCGTGCTGCCCCAGGCGCTGCGGGTGATCATTCCGCCGCTCGGCAACGAGTTCAACGTGATGCTCAAGAACACCACCCTGGTCAGCGTCATCGGGGTGCAGGAGCTGCTGCTCAGCACCCAGATGATCACCTCGGCGACCTTCCGCGTCTTCGAGCTGTACCTGGTGGTGGCCATCTACTTCCTGGTCCTGACCACCCTCTGGGGCTTCTTCCAGGCCTGGCTTGAGCGGCGCTTCGGCAAGGCCGACGGTCACCGACCCACCGCCACCGGCCGGCTGTTCAGCCTGCAGGGCTTCAAGCTACGGGGACGCTAGCCATGACGACCACGCAAGAATCCGTGATCCAGGCGCTGGAGGTGCACAAGGCCTTCGGCGAGCTGGAGATCCTCAAGGGCGTGAGCCTGGAAGTGCGCCGTGGCGAGGTGGTGGTGCTGATCGGCGCCTCCGGCTCGGGCAAGACCACCTTCATCCGCTGCCTCAACCACCTGGAGGACATCCAGGGCGGCACCATCCGCGTCAACGGCGAGCTGATGGGCTTTCGCGAGCGTCCCGATGGATCGAGAGTCAGGGACTCCGAGCGCAACATCGCCCGTCGCCGCCGCGACATCGGCATGGTGTTCCAGAGGTTCAATCTGTTCCCACACATGACGGTGCTGGAAAACATCATCGAGGCGCCCATCCAGGTGCTGGGCGTGGCGCGCGCCGCCGCCGTGGAGCAGGCGCGCGCCCTGCTCGCCCGGGTACGGCTGTCCGACAAGGCCGACCACTATCCGGCGCAACTCTCCGGCGGCCAGCAGCAGCGTGTCGCCATCGCCCGCGCCCTGGCCATGAAGCCCCAGGCCATGCTGTTCGACGAACCCACCAGCGCCCTCGACCCGGAAACCGTCGGCGAGGTGCTGCAGGTGATGAAGGAGCTGGCCGAGGACGGCATGACCATGGTGGTGGTGACCCACGAGATGGGCTTCGCCCGCGAGGTGGCCGATCGCGTGGTGGTGCTGCACCAGGGCGAATTGATCGAGGAAGGCCCGCCCGCCCAGGTGTTCGGCAATCCCACCCATCCGCGCACCCGCGAATTTCTCAGTCGCGTGCTCTAGACCGGAGATCCCCATGGCCGTTCGTCCCCTGCTGGCCGCCCTCGCCCTCTGCCTGGCGCCCCTGGCCCAGGCCGCCGAGTCCGAGGTGCGCTTCTACAACTGGTCGGACTACATAGGTCCGGACACCCTCAAGCAGTTCACCCAGGCCAGCGGCGTCCAGGTGCGCTACGACGTCTTCGACACCAACGAGATGCTCGAAGCCAAGTTACTGTCGGGCCATTCCGGCTATGACCTGGTGGTGCCGTCCAACCAGTTCCTCACCAAGCAGATCAAGGCAGGCGCCTACCAGCCGCTGGATCGCAGCCGACTGCCTAATTGGCAGCATTTGGATCCACGGCTCATGCAGCGCCTGGAAGCGGCCGATCCCGGCAACCGCTACGCCGTGCCCTATCTCTGGGGCACCGTGGGCATCGGCTACAACGCCGCCAAGGTCCGCGCCGCCCTGGGCGATGCCGCCCCGGTGGATTCCTGGGACCTGCTGTTCAAGCCGGAGAATCTGGCCAGGCTCAAGGACTGCGGGGTGGCGCTGCTCGATGCGCCGCAAAAGGTCTTCGCCCAGACCCTGCACTACCTGGGCCTGGACCCCAACAGCCAGAAGCCCGAGGACTACCGCAAGGCCTCGGCGCTGCTGCAGCAGCTCAAGCCCTCGGTGACCTATTTCAGCTCCAGCAAGTACATCACCGACCTGGCCAACGGCGACGTCTGCGTGGCCATGGGCTATTCTGGCGATGTCATGCAGGCCCAGAGCCGCGCCAGGGAAGCGGGCAAGGCCAGCGACGTGCGCTACGTGATTCCCAGGGAAGGCGCCAACCTCTGGTTCGACATGCTGGCCATCCCCAAGGACGCCAAGAATCCCCAGGGCGCCCTCGCGCTGATCGACTACCTGCTACGCCCCGAGGTGATCGCCCCGGTCAGCGACTACGTCGGCTACGCCAATCCCAACCGCGACGCCACCGCCCTGCTCGATGCCAAGGTGCGCGACAACCCGGGCATCTACCCGAGCGCGGCCATCGCCGAGCGCCTCTACGTCTCCGCCGATCTGCCCCCGCAGATCCAGCGGCTGATGACCCGCGAGTGGACCCGCATCAAGACCGGACAATGACCTCGAAGAGCCTGCCATGCTGAATTTCTCCGCCCACGACTACCCTTACGCCTCGCAACGCCAGAGCGTCTTCGCCCGCAATGGCATGGTCGCCACCTCCCAGCCGCTCGCCGCCGAGGCCGGCATCGCCATGCTGCGCCAGGGCGGCAACGCCATCGACGCGGCCATCGCCACCGCCGCGGCCCTGACCGTGGTGGAACCCACCGGCAATGCCATCGGCGGCGACGCCTTCGCCCTGGTCTGGGTCAAGGACAGGCTGCACGGCCTGGATGCCAGCGGTCATGCCCCGGCCAGCCTGGACATCGCCACGGTCAAGGCCGCCGGCCTCGAACGTATGCCGGTGCACGGCTGGCTGCCGGTCACGGTGCCGGGCTGCCCGGCGGCCTGGGCCGAGCTGTCGCGGCGTTTCGGCAAGCTGCCCTTCGCCACCCTGTTCGAGCCCGCCATCGCCCTGGCCCGCGATGGCTTCCCGGTCTCGCCAGTGGTCGCCCACCAGTGGCGCATCGCCCAGGCCGAGTACCAGGCCAGCCGGGACCAGGCGCCTGAGCTTGCGGCCTGGTTCGATACCTTTCTCATCGACGGCAAGGCCCCCGTCGCCGGCCAGCTGTTTCGCAATCCGGCCCAGGCGCGCACCCTGGAGGAATTGGCGCAGACCCGCTGCGAGAGTTTCTACCGCGGCGCCCTCGCCCAGCGGCTGGCCGAGCATGCCGCCGCCAGCGGCGGCCAGCTGAGCGCGGCTGACCTGGCCGGCTACCAGCCGCGCTGGGTGGAGCCGATCAAGATCGACTACCGCGGCTATCAGGTGTGGGAGATCCCGCCGAGCGGCCAGGGCCTGATCGCCCTCATGACCCTGAACATCCTCAAGGGCTATGACTTCGACCAGCGCGACAGCCAGCTCACCTGGCACCGCCAGCTGGAGGCCATGAAGAAGGCCTATGCCGACGGCCTGCACTACATCACCGATCCCGAGCACATGAGAGTCGCCGCCAGCGTCCTGCTGGACGACGCCTATGCCGAGCGCCGTCGCGCCGAGATCACCGACCAAGCCCAGCCGCCGCTGCACGGCGATCCCCAGGCCAGCGGCACCGTCTACATCGCCACCGCCGATGGCGAGGGCAACATGGTGTCCTTCATCCAGAGCGCCTACCACGGCTTCGGCTCCGGCGTGGTGCTGCCCGACAGTGGCATCGGCTTGCAGAATCGCGGCTCGGAATTCAGCCTGGATGCCGCGCATTCCAACGCGCTGGCGCCGGGCAAGCAGACCTTCCACACCATCATCCCGGGTTTCCTGACCAAGGGTGACGTGCCCATCGGGCCCTTTGGCGTCATGGGGGGCTACATGCAGCCCCAGGGGCATGTGCAGATGGTGATGAACCTGGTGGACTTCGGCCTGAATCCCCAGGCGGCGCTGGACGCGCCGCGCTGGCAGTGGCTGGGGGAGATGAAGGTCGGCATCGAACAGGCGGCTTCCCGCGCCCTGGCCAGTGGTCTGGCGCGGCGCGGCCACCAGATCGAGATCGCCCACGACTCCACCGACTTCGGTCGCGGCCAGATCATCGTCCGCGATCCGGAAACCGGCGTGCTCTGCGGCGGCACCGAGCCGCGCGCGGATTCCCATATCGCGGTCTGCTGACCGCCGGGAAGGCCCCGCCCGGCTACGGGCGGGGCGCTACCTCAGAGCGCGATCCCGGCCGCCCGGGCCCGTGCCGCGTGCAGCTTGCGATAGCTGTCGATCAGCCGCAGGTGCTTGTCGATACCTTCCAGCTTGAGGCTGGTGGGCGTCAGGCCGTGGAAGCGCACCTCGCCCGACACCGAACCCAGGGCGGCGTCCAGCCGTTCGTTGCCGAACATGCGCCGGAAGTTGACCTCGAAGTCGGCCAGCTCTAGTTCGTCGTCCATCTCCACTTCCAGCACCGCATTGAGCGCCTGGTAGAACAGGCCGCGCTCCAGGGTGTTGTCGTTGAACTGGAGGAAGGTCTCGACCTCTTCCTTGGCCTCTTCGAATTGCTGCAGCGCCAGGTGGATGAGCAGCTTGAGTTCCAGCAGGGTCAGCTGGCCCCAGACGGTGTTCTCGTCGAATTCCACGCCGATCAGGGTGGCGATACGGGTGTAGTCGTCCACCTGGGTGTCGTCCAGGCGTTCGAGCAGGGATTCCAGGGCCGCATCGTCCAGGCGGTGCAGGTTGAGGATGTCCTCGCGCACCGGCAGGGCCTTGTTGGTGTTGTCCCAGATCAGGTCCTCGACCGGATAGATCTCCGAATAGCCGGGCACCAGGATGCGACAGGCCGGCGCGCCCAGCTCTTCGTACACCGCCATGTAGGCCTCCAGGTCCCGCTCGGCGAGGATGCCGAACAGGGTGGCGGCCTCCTGGGCGGTGGCGTCTTCGCCCTCGCTGGAAAAGTCCCAGTCGACGAACTCATGGTCGGCCTTGGCGCTGAAGAAGCGCCAGGAGACCAGGCCGCTGGAATCGATGAAGTGCTCGACGAAGTTGTTCGGCTCCATCAACGCCTGGCTCTCGAAGGTCGGCTGTGGCAGGTCGTTCAGGCCCTCGAAGCTGCGGCCCTGCAGCAGCTCGGTGAGGCTGCGCTCCAGGGCGATCTCCAGGCGCGGATGGGCGCCGAAGGAGGCGAACACCCCACCGGTGCGCGGATTCATCAGGGTCACGCACATTACCGGGAATTCGCCACCCAGGGAGGCGTCCTTGACCAGCACCGGGAAGCCCTGGGCTTCCAGGCCGCGGATGCCCTCGACGATGGCGGGATAGCGGGCCAGCACCGCCTCGGGTACGTCGGGCAACGCCAGCTCGCCTTCGAGGATCTCGCGCTTCACCGCCCGCTCGAAGATCTCCGACAGGCACTGCACCTGGGCTTCGGCCAGGGTGTTGCCGGCGCTCATGCCGTTGCTGAGGTAGAGGTTCTCGATCAGGTTCGAGGGGAAGTACACCACCTCGCCGTCGGACTGGCGCACGAAGGGCAACGCGCAGATGCCGCGCGCCACGTTGCCGGAATTGGTGTCGTGCAGGTGCGAGGCGCGCAGTTCGCCTTCCGGGTCGTAGAGCTTGCGGCAATGGCGGTCGAGGATCTCCCGGGGCAGCGCATCCTTGGGCCCCGGCTGGAACCAGCGCTCGTCGGGATGGTGGACGAAGGCAGCCTGGCCGATAGCCTCGCCCCAATACTGGTCGTTGTAGAAGAAGTTGCAGTTGAGGCGCTCGATGAATTCGCCCAGCGCCGAGGCCAGGGCCGCTTCCTTGGTCGCGCCCTTGCCATTGGTGAAGCACAGCGCCGACTGCACGTCGCGCAGGTGCAGCGACCAGACGTTGGGCACGATGTTGCGCCAGGAGGCGATCTCCACCTTCATGCCCAGCTCGGCGAGGATGCCGGAGAGCTTGGCGATGGTCTCTTCCAGCGGCCGGTCCTTGCCAGGGATGTAGGTCTGGCTGCCGGTATCGCTGGGCAACAGCAGGGCCTGGGCATCGGCGTCGAGGCTTTCCACCGCCTCGATGATGAAATCGGGGCCGGCCTGCACCGCCTTCTTCACCGTGCAGCGATCGATGGATCTGAGGATCCCCTGGCGGTCCTTGTCGGAGAGGTCGGCGGGCAGCTCCACCTGGATCTTGAAGGTCTGCTTGTAGCGATTCTCCGGGTCGACGATGTTGCTCTGCGCCAGGCGGATGTTGTCGGTGGGGATGTCGCGGGTCTGGCAGTAGAGCTTGACGAAATAGGCCGCGCAGAGCGCCGAGGACGCCAGGAAATAGTCGAAGGGCCCCGGAGCCGAGCCGTCACCCTTGTAGCGGATGGGCTGATCGGCGATCACCGAGAAGTCGTCGAACTTGGCCTCGAGCCTCAGGTTGTCGAGAAAATTGACCTTGATTTCCATGCACAGCATTCCGGTTTGGAGACAGAGTGGCCGCCATTATCCGGACAAAGGGCCGTGGGTGATACGCAGGCTGTCGTCTGATGGTCAGCGGACCCCGCTAGTCCAGCCGAAAGCTCCCGTCCGGATAGCGCGCGCAGAGGAAGTCGACGAAGGCCCTGACCTTGGGGCTCTGCAATCGCCGCGAGGTGTGCAGCACCCAGAGTTCGGTCTCGCCGGCCAGGGTGCCCCAGCGCCTTAGCGCGCCCTGCTCCAGCTCGCGTTGCACCAGCGACAGGGGCAACAGCGCCGCACCCGCCCCGGCGAGGACCGCCTCGCGGATGGTCAGCAGCGAGGTCAGCTGCACCACCGGCTGGGGCCGGAAAGCCGCCCCGTCCTCCGCCAGCGTCCAGATCTCCCCATCGCGCTGGCCGGGCATGACCACCGCCGGCAGCGGTACGGGTTCGGCAGCGGACCCCGGAGGAGGATCGAGGCCGGGGGCCGCCACCAGCACCCTTTGATCTCGGGCGAAGCAGCGCCCCACCAGGCGGCTGTCGGCCGCCGGATTGATGCGGATGGCCAGGTCGAAGTGCTCGTCCACCAGATCGGCCAGGCGATCCTCGGCCACCGCCTCGATCAGGATCTCCGGATACTGCCGCCGGAAATCCGCACTCAGGCGTCCCAGCGCCACCTGGGAAAACAGCAGCGGCGCCGCGATGCGCAACCGCCCGCGCGGCACCGCCACTCCCTCCTGCACCGCCGCCAGCGCCTCCTGCAATTCGCGCAGCGGCCCCAGGGTCCGGGCCGCCAGGTCGGTACCGGCCGGCGTCAGGACGAGGCTGCGCCCACCGCGCTCGATCAGCCTGACGCCCAGGACGACTTCCAGTTCGGCCAGTCGTCGCGACAGGCTGGCCTTGGGTCGGCCGCTGGCGCGACTGGCCTTGCCAATGCCGCCGTGAGTGGCGATGAGCTGAAAGTCGACGAGCAAACCGAAGTCCATGAGACTGTCTCGATTGTGGAACGGTACGTCCCTATCCTAGCGGCTATTGGCTCGAGGTGGGACGACTTAAGGTGGCTCTACCCATCACCCACCTGGAGTTACCGACATGACCATCCTCGTCACTGGCGCCACCGGCCGCGTAGGCCGCCACCTCGTCCAGCAACTCGTGCAGCGCGAAGCCAAGGTGCGGGTGCTGACCCGCACTCCGGCCAGCGCCGATTTTCCTGCCGCGGTCGAGGTCATGCAGGGAGATCTGCTGGATCTCGCCGCCCTGCGCCGCGCCTTCAGCGGCGTTTCCACCCTCTTCCTGCTCAACGCCGTGACCGGCGACGAATTCACCCAGGTGCTCATCACCCTCAACATCGCCCGGGAAAGCGGCGTGGAGCGGGTCGTCTACCTCTCGGTCTTCGGCGCCGACAGCGCGGTCAACGTGCCGCACTTCGCGGTGAAGTTCGGTGGCGAACGGATGCTCGCGGCCATGGGCTTCGGCGCCACCATCCTGCGGCCCACCTATTTCATCGACAACGAAGCCATGATCAAGGACGTCATCCTGCAGCACGGGATCTATCCCATGCCCATCGGCAGCAAGGGCGTGGCCATGGTCGACGCCCGGGACATCGCCGAGGTCGCCGCCCTCGAGCTCATCCGCCGCGATCAGGCGCCGGGCAGGCTGCCCAGCGAGACGCTCAACCTGGTCGGCCCGGACACCCTCACCGGCGCAGGCGCCGCAGCGATCTGGAGCGAGCTGCTGGGTCGCCCCGTCCATTACGCCGGCGACGATCCGCGCGGCTTCGAGCAGAACATGGCGAGCTTCATGCCGGCCTGGATGGCCTACGAGATGAGGCTCATGGCCGAGCGCTATGTCAGCGACGGCATGCTGCCGCAACCTGGGGACCGCGAGCGGCTTGTGCAAATGCTCGGGCGTCCGCTGCACGGCTATCGCGACTTCGCCCGGTCGCTGATCGGCTGACGGGTACCACGCTGGAGCTGTACCGCTGGAAAATCACGCTTGCCCGCAAGACAATATACATTATATAAAAATGTATATTGAATCCGTGCAGGCGTGTTTATGACGACTCCTCCTACCCGACCCACCCCCGGCGCGGCCCTCTCTCCCCAGGACATGCAGGCCCGCGCCCGGGAGGTAGCGGCCCTGCTCAAGACCCTGGCGCATCCGGTCCGCCTGCTGCTGGCCTGCGCCCTGGCCGAGGGGGAGTATGCGGTCAGCGAACTCGAAGCGCGTCTGGATATCCATCAGCCGACCCTGTCCCAGCAACTGGGCGTGCTGCGCGAAGCCGGCCTGGTCACCACTCGCCGCGAAGCCAGGCAGATCTTCTACCGCCTCACCGAAGACAAGGCCGCCCAGCTGTTGCAGGCGCTCTACCAGATCTTCTGCCAAGCGCAGGCGACGCCGGCATGACGCTCGCCGCCTATCTACCTGCCCTCGCGGGCGGACTGCTGCTGGGTGTGGCGGTCGGTCTGCTGTTGCTGGTCAACGGCCGGATCGCCGGCATCAGCGGGATCTTCGGTCGGCTGCTCGGCGGACAGCAGGTGGGCACCGGTCTGGTCTTCGTGCTGGGCCTGGTCCTGGGTCCGCTGCTGATGCGCGGTCTGCATGACCTCCCTCAGCCGACCGTGAACGTGACCTGGCCGACAGTGCTGCTGGCCGGACTGCTGGTGGGCTTCGGCACCCGGCTGGGCTCGGGCTGCACCTCGGGTCATGGCATCCTCGGCGTGGCCCGAGGTTCGCGCCGCTCGCTGGCCGCGACCGCGGTCTTCCTGGCCTCGGGCCTGGCGACTGCCACGCTGGTGGGGCTGCTGCGATGACCTCCAGGCGGCTGGTCATCGCTTTGCTCGCCGGTCTGCTCTTCGGCAGTGGCCTGGCCCTGTCCGGCATGCTCGATCCCACCCGGGTCCTGGGCTTTCTCGCTCTCGCCAGCGGGCACTGGGACGCCAGCCTGCTGTTCGTCCTGGGCGGCGCCCTGCTGGTGGCCGTGCCGGCGGTCCAGCTGCAGCGTCGACTAGCCCACCCCCTGCTCGATAGCCAGTTCCACCTGCCACCGACCACGCCCGTCGATCGTCGCCTCGTGCTGGGCGCCGCGCTCTTCGGCCTCGGCTGGGGCCTGGCCGGCCTATGCCCCGGGCCCGCGCTGGCAGGCCTGGGGCTGGGCATCGCCAAGATCCAGGGTTTCGTCGTGGCCATGGTCCTGGGGATGGTGCTGCATGACCGCCGCGCTAGTGGCCATTTCCAGGCAAGGCGTAGGCCTTGAGGTAATCCCCCGCCTTGGTGCCCAGGCCGCCATGCCCGCCGGCGGCGATGACCACATACTGGCGCCCATCCCGCCCGGTGTAGGTCATGGGCGTTGCCTGACCACCAGCGGGCAGGCGGGTCTTCCACAACTCCTTGCCACTCGCCGCGGAAAAGGCCCTCAGGTAGTTGTCCGCCGTGGCGCCCATGAAGATCAGCCCCGAGCGGGTATTGATCTGCCCGCCGATATTGAACATCCCCGTGGGAAAAGGCGGCGCCATGTGCAGACCCAGCGGGCCCATGTCCCGGGTGGTGCCCACATCGTATTGCCAGGCCAGGCTGCGGGATTTCAGGTCGACGGCGGCGAGCTGGCCCCACGGCGGCGCCTTGCAGGGCGCGCCGAGCAGGCCGAGCCAGGGATCGACCTTGACCACGTAGGGGGTGCCATACTGCGGGTTGATGGCGAACTGCTTCGGCCGCGGCGGTGTGCCCTGGCCATCCCAGGGCTCCACCAGCCCTTTGCGCTCGGCATCCGCTCGGGCATAGACCTCGGCCTTGAAGGGGATGTAGCTGAGGTTGGCATAGAGGCGCTTGCGCTCCGGGTCGATGGAGGCGCCATGCCAGTCGATCACCCCGTCGAACGCCGGATACACCAGGGTCGTCTTGTCCAGCTCGAAGGGCGTGAAGGCGCCCTTGTAGTTCATCTGGCGGAATTCGATCCGGCACAGCAACTGGTCCAGGGGCGATACGCCCCAGGTGTCGGACTCCTTGATCTCCGGCGGCGCGAAGGTGGGCATGCCGGTCGAATAGGGTTGGGTCGGCGCGACATGCTCCTCCGGCAGCCCGCCCTGGGGGGCCGGTTTTTCCTCGACCTGGGCGATGGGTTCGCCGGTCACCCGATTGAGCATGAAGAGTTCGCCGCGCTTGGTGGTCTGCACCAGCGCGGGGACGCTGTTGCCCTTGCCGTCCGGCAGGTCCACCAGCGATGGCCCTATGGGTACGTCCATGTCCCAGAGGTCATGGTGCAGGGTCTGGAAACTCCAGCGCGGCGCACCCGTGTCCACGTCCAGCGCCACCAGGGAGCTGGAATACTTTTCGTCGAAAGGTCTGCGCTCGGCGCCGTAGTAGTCGGGCACCGCATTGCCGGTGGGCAGGTAGATGATCCCGCGCGCTACATCGGCGGTGTAGACGCCCCAGGCGTTGGGCGTGCCCCGGGTGAAGGTCTGGTCTGGCGCCGGGTGGACCACCGGATCGTCCGGATGGCCGATATCCCAGGCCCAGACGATCTCGCCATTGATGGGGTTGAAGGCCCGCACGGCGCCGGAGGGCTCGTTGGTCTTCTGGCCGTCATAGATCCAGCCACCGAGCACCACGCGATCGTGGATCACCAGCGGTGGCGAGGTCACGAAGTGAAAACCCTTGGGCACCTCGCCCAGGTACTGCCGCAGCGAGACATAGCCGCCCGTGCCGAAGTCCTGGCAGAGCTCGCCGGTACGGGCATTGAGCGCCATGATGCGGGCATCCCCTACCGACGAGATGATGCGCTCCGGACAGGCCGTCGCCGTTCCTTCCGGGGCCTTGTAATAGGCCACGCCGCGGCAGGCCAGGTAGGCATTGTTCGAGGTATCGGCACGTGGGTCGAAGCGCCAGCGCTGCTCGCCGGTATCCGGATCGAGGGCGATGACCTCCCGGTGCGGGGTGCAGAAGTAGAGGGTGTCGCCAACCTTGATCGGCGTGGCCTCGAAGTTGAATTCGTAGCCATGCTTGTTTTCGTCACCCCTGGGCAGATCGCCCGTCCGGTAGGTCCAGGCTTCCTGCAACTGGCTGACATTGTCAGGCGTGATCTGCGCCAGCGGCGACCAGCGCTCGCCTTCGGCGGTGCGCCCATAGAAATTCCAGTCGCCCTCGGCAACCCCCGAAGCGTTGGTCGTCACCTGGCTTCCCGGCGCGACGGTCGCGAGCGCCTGGTCTGGCGGATAGGGATGGGCGAAGAACAGGCCGCCGACCAGGGCCGCGGCGACCAGGGGAACGATCACATAGCCTGTCCCCGAAACCCTGCGGTTGCCGTCCAGGCGCCGCCGGATGAAGGGCAACAGCAGGTAGAGCCCCAGCAGGGTCGGTAGCATCAGCCGGGGTTCGAGCTTCCAGACGTCAGGGCCGACCTCCCACAGCGCCCACAGCACGCTGCCCAGCCAGACGAGGCCGTACACCCACAGCGCCAGCCGGCGCCCCTTCATCAGCAAGCCGCCGGTCAGGCAGAGGCCTAGGCCCGCGATCAGGTAATAGACACTGCCGCCCAACAGCAGCAGCCAGGCCCCGCCAGCGGTCAGCAGTATGCCGAGGAGCAGGATGAGCAAGCCGGATAACCGGGGTTTCGTCAGGAGCCAGGACTTCATGGGTCTTATCCGCCAGGTTTGTTGTTACTGGCAGACTAGGCACGACCGGCTGGTGTTCAAATGTTTTGCAAGAAATTTCAGAGATAGCCAGGGGTGGAGATAGCCTTTCTCCGCCTACCTGCAGGCTCACTTGCCCGAAGATCGCCCGAGCAGGACCGCTGTGGCCCTTCCTCACTACGGGCGTCGCCTGGCCACCATCTGTGCAGAGGGGCCCTCGCCCTGATCAGCCACCGCCTGTCTCGTTTTCACGATGAGGCCGGCACGGACGCTGCGGGTACTTCAGCCAAACGTCACTGTCCAAGCCTCTGACGGGTTGCCTCGGCGAACAGCGGGCAGTGGACTTCCGCTTGCGGACCGTCCAGGCCAGCGCCGAGGGCGCCACTCGCCTTCATCCCTCGCCCCAGGAGGCGCCCATGTGTGGCCGCTTTGCCCAGTACCGTTACGCTCTCGACTATCTGGACGCCCTGGGCGCCAATGCGGCCGACGTCCGCACCGGCCTGGAGCCGCGCGCCCTGGGCCGCTACAACGTGGCACCCGGCACCCGGGTGCTGCTGCTCAATCAGCAGGAGGATGGCCTGCACCTGGACCCGGTGCTCTGGGGCTACCAGCCCGCCTGGGCGCGCCAGGCCAGGCGTCCGCCCGTGATCAATGCCCGCGTCGAAACGGCGGCCACCAGCCGGATGTTTCGCGGCCTCTGGCAACGGGGCCGCGCCCTGGTGATCGCGGATGGCTGGTACGAATGGAAAAAGGATCCTGAGGACCCGAAGCGCAAGCAGCCCTATTTCATCAGGCTGAAATCCGGCGAGCCGCTGTTCTTCGCCGCCATTGGCCACTTCCGCCCGGCCGACCAGCCCCCCCAGGAGGATGATGGCTTCGTCATCGTCACCGCCGCTTCCGATGCCGGCATGGTCGATATCCATGACCGCCGCCCCCTGGTCCTGCCCCCGACCGTTGCCCGCGAATGGCTGGATCCCGACCTGTCCATGGAGCGCGCCGCCGAGATCGGCGAGGTCGAAGGCACGCCAGTGGAGGCCTTCGACTGGTATCCGGTCGGCAAGGCCGTGGGCAGCGTGAAAAACGATGGACCGGAATTGCTGGAGCGGATCGCGGAGCCACTGGTGTAGGCGCATTACGCGCGGACAACGTATCCGGATGCCCCAGTCCCAGAACAATACCGCCGGGACTTTAGCGGGTGGAGGCCCCCTGGCAATCAACTGCCAGGACTGCCGCCTTGCCGCAGAAAAATCATCCCCTCAATTCTCCGGATTCAGCATCCCACTGATCTTGTTGGCCAGGGCGTCGATGGCGAAGGGCTTGGTGATGATCTCCATATTGGCGGCGAGATAACCCTCCCTGTTCGAGCCTTCCGCGTAGCCGGTCGCCAGCAGTACCTTGAGTTCCGGGCGATTGGCCTGGGCCAGGTCCGCCAGTTGGCGACCGTTCATGCCAGGCAGACCGACGTCGGAAATCATCAGGTCGATGCGCTGGGGGTTTTCCAGGAAGGGCATGGCTTCCTGGGCATTCCCTGCTTCGAGGGTCTGATAGCCGAGTTCGCCCAGCACTTCCACGATCAGGGACCGCACCACGGCTTCATCCTCGACGACCAGCACCACCTCGCCGACGCCTAGGGGGGCGCTGCGGCTTTCTTCGATGGGCAGGATGTCCAGTTCGCCGCCCAGACACGGCATGTACAGCTGCACCTGGGTGCCCTCGCCCGGGCGGGAAAGAATGCGTACCGCGCCACTGGCCTGGCGCATGTAGCCATACACCATGGAGAGCCCGAGGCCCGTCCCCTGACCGATCGGCTTGGTGGTGTAGAAAGGCTCGAAGACCTTGGCCAGCACCTCGGGCGTCATCCCCACCCCGGTATCGGCCACCGTGAGTCTGATGTAGTCGCCTTCCGCCACGTTCAGCGCAGCGCCCTCTTCCGTGGTGAGCTGCACGGCGGCGGTGGCAATGGTAATGGTCCCGCCGCCTGGCATGGCATCGCGGGCGTTGATGGCCAGATTGATGATGGCGCTTTCCAGCTGGTTGGCGTCCATTCGCACCAGCGACAGACCCGCGGCCAGGTGCGTGTGGATGGTGATGTCTTCCCGGATGGTGCGATGCAGCAGGTCTTCCAGCGACGCCACCAGCGGATTGACCTCGAGCGGTTTGAGGTCGAGGGTCTGCCGGCGGGAAAACGCCAGCAGCCGCTGCGTGAGCGCCGCGGCTCGCTGTGCCGAGGTGACCGCCGCGGTGATGTAGCGCTCGTCCTCGCTCGCATCGCCACTGCGTCGGCGCCGCTGCATCAGCTCCAGGCTGCCGATGACGCCGGTCAGCAGGTTGTTGAAGTCGTGGGCGATGCCGCCGGTGAGCTGGCCGACCGCCTCCATCTTCTGCGCCTGGTGCAGGGTGTCCTCCACCCGGGAACGCTCGGCCACCTCCGCCGCGACCCGGGCTTCGAGCGTTTCGTTGAGGTCATACAAGGCCTTCTCGGCCTGCTTGCGCGCGGTGATGTCCGCACAGGTGCCGGTGACGTAGGAAGGCCTTCCGGCGGAATCCCTGAAGACGTGGCCCTTGCCCAGCAGCCACTGGTTTCCGGCGCCCCGGCTGAGCCGGAGTTCCACGGCGAAGTCCTTGCCCTGCAGACATTCGCTCAGCGCGGCCCGGACCACGGCGCGATCCGCGGCGTGGACCCGCTCGAGAAAGCCCTCGATGGGCGCACCGGACAGGACGCCGGGCAAGCCGAACAGCTGCTGCAGGACGTTATCGCAGTAGAACTGCCGGTCATCGAGGTACCAGTCGAAAATGCCCGCCTCCGACGCCAGCAAGGCGGCACGAAAGCGTTCGTCGGCGTGCTGCAGGGTGGAACTGGAGCGCTGCTCCGCCAGCACCTGCTCGGTGACGTCTTCGGTCTGATGGATGATGTAGCGCAGTTCGCCATGCTCATCCAGCACCGGCACGTTCAGGGGACTCCAGTAGCGCTCTTCGAATCCCCCGCCCGCGCGGGCAGGACGAGGAATGTCGTACCGGGTGATGGCCATGCGGTCCGGCTCACGGCTGCGCATGACCCGCTCCAGCGATGCCCGCAGAACCCCCGCCCCAAACGCCAGCTGGTCGTCCGGATTGCTGCCGAAAACGTCGAAGACCGAGCGGCCGATGCAGTCTTCCCGCCGGGTCTGGGTGCCGCGCAGCCGCGCTTCGTTGGCCGCCACCATGATGAAGTCGGGGCCGGGCGTGAGCACCAGGATCTGGTGGGGAAGCGCTTCGAACAGCAGCTTGAAGTCTGGATCTTGGTTCATGAATACCTGCAGGGGTCTGGTAAGAGCCGAGCATGCAGCGAAGGGATCGAGGGCCTTGGCGGCGGGATCGCTTCGCTGGCGTTTCTACTGGTGTGGAGGGCACTTCCGGGCGCTTGGTTCAACCAACGAGACGAGCCGCCTGCAGCGAACGCCAGGCGCGGTGGCGTGATGCCCCCTGGTTTCACCGCCCGGATCCAGCACCCCCGAATCGTCGCCGGTAGTCCCCTGGACTCAGCCCCACGACACGGGTGAAGACCTTGCGGAAGGCACCCGGATCGCTGTAGCCGACCTCCCAGGCGACCCGTTCGAGGGGCAGGCGGCTGGCCTGCAGCAACTCCCGGGCGCGGCCGACGCGCAGTTGCTGGCCGTAGGCGGTGGTGGTCATGCCGGTGGCCTGGCGAAAGCGGCGCAGAAAGGTGCGCGGTTCCAGTCCGGCGCGGCGGGCCAGGGTGTCCAGGGCGATGTCCTGGGCGCCGGTCGCCTGCAGCCATTCCTGCACGGCGAGGATGGCGCTGTCACCATGGCTCAGGCGCGGCGAAAAGGCGCTGTAGTAGCGCTGCTGTCGGCCAGGCGGGTCGATGACCAGGGTCCGCGCGGTATCGAGCATGCGCTTGGCGCCCAGGTAGCGATCGACCAGGCGCAGACCGAGATCGGTCCAGGCCATGAGACCACCGGCGGTGACCAGGTCTTCGCCATCGATGAGCAACTGGTCGGCGTCCAGATTCACGGCCGGGAAACGGGCGGCGAAGCGCTCGACATGCAGCCAGTGGGTGGTGGCGGTACGGCCATCGAGCAGACCGGTTTCCGCCAGCAGGAAGGCGCCGGCGCAGATCGAGGCCAGGCGCACGCCCTCGCCATGCTGGTGGCGCAGCCAGTCCCGATAGGGGGTCGCGGCGGCCGGGGAAATCGGCTCCGCCAGGCTGGGCGGCAGGATCAGCACCTGGGGCGCCCCGCCTGCCCCGGGCAAGGAGTCGTAGACCCGCCTGGGCAGCGTCTCGCCCTCCTCCAGCTGCCAGTGGCTGACGCGCAGCCGCGGGCGCTCGGCATCCTCCGTGGTCCCGGTGAGACGCCCGGCGATCTCGAACAGATCGGTGAGGCCGTGCACCGTCGCCCGTTGCACGCCGGGATAGAGCAGCAGGCCGAGTTCGATCGGCGGTTGATCGTGCATGTGTCGCTGGCGCCCCTGAAGTTGTCGGTCACGCCCCTTCGCCGGCAGGCGCGGTTGGCCAATCATGGCCGGACCCAAAACCTGAAGCATCTTCCGAGAGGCTGGACATGAGCAAGCACGCCGTCGTCGTCATCGATCTGCAGAACGAATACCTCCCCAGCGGCAAGCTGCCCCTCAGTGGCATCGAGGCCGCAGTCGCCAATGCCGCGCGGATCATCGCCCACGCCCGAGACCAGGGCATTCCGGTGATCCATGTGCAGCATCGATCGCTGAGCGCCGAGGCGCCGATCTTCGTGCCCGGCAGCGACGGCATCGAGATCCAGGCCGCCGTCGTGCCCCGGGCCGGCGAGCCGGTGGTGGTGAAGCACTACCCCAACGCCTTTCGCGAGACCCCTCTCGAGCAACTGCTGGACGAGCGCGGTATCGAGTCGTTGGTGGTGGTGGGCGCCATGAGTCATATGTGCATCGACGCCGGCGTCCGCGCCGCGGCCGATCTGGGCTACGCCGTGACCGTGATCCACGACGCCTGCGCCACCCTGGATCTGGAATTCAACGGGGTCCGGGTGCCGGCGGCCCAGGTACACGCCGCCCTGATGGCGGCGCTGGCCTTCGCCTATGCGCGGCTGGAAGCCACCGCCACCTATCTCGCCAGCTGAGATGGCGCCTCGCCCGCTGTGGCGTCCGGCACGCCCTGGTCGATCAGCCCCAGCCGCGCGACCCGGGTGCCCGGCGGCAGCAGGGCGCCAGGCGCGATGACCGCATTGGCGCCCAGCCGGCAACCGTCGCCGATCAGGGCGCCGAACTTGACCACCCCGGTGTCTATGACCCGCTCTCCGTGGCGGATGCGGATGACCGCGCCGTCGCTTTCGTTGCGGTAGTTGGCGACGATGGCACCCGCCTCCAGATTCACCCCGCTGCCGATCAGCGAATCCCCGACGAAATTGAAGTGGGCGAGCTTGCTGCCGTCCAGCAGCAGGCTGCTTTTCAGCTCGCAGGCCGGGCCCACCACGCAGTGGGCGCCCAGATGGACACCGCCACGCAGATAGGCGCCCGCCGCCACCAGGGTCCCGGGGCCGATGATCACCGGCCCCTTGAGCACGGCACCCGCTTCCACCACCGCGGTCTCGTGGATGGCGCTGTCGCCCTGGCGGCGATAGCCGGGACCGAGCCGCGCCAGCAGCACCCTGACCTGGTCCTCGCAGGCACCGGTGAGCATCCAGGGCGGGGCGAGCTCCAGGCCCAGGCTGGGCCAGGCGGTGATGAAGGTGGCGATATCCAGGTCAGCCATGACAGACCTCGGCAGTGGCGGAATGTGTGCCGATTCTGACCTGAGTCCCTTACCTGGTGCTCGCCCCGGCTGGCGAACGGCTCAGCCGTCGCGCAGGCGCCCCAGGTGCCCGCTGAGCATGGCGGCGACGGTGCGGCAGGTGCTTTGCGCAGGCAGTTCTTCGTCGAACAGCAGCTCTACGGTGGAGTGGATCAGCTCGACCACGATCCGCGCGACCTGGGCGACGGCGGCCGGTGGCACGTTGGGCAGCAGCAGCACCAGCAACGCCGTCTGCTGCGCCGCCACCCGGCGGTGCGAATCCAGGCGCACGTGCTCCAGCGAGGGCACCGCGCGCAGCGCCTTGAGGATCCACATGCCACCGGCGGTCTCGGCGGTGACGCGGTAGGTATCCAGCAAAAGCCCGGTCAAGACGTCTTCCACCCGCTCCAAAGGACCGGCCAGCAGCTCGGCATTGATCCGCCCGTCTATCTGCGCATTCTGCTTTTCCAGCAGGCGCCGGCCCAGCTCCTCCAGCAGGGCGTACTTGTTGGGGAAGTAGCGGTAGAGCGCCGGCGGGGTCAGCCCCGCGCAGTCGCAGACCAGATTGGTCGACAGCCGCTCGATGCCGACCTGACAGAGCACCTCCGCCGCCGCGGCCAGGATGCGTTCGTAGGTTTCCGCTGCCCGCTGCTGGCTGGGGCGGGCCTTGGGCGTGGCGCGGGAAGATGGAGCTGACTCTTTGGCGACCATGAAAAAGCTCTCGGCTAGACGAAAAAACACCTTGATGGGCAGTAAAATGATAGTTATAACTATCATGTAGCGATGACTATCATATCAGCAACTGCGATCCCTTTACTGCCTCCAGCCACAACCACAACAAACAGCAGGAGTCTCCGCCATGAAAACACCCCTCGCGCTCGCCGTCGCCCTTTGGGCGCTCCCCCTTGCTCCGACGCTGGCCGCCGATCCCGCACCGGTACAGGGCCTCTGGCTGACCGCCGACCAGGGCGCCGCCGTCAAGGTCACGCCCTGCGCCGACAACGCCAGGGCCCTGTGCGGCACCATCGTCTGGGACAAGGACGCCGGCAATGCCCATGACACCTGCGGCACGCGCGTCTTCCAGATGACTCGCGACGACGGCGGCACCTGGCGCGACGGCTGGGTCTTCGATCCGCGCGATGGCAAGAAGTACAAGGGCTACGTCCGCCGCAAGGGGGACGACCTCAATATCCGCGCCTATGTCGGCACCGAGGTGCTCGGCAAGACCGAACAGCTCACCCCGCTGAGCGCCCTCCCCACTACCCCGCACTGCAGCTAAGCCACCGCAAGGAGCGACCCCATGAACCGGACTCTTCACCGCACCCAGGCGGCGGCCCTGCTGTGCCTGAGCGTTCTCGGCGGCGCGGTCCAGGCCGACGACGACCTGGCCAGCTATGCCCTGACCATCACCCCGCGCCTGCTCTCGGACGTGCGCAACCGCGGCATCTCGGACTCGCTCAATCGGCCGGGGGCGAAGGTCACCGTGGAATTCGCCCACGAAAGCGGCCTGATCGGCCTGGCGGAAATCGGCACCGTGAGCAAGAAGCAATTCATCGACGGCGATGGCGCCAACGTGCTGCTGGCCGGCGGCTACCGCTTCGGCGATCCGGAGGCCTGGCACTTCGGCGTCGGTCTGGCCGGGGAATTCTTTCCCGGTGCCCATTTCAAGGCGCCCAGCCGCATCGATCCGGAGACCGGCGCCCCCGATGGCTTTCGCAGCACAGACTACAACAGCCAGTTCGCCGTGCTGGAGATCGGCTACGGGGCACTGCAGGGGCGCATCCTCAACGTGCTCTCGGAAAACTACCGCGGCGCCAACACCGCCGGGGTCTGCGGCGCCCAGCTGCAATTCAATCCCGACCCCACCAAGGGCCTGGAGTGCTATGCCAAGGGCGAACACAACTCCCGCGGCAGCCTGCTCTACGACCTGGACTATCGCTACGAGCTGACGCCGCGCACCAGCCTCAAGCTGCACGCTGGCTACCAGCAGATCCGCAACTTCTCCGAGGCCAACTTCAGCGACTACGGCGTCGGCCTGGTGCATCGCCACTGGGGCTTCGACTTCGGCCTGGACTACCTGAGCCCTCATACCCGGGCGCGCGAACTCTACATCGCCGAAGACGGCGACCATCAGCGCGCGACGGACGAGGCCCGCTGGGTGCTGTCCGTGGCCCGCCCCTTCTGAGCTGGCGCCCATGAAACCTCACGTCTTCGCCACGCCACCCGCGCCGGTCCAGGCCACCGCTCTCGACGGCCTGGTGCTGGTGGTGGACCTCGGCACCTCCGGCTGCAAGAGCGCCCTGGTCACCCTCGGCGGCGAGGTGGTCGCCTGGACCTTCCATGGCGTCACCTTGCACGTCGAAGGTCACAGCGCCGAACAGGAACCGGAAGACTGGTGGCAGGCCTTCCTGCGCGGCGCCGGCGAATTGCTGGCCGCAGACCCGGCGCGGCGACGGCGAGTGGTGGCGGTGTGCTGCTCGACCCAGACCGAGGGCACGGTATGCGTGGATGCTCAGGGCCAGGCCCTGGGCCGGGCGCTGCTGTGGCTGGACATGCGCGGCGCCGAATCCGTGGCGCGGCGGGTCGGCGGCAGCCGGCTGAAGGTGGCCGGGTACTCGCCCTTCAAGCTGTGGCGCTGGATCCGTCTCACTGGCGGCGCGCCCTCACTGTCGGGCAAGGATTCCGCCGGGCACATCGCCTACCTGCAGGACCACCAGCCGGAGCGCTATGCGCGCACGGTGAAGTTTCTCAATGTCCTTGACTTCATGAATCTGCGCCTGACCGGTCGCTGCTGCGCCACCGCCGATTCCATCTGCACCGCCTGGATCACTGACAACCGGGATTCGCGCCAGGTGAAATACGACGCAGGGCTGATCCGTACCCTGGGCTTCGACCGCGACAAGCTGCCCGACCTGGTGGACTCGGCGGAGGTGATCGGCACCCTGACCGGCGCGGTGGCCGACCAGCTCGGCCTGCCGCGCAGCACCCCGGTGGTGGCCGGCTCGGTGGACACCTCGGCGGTGGCGGTGGGTTCGGCGGTGGAAGACTTCGCCCCGCACCTCTACCTCGGCACCTCCTCCTGGCTGGGCGCCCATGTGCCCTTCAAGAAGTCCGATGTCTTGCGCCACATGGCCGCCGTGCCCAGTGCGGTCAAGGGCCGCTACCTGGCCATGGCGCTGCAGACCGCGGCGGGCGCCAACCTGTCCTTCCTGCGCGACAAGGTGCTCTACCACCCGGACGAACTCCTCAGCGACGAACAGCATCCGGATCTCTATGCCTTGCTCGACCGTATCGCCGCCCGGGTGCCGGCCGGCGCGCGCGGATTGCTCTACACCCCCTGGCTGTATGGCGAGCGCAGCCCGGTGGACGATCCCAGCCTGCGCGCCGCCCTGATCAACCTGTCGCTGGAACATACCCGCGAAGACATCATCCGCGCCTTTCTCGAAGGGGTGGCGCTCAACACCCGCTGGATGCTGGAACCCTTCGGCCGCTTCCTCGGCCGCCGACCGGAGCGGATCACGGCGGTGGGCGGCGGCGCCCAGTCCAATCTCTGGTGCCAGATCATGGCCGACGTCACCGGCCAGGTGATCGCTCAGCCCGCCGCACCCATCCAGGCCAATGCCCGGGGCTCGGCCTATATCGCCGCCGCCGGCATCGGCGCCCTGGCCTTCGGCGACGTGCCGGCGCTGCAGCGACCGCCGCGTCTCTACCAGCCCTGCCCCCAGGCGCGGGCGCGCTACGACGACAGCTACGCCACCTTTCTCGAAGTCCGCCGGCGCCTGGCGCCGCTCTATCGCCGCCTCAACCCCAACCAGGGAGCCCGACCATGAGCGATACCCTCGAAGCGCGCGAACAGGTGGTCGATCTCTGCCTGCACCTGGTACGCCGCGGCTTCTTCGCCGCCACCGGCGGCAATCTGGCCCTGCGCCTGGACGCCGAACGCATCGCGGTGACCCCTTCCGCCCTCGACTACTACCAGATGGGTCCCGAGGACGTCTGCATCCTGCGCCTGGCCGATCTGCACCAGCTCGAAGGCGATCGCGCGCCCTCGGTGGAAACCGGGTTGCACGCCCGGGTGCTGCGGCGCTTTCCGGCCGCGGGCTGCAGCCTGCACACCCATCAGCCGCTGGCCAGCGCCTGCACCCTGCTGGGCGAGGCCCTGACCGTCGACGATCCCGAGCGCTGGCCCGAACTGGGCCGCCGCCTGCCGCTGGTGGGCTATGCCCCCTCCGGCACTGGCTGGTTGGCCAAGCGCCTGGATCGCGCCCTGAGCGCCGAGAGTCCGGCCTACCTGCTGCGCAACCACGGGGTGCTCTGCTACGGCGCCAGCGCGCGCCAGACCCTGGCGGTGCTAGAGCAGCTGGAAGCCTTCTGCGAGCACTACCTGGTCGGCCGTATCGCCAACCGTCCCGGCGTCTCCGCCGCCGACAGCCTGGCGCGCCAGCGCCTGCTGACTACCCTCACCGCCTCCCTCCCGTCCTGAGGTCCGCCATGAATCAGCCTCTTACCACCCCGCCGCCCCTGGTGCCCACGCCGCCGGCGATTTCCGCCTGGCCGGATACCGAAACGCTCTATCGCCGTTTCGACGTCCTGGTCAAACAGCCCATGCGCCCGCTGCGCCGCGAGGCGCTGGCCAAGGTCATGGGCTATTTCGACGAGCGCTGCCAGGGTTCGCGGCGACTGGCGGACGAAGCCAAGCGCTTCATTCCCGGGGGCATCCAGCACAACCTGGCGTTCAATCATCCCTTTCCCCTGGCCGTCGCCCAGGCGGAGGGCGCCCACCTCACCGACGTCGATGGCAACCGCTACATCGACTTTCTCCAGGCCGGCGGCCCCACCCTGCTCGGCTCCAATCATCCGGGGGTGCGCGAGCAGGTCCAGCGCATCCTCGCCGAGTGCGGCCCGGTCACCGGCCTGCTGCACGAATACGAGGTCAAGCTCGCCGAACTGGTGTGCCAGAGCGTGCCCGGCATCGACCAAGTACGGCTGCTGGGCTCGGGCACCGAGGCGGCCATGGCCGCGGTGCGGCTGGCGCGGGCCTATACCGGGCGCCGCTGGCTCATCAAGATCGGCGGTGCCTACCACGGCTGGAGCGATCAACTCGTGTACGGCATGCGCCTGCCCGGCACCGGGCGCATGGAGGCCCTCGGCATTCCCCGGGGCGCCACCGCCCACACCCAGGAAAGTCCGCCCAACGACCTCGATGCCCTGCGCCGGCGGCTGCAACTCAATCGCCTGCGCGGCGGCACCGCGGCGGTGCTGGTGGAGCCCTTCGGCCCGGAGAGCGGTACCCGCCCGGTGCATCCGCAGTTCAATCGCGAGGTGCGCAAGCTCTGCGACGACTTCGGCGCCCTGCTGATCTTCGACGAGGTGGTGACCGGTTTCCGCGCCGGCATGGGCGGTGCTCAGGGCTACTTTAAGGTGCTGCCGGACCTCACCGTGCTCGGCAAATGCCTGACCGGCGGCTATCCCATGGCCGGGGCCCTGGGTGGCAAGGCCGAGGTCATGCAGCTGCTGGTGGGCGGCATCGGCACCTCATCGAAGCGCGCCTTCGTCGGCGGCACCCTGTCGGCCAATCCGCTGTGCTGCGTGGCCGGCTACTACGCCCTCAAGGAGATCCAGCGGCTCGACGCCGCCGGCCAGGCCGGTCGCGCCGGTGATCGACTGCGCCAGGGGCTGGAGGAGATCATCCAGCGCCGCAACCTGCCCTATGTCGCCTACAACCTGGGCTCCATCGTCCATCTGCAGACCTCCGGCGTGCTGCTGCTCGACACCGGCAATCCGCTCAAGCTGCTGCGAGTGCGCAACGAGGCCAAGGCGCGCAAGCACATGATGGAAGAGATGGGCGCGGCCTATACCGCCCATGGCCTCATCACCCTGGCCGGCAGCCGCATCTACACCAGCCTGGCCGACACCGACGCCGTGATCGACGACGCCCTGGAGCGTTTCGACCGAGTCTTCCAGCTGGTATGAGGCCACCCATGAAAGCCGAACTGCGCCAGCAATGGCTGGATCTGCAGCAACGTCTGGCGCGCCAGGGCGAGCGCTCGGCCGTGGCCCTGTCGGTGCGCATACCGGGGGCAACGAGTCTCTGGTACGGCACCCTGGGCAATGCCGCGCCCTTCGAGATCGAGCTGGCCCGCTGCAGCGGCGGCGCCCTGGATCACGCGCTCGTCTACCGGTCGCGACCGGATGTCGGCGCCATCATCCAGGGGGCCGGACGCTATGGCCAGCATGTGGCGGACTTCGGTGGCCAGCTGCCGCAACTGTTCGACGAGCAGGCCCGGCACCTGGGGCGGATGGCGCCTGCGGTGACCCGGGGCAACGCCCTGGCGGAGGCCCTGACGGACCAGGGCAACGTCCAGCTGCTCGGCGGCCAGCCGCTGTGCCTGGGGACCACCGCCAGTCGCGCCGCGCTCAATGCCGAGCTGTTCGAGAAATGCGCCAAGGCCTACACCCTGGCCCAGGCCACCGGCGCGGCGCTCACCTGCCTGCCCTGGTGGGTGGTGCTGATCGCCACCCGCCGGCTCCAGCGCGACCAGCGCGCCGCCGCCGAGGCCTTCCGCCAGGGCCGGCTGCCGGCGGAAAGCCGTGGTTACTAGCCACTCTTCGAAGGTAGACCCCATGACCGTCACCACGCCCGCTCCGCCTCGCCAGGTCCAAGCCGCGCTGCTGCTGGGCTCCCTGGCCCTGCTCATCCTCGGCCTGCAGCCGCTGCTGCTCGGCGAGCTGTTCACCAGCGGTCGCGCCAGCCTCGACGGCCTGGGCCTGGTGGCCATGGGCGAGATCGTCACCCTGGGTCTGGGGGTCATCGCCGGCGAGGCGTTGGGTCCCCGGCTGGGGCTGCCGGCCGTACTGTGGCCGGCGACGCTGCTGGCGGTCACCGCCGATCTGGCCAGCGCCCAGGCCAGCGGTGATCTGCCGCTGCTCGGCCTGCGCGCCCTCGCCGGCCTTGGCGAAGGCCTGCTGCTCTGGGCGGCGGTGGCGCTGATCGTGCGTCAGCCCGCCGCCGAGCGGCTATCCGGCCTGTTCATGGCGCTGCAGACCTTTTGCCAGGGCCTGCTGGCCACCCTGCTGGCGCTGTGGATCCTACCCCGCCTGGGCAGCGCCGGCGGCTTCCGGCTGCTGGCCGGCGTCACCGCCCTGGCCCTGCCGCTGACCGCCGCCCTGCCACGCCGGCTGGCGGCGCTGGACGTCCATGGCAGCGCGCCGGTCCGCCATAGCTGGCAACTGCCCCAGGCCCTGCTGCTGGCCTTCGTCGGCTGCCAGCTGGCCGCGATTGGCGCGCTCTGGGCCTATCTGGAGCCCTATGGCGAAGCCCTCGGACTGGACGCCAGCGAGGCCCAGACCCTGATCGCCGCCAGCTTCGCCGCCCAGTTGCTCGGCGGTCTGGCCGGCGCGGCCCTGGTGGCCTGGCTGCCGGCCGCCACCACCCTGACGCTGGCGACCCTAGCGCTGGGTAGCCTGGCCGCGCTGATCTACGGCCTGGCGCCGGGGGCGCACCTGAGTTTCGTGCTGCTGTGCCTGACCTTCACCTTTCTCTGGCAGACCCTCACCCCCTTCCAGATCAGTCTGGCGCTGCGGCTGGACGCCAGTGGCCGCGTCGCCACCCTGGTGCCTTCCCTGCAATTGCTCGGCTGCGCCGCCGGCCCGGCGCTGGCGTCGCTCTGGTTGCAGGGCGCCGCGGTCAGACCCGCCGCCCTGACCAGCGCCCTGCTCGCCCTGCTGGCCCTGGGGCTGGCGGCCCTGCTCGCCCTCAGTGCCCCCGGCTCCCGGCCGTTGCCACGCTGGCGCTGGCAACGCCCAGGCTGAATACTGCCGTCGTCACCGCGTCGCCTCCTTCCTGCCCCCTTGCGGACTGCTGCCATGAATGCGCCCCTCCCCGATCCCGCTCCCGCCCTGGTCGACCCCGAGACCCTGCAGCGGCTGTTCGCCGCCCAGGGACCGCGCGCCCTGGCCCTGCGCGGTTCCAGCGCCGCCGAGCGCCTGAGCCTGCTGCAGCGCCTGCATGGCGCCCTGGTGGCGCGGCGTGGGGCGCTCTATGCGGCCTTTCGCCAGGACTTCGGCAAACCCGAGGTGGAGGTGGAGCTGTCGGAGATCATGCCGGTGCTGGAAGAGATCCAGCACGCGCGCCGCCACCTGCGCCGCTGGATGAAGCCACGGCGGGTGCGCCCGACCCTGACCTCCCTCGGCTGCCCGGCGCACATCCACAGCCAGCCACGCGGGCGCTGCCTGATCATCGGCCCTTGGAACTACCCGGTCTCCACCCTGCTCGGCCCCCTGGTATCGGCGCTGGCGGCCGGCAACAGCGTGATGCTCAAGCCATCGGAGTTCACCCCGGCGGTCAACGCAGTGCTGCGCGAACTGCTGGCCGAGGCCTTCACCCCGGACACTGTGGCCTTTTGCGAAGGCGACGTCAGCACCGCCCAGGCGCTCTTGGCGCTGCCCTTCGATCACTTCTTCTTTACCGGCTCCACCGCCGTGGGCCGCCTGGTGATGCAGGCCGCCGCCCGGCACCTGGCCTCGGTGACCCTGGAACTGGGTGGCAAGTCGCCGGCGATCATCGACGCCAGCGCCGACCTGGACGCCGCCGCCGAGTTGCTGCTCTGGGGTAAGTTCCTCAATGCCGGTCAGTCCTGCGTCGCGCCCGACCATGTCTTCGTCGCCCGCCGCCTGCTGCCGGCCTTCAAGGCGCGCTGTCGCGTCCTGCTGGTACAGCGCTACGGCACCGATGCCGCGGCCAGCCCGGACTACGCCCGGCTCATTCACCAACGCCATGCCAGCCAGCTGATCGGGCTGCTGGAACAGGCCCAGGCGGCCGGTGCACAGCTGATCCATGGCGGCGCGCACGACGCGGCCGGGTGCTATCTCGCCCCGACCCTGCTGGATTGCTCGGCCATCGACAGCCCCCTGGACAGCCAGGAGCTGTTCGGTCCGCTCCTGCCGGTGATCGCCTACGACGACCTGGAGGAGGTGCTGCAGCGCATCGACGCCGGTCCCAAGCCGCTGGCGCTCTATCTCTGGAGTCGCGATCGGGCGGTGCAGCGGCGGGTCGTCGCCCGCACCAGCTCCGGCAGCGTCGGCCTCAATCTGTGCATGCAGCAGTACACCCAGCTGCACCTGCCCTTTGGCGGCGTCAATCACTCCGGCAGCGGCAGCGCCCATGGCCAGGCCGGCTTTCGCACCTTTTCCCACGAGCGCAGCATGCTCGCCGCCGGTCCGCTGCTGGCCGTTCGTCTGCTGCTGCCGCCCTATTCGCCGTTCAAGCTGCGGCTGGCGCAATGGGTGTCGCGCCTGACCGGAGGCGGCTAGGTCCAGTACGAGGAGTGCCTGCGCATTGGCGATGCTTCGTTGAAAAAGCCCTGGATCGCCAGCCCGGTCGAAATGCTCCTTTACCGCACGTACACTGCGCTTCCTCTGCTTTTTGCTTGGTGAGCGTTCACCCCTCGAGCGGGCTTGGGATGTTACTCCCTTGGTCGTTCCAACTCGCCTCACCTTCGCTCGGCGACTCTCGTACAGGACCTGGAAAACGCCCAGCAGGACACACCATCCGCCGGGAATGACGCCTCCAAGGATGCACGAGCGGCAAACCAGCCTTTAGAATGACGGGCCGCCAGCCTTGGGCGTGCCAATCCGCGATCGGCGCGGTCCAAGCCCGGCATGGGTTACCCTTGCACGTGAATTCTATTTGGAGCGGTGAGCTGAACGATGGGCTTTGAGCAACTAGCTGAACTACGCGACCGCCTGCGGGCCGAAAAAGCGCAGGTAAAGACCGAGAGCAACGAGCGGCCGGCGCGGAGACCTTCACCGAAAGCCAAGCCCCGCGAGCAGAAGCCCCGCGAGCAGGATCCGGTGGTCGAAGGCATCCGCCGTCTGCAAAAGCACTTTCCCCTGGCCTTCCCGGTCAATCCCGCACCCAAGGTGCCGCTCAAGGAAGGCATCCTGAAGGACGCCGAGCAGCACCTGGAACGCCTGGGCATCACCGGTGATCAGCTCAAGCAGTCGATCGCCACCTGGTGCCGCGGCACCCGCTACTGGGCGGCCATGACCGAGAACGCCCCGCGCCTGGATCTGGATGGCCAGCCGGCTGGCACCGTGACCGCGTCCCAGGCGGTCTATGCCAAGCAGCAGGCACGCCGCCAGCGCGCCCAGGCCCGCCGTGAGCAGGCCAAGGCCAAGGCGGAAACCGCCGCGCCCACAGAGGCCGCAGCGGCCGATGCCGTTGCCGCCCCCGCGGACGACGCCTCCGCCTGAAGTCACTCCTGCGCCTGACCTGGGATACGGCTCCTGGCGGCGTACGATCTGACAGGCGCCCCGGCCAGCATGACCGGGGCGCCTTCATGCCTCTTGCCTGACTGACCTGTGCAGCCCATGGGCCACAGCTGAGTCACATCGACGTGAACCCCGCGCCAATGAGCTTTTCTCAGGTCGTGGCACCCAGTTGCCAGGGCACGAATTCGTTCTGCCCATAGCCATGCAGCTCGCTGCGGCTGCGCTCGCCCGAAGCCAGCGCCAGCAGCCGCTCGAAGATGAAGGCGCCGCGCTCTTCCAGGGTAGCGCTGCCATCCACCAGCCCGCCGCAATCCACGTCCATGTCGTCGCGCTGGCTCTCCCACAGCCGCGTGTTGGTGGCGATCTTGAGCGATGGCGTCGGCGCGCAGCCATAGGCCGAACCCCGGCCGGTGGTGAAGGCGATGAGATTGGCGCCCCCCGCCACCTGGCCGGTAGCCGAGACCGGGTCGTACCCGGGGGTGTCCATGAACACCAGGCCCCGGCTGCGCACCGCCTCGGCGTAGCCATAGACCGCCATGAGATCGGTGGAACCGGCCTTGATCACCGCGCCAAGGGATTTTTCCAGGATGGTGGTCAAGCCGCCGGCCTTGTTGCCCGCCGAGGGGTTGTTGTCCAGGCTGGCACCGAAGCGGGCGCAGTAGTCTTCCCACCAGCGGATGCGCTCCACCAGGCGCTCGCCCACCGCCGCGCTGGCGGCGCGCCGGGTGAGCAGGTGTTCGGCGCCGTAGATTTCCGGGGTTTCCGAAAGGATGGCGGTGCCCCCGGCGGCCACCAGCAGGTCCACCGCCCGACCCAGCGCCGGGTTGGCGCTGATGCCGGAATAGCCGTCCGAGCCACCGCATTGCAGGCCCAGGATCAGATGCCGCGCACTGACCGGTTCGCGCTGCACCGCATTGGCTGCGGGCAGCAGCGCCTCCACCGCGGCGATGCCGCGGGCCACGGTGGCGGTGGTGCCGCCGCTGTCCTGGATATTGAGGGTTTGCAGTCCCGCATGCTCGGCGAGGCCCTGGTCGGCCAGCAGTGAGGGGATCTGGTTGGCTTCGCAGCCCAGGCCGATGAAAAGCACGGCAGCGAAGTTGGGGTGGGAGGCATAGCCGCCCAGGGTGCGGCGCAACACTGCCATGCCCTCGCCCTGGGTGTCGATGCCGCAACCGACGCCATGGGTCAGGGCGACCACGCCGTCGACGTTGAGATAGGGCTCCAGCGCGGCGGGATGCACATCACGGCGGAAGTGGTCGGCCACCGCCCGGGCCACCGTGGCCGAGCAATTCACCGAGGTGAGGATGCCGATGTAGTTGCGAGTCGCCACCCGGCCATCCGGGCGAACGATGCCGAGAAAGCTGCGCTCGATGGGCGCCGGGGCGCCGCGGGCCTCGATGCCGAAGGCGTGCTCGCGGGTGAAGTCGCCCATGGCCAGGTTGTGCACGTGCACATGGCTGCCGGCGGCGATGGCCTCGCGGGCGAAGCCGATGATCTGGCCATAGCGGCGTACCGGCGCACCTGCCGCCAGGGCGCGTACGGCGACCTTGTGACCGGCGGGCACCGGTTCGCGGACCTGCACGCCCTCCTCCGGCAATTCCAGGCCGGGCACCAGCGCCTGGCGGGCGATGAGCACGTCGTCTTGCGGATGCAGCCGCAGGGTGGCGCGGGCAGCGGCCGCGGCGCCGCTGCGGGTGATCAATTCCATAGGGGTCTCCACGTCAGCATTCGAGGTTGGCCTGGACCACGCCCGGGGGATTTCTGATAGCTGCCGATCCGCATCAGCCGCGCGCCTCTTCCAGGCGCCGCACGGCCTGTTCCACGCCGCGCAATTCCGCCAGGCCCTTGAGCCGGCCGATCAGCGAATAGCCCGGATTGGTGCGCCGCCCCTGGTCGTCCAGCAGCTGGTGACCGTGGTCCGGGCGCATGGGCAGACGCGCCCCGCCTTCGCGTTCGCGGCGACGCTCCTCGCGCACCAGTTCGCGGATCACCCCGACCATGTCCACGTCGCCGTCCAGGTGATGGGCCTCGTGGAAACTGCGCGGATCCGCCTCGCGCCGGGTCGCCCGCAGATGGACGAAGTGGATGCGCGGCGCGAATTGGCGGGCCATGGCCACCAGGTCGTTGTCGGCCCGCACGCCATAGGAACCGGTACAGAAGGTCAGGCCGTTGACCGGGCTGGGTACCGCGTCCAGCAGCCACTGGGCGTCGGCGGCGGTGGACACCACCCGTGGCAGGCCCAGCAGCGGCCGCGGCGGATCGTCCGGATGCACCCCGAGGCGAATGCCCACCTCCTCCGCCACCGGCACCACGGCCTGGAGAAAGACCGCCAGGTGCTCGCGCAGCCGCCCGGCGTCGATACCGGCATAGGTGGCCAGCAGGGCCCGCAGGTCGGCCACTGAGTAGCCCTCCTCGGCGCCCGGCAGGCCGGCGATAAGGGTGCGCACCAGTTCCTCGCGCCCGGCTTCGTCGAGCCCGGCGTGATAGCCGCGCGCGCGCTCGATCTCCTCGGCGGTGTACTCGGCCTCGGCACCGTCGCGCTGGAGGATGCAGAGATCGAAGGCGACGAAGGCATCCTGATCGAATCTCAGCGCCCAGGCGCCGTCGGGCAGCCGGTGCGCCAGCTGGGTGCGGGTCCAGTCCAGCACCGGCATGAAGTTGTAGCAGACCACGTCGATGCCGCACTGGGCCAGATTGCGCAGACTTTGCCGATAGTTCTCCAGATAGCGCTCACGACCCGGCAGGCCGCGCTTGATGTCTTCGTGGACCGGGATGCTTTCCACCACCGACCAGGAGAGTCCCGCCGCCTCGATCAGCGCCTTGCGCTCGGCGATGGCGGCCACCGGCCAGACCTCGCCATTGGGGATCTCGTGCAGCGCCGTGACGATGCCGGTGGCCCCGGTCTGGCGGATGTCGGCGAGGGAGATGGGATCGCGCGGACCGAACCAGCGCCAGGTGTGTTCCATGTCAGACTCCTTGCTCAGTCAGATCGGCGATGGCAGCTTCGATGCCCGCCGTGGCAATGCGCACGTGGGCCCCTTGCACCGCGGCGCGGAAGGCGGGGTGCGTGGCCAGATCGGAGGGAAAGACCTCGGTCAGCGCCAGGACGGCGTCCACCCGCGCCGCACCCGTAGGCAAGGCGGCCAGGGTGGCACGCAGGGGATCGTCCAGCGCCTCGCCCTCGCCTTCACCATAGTGAATCCAGGCCGCCACGCCGAGAGCGGTGCAGGCCGGATCGCCGCCCTGCTCCAGCAGTCGCCTGGCGCCCAGCAACCAGCGCTGGGGCAGCTTCTGCGACCCGTCCATGGCGATCTGCCGCAGCCGGTGCTGCAGGGCATCGTTACGGAAGCGCGCGACCAGCGCCTGGGCATAGGCCTGCAGATCCACGCCTTCCGGCATGTCCAGGGTCGGCGCCGCCTCGTGGTTCATATAGCGGTGCACCAGGGCGGCCAGGCGTTCGTCGGCCATGGCTTCGGCCACGGTGCCGTGGCCGGCCAGGCTGCCGACATAGGCCAGCAGCGAATGGCTGCCATTGAGCAGGCGCAGCTTCATGGTCTCGAAGGGGCGGACGTCCGCCACCATCTGCACCCCTTCGTGTTCCCAGTCCGGGCGCCCTTGCGGAAAGCGGTCCTCCACCACCCACTGGCTGAAGGCCTCGCCCACCACGGCGGCCGGATCGTCGCAGCCGAGATCGCGCAGGCGCGCGAAGGCGGCTTCGTCCATGGCCGGGACGATGCGATCCACCATGCTGCAGGGAAAGGCCACCTCACTGGCGATCCAGGCCGCCAGGCCGGCGTCCTGGGCCTCGGCAAGGGACACCACCGCCTGGCGGGTCCGCTGACCGTTGTCCGGCATGTTGTCGCAGCAGAGCACGGTGAAGGGCGCGATGCCGGCCGCCCGGCGCCGGCGCAGGCCTTCCACCAGCAGCCCCGGCGCGGTGCGCGGCGCCCGTGGTTCGCCCAGGTCGTGGACGATGCCGGGATCGTCGCGGCGCAGCGCGCCGCTGGCGGGACTCAGGCAATAGCCCTTTTCCGTCACCGTCAGGGTGACGATGCGCACCCCGGGATCGGCCAGCCGCGCCAGCAGGGCCTCGCGCCCGGCCCCGCCGTCGCCGGCATAGAGCACCTCGCGCAGGGCGCCGATCTCGCGCAGCACCCCTTCCCGCCGGTTACGGTACTCGGCCACGTGATAACGGCCACCGCTGGCCTCCAGGGTTTCCACCAGCGCCCGTCCCGATCTCAGGTTGGCGCTGCACAGGCCCCAGGCGCCGCCGCCGTGGCGGGCCAAATTACGCTCCAGATAGACCGCCTGGTGAGCTCGGTGGAAGGCGCCCAGCCCCAGGTGGACGATACCGATGGCCGGCGCCGGATAGCGCGAGGGAAGGCGTTCGAAATCGCTCATCGGGCGCCTCCGGTGGCGAGCGCGGCGGGTGCGTCCGCCGGCCGCTCGGCCAGCGGCTTGACGAAGCGCGCCACGCACAGCGAACCGATCACGGTCAGGGCGCCGGCCAGCAGGAAGGCGCTGGTGAAGGCCCCGGTGAATTGCACCAGGTAGCCGGTCACCGCCGGGCCGATGATGCCCGAGGTGTTGGCCAGGAAGTGCATGAAGCCGCTCACCCCGCCCACCCGCGCCGCCGGCACCGTGTCCTGGATGATCGCCCAGTAGATCGCCCCGGTCAGATAGAGGAAGAACACCGAGAGCGCCACCAGGGCCACCGCGGCATAGAGGGTGCTGACCAGGCCGGCGACGGCGATGCACAGGGCGCAGGCCAGCAGGCAGGTCACCAGCACCACCTTGCGCGAGAACATCAGCCGGCCGGTCTTGCGGAACACCCAGTCGGACAGATAGCCGCCCACCGCCAGACCGATGAAGCCCAGCACCCAGGGGATCACCGTGGCGATGCTCATGTCCTTCACGTTGAGGCCGTAGGCCTGGATCAGGTAGCTGGGGAACCAGGTGAGGAAGAAGAACAGGGTGTAGTTGTAGGCGAAGAACGCCAGGGCGGTGAACAGCACCGTGGGCTGGCGCAGGTAGTACTTGAGCGGCCTGACCTCGGTATCCACCACGGCCACGGCGCGCTCCTCGGCGGCGATGTCGGCGGCCAGCTGGCCGGTGGGCTTGTCCTTGATCCAGAGGTACCAGACCACCGCCCAGACGAAGCCGATCAGCATGATGACGACGAAGGACACCTTCCAGCCGTAGGCCACCGCGATCACCCCGACGATGGGGCCGGAAATGGCGCCGCCCAAGGGCGTGCCCGACATCGACAGACCCAGGGTGCGACCGCGGTTATGGGGTGCGTACCAGTTGTTGACCATCTTGCTGGTGGAGACACTCAGGGGCCCCTCGGCCATGCCGAACAGCACCCGGATCACGATCAGCGCGGCGAAGCCCGAGGCCAGCACCGTCAGGCCGCTGAACGCCGACCAGAGCACCATGGCCAGCAGCAGCGTGGTCTTGGCGCCATAGCGGTCGGCGGCCCAGCCACCGATGAAGTTGAACGCCGCATAGCCGACGAAGAAGGCGCTGAACAGCAGCCCCATCTCGCCGGCGCTGAGCGCGAAGTCCTTCTGGATCAGCGGCGCCGCCACCGACAGCGCCGAGCGATCCAGATAGTTGACGACCCCCGCCAGGAACAGCATGACGAGTACCAATCCACGACCTTGTCCAGCCATTTGTTACCTCCCGCTCATTGTCTTTATTCGGTAAGGCATCAGAGAAGCGTTCCCGGAGGAACGCGCGTCGTCAGGCGTTGCCACCCCATTGCACCAGCACCTTGCGGGTCTGCTCGGGGTGCCTTTCGATCAGCTCGATGGCGCCCGGCATCTCCTGGCTGGCCACCTGGTGGCTGATCAGCGCCGCGGCATCCAGCTGGCCCGCCGCCAGCAGCTCGATGACCCGCGGAAAGCGGCCGTTGTTGAGCCGCGAACCCACCAGCGTCAGTTCCTTCTTGATGATCTCCAGTTGCACCAGCTCGCTGGGCGTGCCGCTGAAGCCCAGCAGGCCGATACGCCCGGCCGGCGACGCCAGCCGGACGATCTCTGGCAGCAGCGCCGGATGGCAGGCGGCGTCGACGATCAGCGGCACGCCCTCGCCGCCGGTGGCTTCGCGCATGGCCGCTTCGACGCTGGTCTCGCGGCCATTGAGGGTGCGGGTCGCGCCCAGGGCCCGAGCGGTGGCCAGGCGATCGTCCAGCACATCGGTCACGGTGATGTCGGCGATGCCCAGCGCCCTGGCCATCTGCACCAGGGTCAGGCCGATCACGCCGGCGCCGTAGATCAGCAGGGCATCACCGGGAAGGTACTGCATCCGCTCCAGCACATTGAGGGCGATGCTGTAGGGCTCGACCAGGGCGGCCTGGGCCAGCGGCAGACCGGGCGGCAGCCGGTGGGCGTTGGCGGCGGGTACGCAGACCTCTTCGCTGAAGCCGCCATCGCGGTGCACCCCCAGCACCTGCAGGCGACTGCAGACATTGGGCCGACCGATGCGGCAGGGATAGCAGCTGCCGCAGGCGATCACCGGATCGACGCAGACCGGATCGCCCACCGCCAGGCCGCTCACGCCCTCGCCCACCTCGCGCACCACGCCGGCGAATTCGTGACCGGTGACGCGGGGAAAGCGCACGAAGGCGTTCTGCCCATGGATGATGTGCATGTCCGAGCCGCAGATGCCGGCATAGGCCACCCCGACGCGGACCTCGCCGGGCGCCAGCGCGGGTACCGCGACCTCTTCGATGCTGAATTCATGGGGTGCTCTGACCTGAAAGGCTTTCATCCTGGATTCCTCGCTCACCAGTGCCATAGGGTGCCGTCCACCAGCCGGTTCACCGGCAGGCTGGCGCGTTTGTAGGGATAACGGGCGGCGAGGTCCTCGTCGATGTCCACGCCGTGGCCAGGCACCTCGCCTGGGGTGAAATGGCCGTCTTCGAAGCGATAGGCGTGGGGAAAGACCTCCTCGATGCGCGCCTCGTGGGGCATGTGCTCCTGGATGCCGAAGTTGGGCACCCAGGTGTCGAAGTGCAGCGCCGCGCCCATGCACACCGGCGACAGGTCGGTGGCGCCATGGAAGCCGGTACGTACCCGGTAGAGAGCTGCCAGATCGGCGATACGCCTCATGTGGGTGATGCCGCCGGCATGCACCAGGGTGGCGCGGATATAGTCGATCAGTTGTTCCTGGATCAGCTCGCGGCAGTCGTGGATGGAGTTGAACACCTCGCCCACCGCCAGCGGCGTGGTGGTGTGCTGGCGGATCAGGCGGAAGGCTTCCTGGTTTTCCGCCGGGGTGCAGTCCTCCAGCCAGAACAGGTTGTATTCCTCGACCCTCTTGCCCAGCCGACCGGCCTCGATGGGCGTCAGCCGATGGTGCACGTCGTGCAGCAGGTGCAGGTCGTCGCCAAAGCGCTCGCGCACCGCGGCGAACAGCTTGGGCGCATGGTTGAGGTACTTGGCGGTGTCCCAGACGTGCTCGGCCGGCAGGTCGCTGTCGGCCGGTTCGTAGCGTTCGCCCTCGCGCTTGGCCACGCCGTAGGTGGTGAGAATGCCCGGCACCCCGCACTGCACCCGCACCGCGCGATAGCCCTGCTCCACATGGCGGGCCACCTCGTCCAGGCAGCTCTCGATGTCCTTGCCGGTGGCATGGCCATAGACCATCACCCGCTCGCGGCTCTTGCCGCCGAGCAGCTGGTACAGCGGCATACCGGCAGCCTTGGCCTTGAGGTCCCAGAGCGCCACGTCCACCGCGGCGATGGCGGTCATGGTGACCGGTCCGCGCCGCCAGTAGGCGCCGCGATAGAGGTACTGCCAGATGTCTTCGATGCGGTGGGCGTCGCGACCGATCAGCGCCGGCAGCACATGCTCTTCCAGGTAGGCCACCACCGCCAGCTCGCGGCCATTGAGGGTGGCGTCGCCGAGGCCATAGAGGCCTTCGTCGGTGACGATCTTGAGGGTGACCAGGTTGCGACCGGGACAGGTGACGATGACGCGGGCTTCGGTGATCTTCATGACTTCAGGCCTGGGCAGTGAGAAAGGGAATCAGCGGTGGCATTGCCGGCATGACCGCGCGCGGAATGAGCGCGCCGGGATGCTGGATGACCGTGGCCGCCAGGCGATGACCCCAGCAGGCAGCCACCTCGGGAGCCCCGCCCTGGAGGCGGCAGGCCAGGTAGGCGGCGCTGAAGGAATCCCCGGCGGCGGTGGTATCGACCACCCGCGCCACGGCTTCTCCGGCCACTTCCTGGCGTCCCTGGCGATGCTGCAGCAGGCAGCTGCGCGCCCCGCGCTTGAGCGCCACCTCGGCCACGCCCCACTCGGCGTACTGGGCGAACAGCGCCGCCTCGTCGGCGAAGCCGAACAGCGCGGCATCGTCTTCCCAGGTCACCAGCGCCAGGTCGGCGAGCTGCAGCAAGCGGTGATAGGCCGTGCGCGCCGCCTGCAGATGCGGCCACAGCCGCGGCCGGTAGTTGTTGTCGAACACGATGCGGGTGCCAGCGGCGCGCGCCTGGCGCAGGGCCTCCAGCAGCCGCTCGCGGCCGGTATCGGTCAGCACCGCCAGGCTGATGCCGCTGAGATAGAGCACCTGGTACTCGGCCAGGGCCGCCAGCAGCGGCTGGGCCTCGGCGCCGTCGAAACATTCCCGTGCCGCCGCCTCGCCCCGCCAATAGAGAAAGCGCCGCTCGCCGTCGGCATCGGTCTGGATCAGATAGAGCCCCGGCAGGCGCCCGGGCAGCACCCGCGCCCGCTCGTCACCTACCCCCTCCTCGCGCCAGCATGCGCGCATGGCCTGGCTCAGGCTGTCATCGCCCACTGCGGTGAGGTAATCCAGCTGCACCGGATCATCCCCGAGCAGCCGCCGCAAATAGACCGCCGCATTGAGGGTATCGCCGCCAAAGGCCTGGCCCAGCTGGCCATCCTCCTGACTGCGCAACTCGACCATGCATTCGCCGATGAGGCCAATGCGGGCCAGGGGGGACGAAACGAGGGGTAGCGTCATGCAGACTCCTGAGGATGGTCCGGAACCCGGACGCGGCAGGCGGACACCGCCAGACCGGTCACGCCGGGATCGAGGCAGAAGGTACGCCCGGCCAGGGGTTGCGCCTGGCGGGCGGAATCATCGAGACCCACATGGGCGGTGGTGATCAGCAGCTGCTCCAGGCGCTCGCCATAGAAGGCGCAGGAGGTGACCCGCGCCACCGGCAGCTCCACCCAGGCGAGCAATACGCCTTCGGCGCTCCAGCGACTCAGGCGATAGCCATCCCAGTGGGCGATCCACAGTGCGCCCTCGCTGTCCACGGCCAGCCCATCCGGTACGCCGGGCTGCTCGCCGAAGTCGATGAGGGTGCGCGCGCGACCGAGCTGGCCGCTGGCGAGATCGAAGTCGAAGGCCTGCACCCGGCGGGTGGGCGAATCTATGTAGTAGAAGGTCCGGTTGTCCGGGCTCCAGCCCAGGCCGTTGGACACGGTGATGCCGTCGAGGCGTTGATGCAGCTGGCCATCCAGGTCCAGGCAATACAGCCGGCCGCCGCCGGGCGCCTCGTCGAGCAGCGTGGTGCCCAGCCAGAAGCGACCGAGCGCATCGCACTTGCCATCGTTGAAACGGTGCTGAGGCCCGTGGACCGCCCGGGACGGCCGCGCGATCGGCGCCGGTTGGGACGCACCGGCGACCAGGCGCCAGACGCCGTCGCTCAGCGCCAGCCAGGTGGAACCGTCGACATGGGGCACGGCGCAACCCAGCGGTCGGCCAAAATCCAGCACCTCGACCGGGGCCGCCGGCTGCGGCGCGGCGCGCAACAGCCGACCTGCGAGGATATCCACCCACAGCAGCCTCTGCTGCCGGGCATCCCAGACCGGGCCTTCGCCCAGTTCATCGCGATGGTCGAACAGGCACTCAGGCGGCGCCATGGCGGGTCTCCTCCACGAAGCGCAGCGGTATCAGCACCAGCAGGCAGCTCAGGGCGAGCATGGCGTAGCTCCAGTGCCAGCCGAAATGCTCGATCACGTAACCAGCCACTGGCCCCACCAGAAAGCCCGCCAGGCCCAGGCCGACGCCAATGAGCAGACCCAGGCCGCTGCCGGCCGCGCGGGGCGAGGAATCCACCGCCAGCGAATAGAGCACCACATAGGGTGAGTTACGGAACAGGCCCCAGGCCAGCAGCAGGGTCCAGGCCATGGCGCGACTGTCGATGAACATGCACAGCGCGACGCAGATCGAGAAACCGACGGTCAGGATCCCCAGGGCGAACTTGCGGCCGCGGTGATCGCTCAGGGTGCCCCAGAAGATCTGTCCCGCCCAGCCCACCAGCCCCGAGGCGCCGGAGATCACCGCGGCCTCGGCCAGGCTCAGCCCCAGCTGGCTGGTGAGCTGGTAGGTCAGAAAGGTGGCCACACCCATCTCGGTCCAGAGGAACAGGAAGTTCATCACCAGGCAGAGGCGCACATTGCGCTCGGCGAAGGCCTGGCGCAGGTTGCTCAGCGGATTGCGCGAGATCGGCGCGGCAGTGTCGACCGGAACGGTCAGCCCCTCCTCGCGGATCCAGGCATAGACCTGTTCCTCGTTGCGGCGGCGGCCCAGGTAGAGCTGCAGCAGGATGATCGGCAGGCCGATCAGCGGGATCCAGAGAAAGGTAGCGCGCCAGTCGCCATTGGCCAGGATCAGCCCCATCAGCACCGGCCCGACGAATTGCCCCAGGGGCATGCCGGTGTGGTGGACGCCAAGGGCGAAGCCGCGATTTTCCTTTTGCCAGAATTCGCTGGCACGGCGATGTTGACCGGTTCCATGGCGCCGGTGCCCAGGCCCATGGTGAATCTCAGCACCTGCAGGGCGCCCAGCGAACGCGCATACACGGTGGCGAAGGCCGAGCCTATGGTCAGGGCGCAGGCCCCCACCCAGCTCCAGGCACGGCGATGGCCGGTACCGACGCTGTCGGCCAGCACCCCCACCACCAGGGCGCCGATCAGGGTCCCGACGAAACTCAGCGAACTGAGCCAGCCGCCCTGGGCGGCGTCCAGTCCGAATTCCTGCATGATCGCCGGCAACACGGTCGGCAGCAGCTGGCGGTCCACCGAGATCATCAGCATCGCCAGGGTGGTGATGCCCAGCATCTGCCAGGACACCGGATGGGCACGGGGCAGCCAGCCGGGAGTACGAGCGGCAGGCGCCAGCGCGCCCGGGACCTTGGTCATGGATTTCATCGTCGCAGGTTCCGTTGTTGTTTTTGTTCGCACCCCTGACGACCGTCAGCGGTGGAAAGAGACCCTTACGCGCGAAATTCTTTGGAACGTTGTTCCATTCGCTGGACGACAGTGTTGCTGGCCTTTCCTGCATCCGTCAATCAGAATGGAACAGTGTTCCGACAACCAGGCGACCGGCGGTTCCATGGAAAAGAATCAGAATCTCGGCAATGACATGGTCAGCGCGGTCGGGCGTACCCTGGCGGTACTGGAAGCACTCGGCGAGCGCGAGGACGACTGCGGCGTCTCGGAGCTGGCGCAGCAGCTCGAACTGTCGAAAAGCACTGTCCATCGCTTCCTGCAGACGCTCAAGGCCCTGGGGTATGTGGTCCAGGACGCCGAAGACCGCTACCGCCTCAGCGTCAAGCTGTTCGAGCTCGGCGCCCGCGCCCTGCCCCAGCTGGAGTTGGTTCGCGAAGCCGAACCCGGCATGCGCCATCTCAACGACCTCACTGGCGAGACCGTCCACCTCGGCATCTTCGATGAGGGCGCCATCGTCTATGTGCACAAGCTCGACTCGCGCTACACCCTGCGCATGTATTCGCGCATCGGTCGACGGGCGCCGCTGTATTGCACCGGGATCGGCAAGGTACTGATGGCCTGGCGACCGGAAGCCGAGGTACGGCAGATCCTCGCCCAGGAGACCTTTGTTCGCCGCACGCCCAATACCCTCGACAGCCTGGCCGCCTACCTGGCAGAACTGGCGCGTGTCCGGGACCTGGGCTTCGCCGAGGATCACGAGGAATTCGAGGACAACATGAGATGCCTCGCAGCGCCGATCCGCGATCGCTTCGGCCAGGTCATCGCCGGGCTGAGCGTGTCCTTTCCCTGCTTCCGCTTTCGTGAAGACCTCAAGGCCGAGTACGTCGAGCAGATGCTCGCCACCACGGCGCGCATTTCGGCGCAGATGGGAGCCCCGGCCGACTAGCGCCGCCTGGGGTCGCGGCTCGTCGCGCCGCCACAGGACCCAGAGCAGACACGGAAGGCCATGGTCGGACGAATGGCCGGATGGGCGCTCCCGCCTTAAGCCGCCGCTAAGCCACCCTCGATAGCGTGTGACGCACATCACAAATTAACCCCGGTGCCCTGCCGGGGGCTAGCCTCATGGTGACTGTCATGATGATGCGTACACTCAAGGTGGGTCGCCGGTCGACCTTGGCCTTCTCGGTTATCGTCGCAATTGTCATTGCGCTCGGGGCCATCGCCCTGATTCAGATGCGGCAGCTCAGGCAGTCGGAAATCGAGGTGGAAACCGACTGGATGCCCAGCGTCCGCCAGGCCGGTCAGATGACCGCGGCACTGCTCCGGTTGCGCCTCGAAAGTCTGAGAGCCCTGGGCACCCAGGATCCGGCGCGCCAGCCAGAAATGGCCACGGCCTTGATCGATCTGCGCAGCCGCTTCGCTGGCGTGACAAAGGACTATGCCCCCCTGGTGTCCAGCGACGCGGAGCAGCAGCTCTACCAGTCCGTGCAGAACGGTGCCACGGCTTACCTGGGCCTGCTGGACAGCTTCGAGACCCTCTACCGCGAGGGGGATCTGCCAGCCGCCGCGGCCCTGGCCAATGGGAACATGCGGACGGCCGCCGACCAAGTGCAGGTGCAGATCGAAAGCCTGGCCGCGCTGAATGACCGGGGCGCGGTCGCTTCGGGCATCGAAGCGGGACGGATCTACGACCACGGCCTGGCCTGGGTCTCGGGGCTGATCATCGCCACCCTGCTGGCCACCATCGCCCTGGCCTTCCTGCTGACGCGTAGCATCACCGTGCCCATCGGCGAAGCCCTGCGCATCGCCCAGCGGATCGCCAACAAGGATCTCGCCGAGGACATCCAGGTCACGGGCAGCGACGAGGCCGCCGGCCTGCTCATCGCTCTCGCCGGTATGCAGGCCAATCTGCGCGGCACCGTGGCCCACCTGGCGGACAGCTCCAGTCAGCTCGCCGCCGCCGCCGAGGAGATGACCGCGGTGATCGACGACGGCAATCGCGGCCTGCTCAGGCAAAACGACGAAATCGGCCAGGTGGCTACGGCTGTGACGGAAATGAGCGCGGCGGTGGACGAGGTGGCGCGCCATGCGGAGGAAAGTGCCGGCGCCTCGCAACAGGGCAACGCCCTCACTCAGGCGGGTCTGGAACACGTGGCCGCAACCCTCGCGGCCATCGAACAGCTCGCCGCCCAGGTCGACCAGAGCAGCGGCCAGATTCACACGCTGTCGGGCCGCGCTCAGGAGATCAGCAACGTCGTCGACGTCATCCGCGCCATCGCCGAGCAGACCAATCTGCTGGCGCTCAATGCCGCCATCGAAGCCGCACGCGCCGGAGATCAGGGTCGCGGGTTCGCCGTGGTCGCGGATGAAGTTCGGGCCCTGGCCCATCGCACCCAGCAGTCGACGCGCGAAATCGAAGCCATGATCGGCACCATCCAGCACGATTCGACGGACGCGGTGAAGGCCATGCAGCGGAGCAGCCAGACCGCCGAGCAATCCCTATCCGTCGCCCGGGAAGCCAATGGTGCCCTGCTGGCCATCGCCGGCGCCATGGGCGGCATCGACGAGCGTACGGCGCTGATCGCCACGGCTGCCGAAGAACAGGCCCTGGTGGCCAAGGACATCGATCGAGGCCTGATCAGCATCAAGGACCTGTCCGACCAGACCGCCGCGGGCGCCAGCCAGACCTCCAGCGCCAGCAACGAGGTGTCGCGCCTGGCGGCCGGACTCAGGCAGGTGGTGGCGGAATTCGTGATCTGAACGGGCCGTCGGTTGGCCCTGAGCGGGCTACCGGAGCGACGCCTGCCCGCAGACAGTCGGCAGGCCTTTTCTCCAGGCACAAAAAAAGCTGCCCTAGGGCAGCTTCTCTTGCGTCGTTCGGGCAGTTCAGAGGACCCGTAACGACTCATATGGCGCGGCGGACGGGACTCGAACCCGCGACCCCCGGCGTGACAGGCCGGTATTCTAACCGACTGAACTACCGCCGCGCATTGCGTGCACCTTGCGGAACACTTCCCGAAGAGTTTGGTGGCTGATGACGGGATCGAACCGCCGACCCCCTGCGTGTGATGCAGGTGCTCTCCCAGCTGAGCTAATCAGCCATCCCCTTCGGGTGACGCGCATTCTCCTCGTAGCCCCTTGATCCGTCAAGGATTTTTCCAATTTTATTTTCTACGGGCGCTATTCCAGGTAGATCATCTTGCGGGTCATGCCGCCGTCCAGGGTGATGGCCTCGCCGGTGATGAAACCGGCGTTGCCGCCGAGCAGCCAGGCCACGCAAGCCGCCACGTCCTCCACCGTCCCTACCCGTCCGACCGGATGCTGCTCGTGGTCGGCGGCGGACAGCGGTTCGGCCTCGCGGACATGGGCATCGCGCGCGTCGATCCAGCCCGGGCAGAGGGCGTTCACCCGCACGTCCGGGCCCAGGCTGATGGCCAGGGCATGGGTCAGGGCCAGCAATCCGCCCTTGCTCGCGGCATAGGCCTCGCTGTGGGGCTCGGACTGCTGGGCGCGGGTCGAGGCGATATTGACGATGACGCCCTGCTTTTCGCGCAGATAGGGCGCGCAGTGCTTGGCCATCAGCATGGGACCGTCCAGGTTCACGCCGAGCACCTTGCGCCACTCGGCCAGCGCCAGGCTCTCCAGCGGCTGCCCCTGGGCGGTGGCGAGACCGGCGTTGTTGACCAGGGCGTCCAGCCGACCGAACTGGCCGATCACCTGGGCCACGGCGGCTTCCACCTGGGTCTCGTCGGCCACGTCCAGGGCCACGAACCAGGCCCGCTCACCCAGGGCGGCGGCTACCTTGGCGCCGCGCTCTTGCTCGATGTCAGCCACCACCACCCGCCAGCCTTCGGCTACCAGCCAGGCGGCGATACCCAACCCGATCCCACGCGCCGCGCCGGTAACCAGGGCGACGCGCAGCTCTACCGGTGCGAACGTCAGACTCATAGGGCCGCCAGTCCGCGGGCCAGGTCCTGTCGCAGATCACCCAGGTCTTCGAGACCCACGGCGATACGGATCAGGCTGTCGCTGATCCCGGCATTGGCGCGCTCGGCCGGCGACAGCCGCCCGTGCGAGGTCGTCGCCGGGTGGGCGATGGTGGTCTTGGTATCGCCCAGGTTGGTGGTGATGGAGATCATCCGGGTGGCGTCGATGAAGCGCCAGGCGGCGTCGCGTCCACCGGCCACCTCGAAGCTCACCACGGCACCAAAGGCTGACTGCTGGCGGCAGGCCAGGCCATGTTGCGGATGGCTTTCCAGACCGGCGTAGTGGACCCGCTCGATTCCGGGCTGGCGCTCTAGCCAGCGCGCCAGTTCCAGGGCCGTCTGGCTGTGCGCCTGCATGCGGATCTTCAGCGTCTCCAGGCCCTTGAGGAACAGCCAGGCGTTGAAAGGGCTCAGGGTCGGGCCGGCGGTACGCAGGAAACCCACCACCTCCTTCATCTGCTCGGCACGACCGGCGACCACGCCGCCCATGCCACGGCCCTGACCGTCGATGTACTTGGTCGCCGAATGGATGACGATGTCGGCACCCAGCGCCAGCGGTTTCTGCAGCGCCGGAGTGCAGAAGCAGTTGTCGACCGCCAGCAGCGCGCCCTGGGCATGGGCGATCTCGGCCAGAACGGCGATGTCCACCAGTTCGGCCAGGGGATTGGACGGCGACTCGACGAAGAACAGCCGGGTATTGGGCTTGCAAGCCGCCTGCCAGGCGTCCAGATCGGCCAGCGGCGGATAGTCCACCTCGATGCCGAAGCGCTTGAAGTACTTCTCGAACAGGCTGATGGTCGAGCCGAACACGCTGCGCGAGACCAGCACATGGTCGCCGGCGCTGCACAGGCTCATGACCATGGCCAGGATGGCCGACATGCCCGAGGCGGTGGCCACCGCCTGCTCGGCGCCTTCGAGAGCCGCGATGCGGGTCTCGAAGGTACGAACCGTGGGGTTGGTATAGCGCGAATAGACGTTGCCCGGCACCTCGCCGGCGAAGCGCGCCGCGGCATCCGCGGCGGTGCGGAACACGTAGCTGCTGGTCAGGAACAGGGCTTCGCCATGCTCGCCTTCCGGCGAGCGCTGCTGCCCTGCCCGCACCGCCAAGGTCTCGAAGGCCGCGCCCTCGAGATCACTGTCCAGGCGTCCGGCATCCCAGTCTTGGCTCATGTGCGGCTCCTTAGTCGTTGTAGAGATCGATGATGGCGCTGACCGCCTTGTGCTTGCCCTTGGCGGCGTCGTTACGTGCCTGCTCGATCCGATTCAGATAGGCGGCATCGACGTCGCCGGTGATGTACTCGCCATCGAACACCGCGCAGTCGAACTGCTCGACCTTGGGTGCCTTGCGGGTGCGCACGGCTTCCTGCAGGTCCTGCAGGTCCTGGTAGATCAGCCAGTCGGCGCCGATCAGCTCGCCGACTTCCTCGGTGGTGCGGCCGTGGGCGATCAGCTCGTGCACGCTGGGCATGTCGATGCCGTAGACGTTGGGAAAACGCACCGCCGGGGCCGCCGAGCAGAAGTAGACCTTCTTGGCGCCGGCTTCGCGGGCCATCTGGATGATCTGCTTGCAGGTGGTACCACGGACGATGGAGTCGTCCACCAGCATCACGTTCTTGCCGCGGAATTCCAGCTCGATGGCGTTGAGCTTCTGGCGCACCGACTTCTTGCGCGCGGCCTGGCCGGGCATGATGAAGGTCCGGCCGATGTAGCGGTTCTTGACGAAGCCCTCGCGGAACTTGACGCCCAGGTGATTGGCCAGCTCCAGCGCCGCGGTGCGGCTGGTATCCGGAATCGGGATGACCACGTCGATGTCGTGCTCGGGCCGCTCGCGCTGGATCTTCTCGGCGAGCTTCTCGCCCATGCGCAGGCGCGCCTTGTAGACCGAGATGCCGTCGATGATGGAATCCGGACGCGCCAGGTAGACGTGCTCGAAGATGCAGGGTGCGTAGTGCGGATTCTGCGCGCACTGACGAGTGTAGAGACGCCCGTCTTCAGTGATGTACACCGCTTCGCCCGGCTCCAGGTCGCGGATCAGGGTGAAGCCGAGCACGTCGAGGGCGACGCTCTCGGAGGCGATCATGTACTCCACGCCGTATTCGGTGTGGCGCTGGCCGAAGACGATGGGACGGATGGCGTTGGGATCGCGGAAGCCGACGATGCCGTAGCCGGTGACCATGGCCACCACGGCGTAACCGCCACGGCAGCGCTCATGGACCTCGGAGACCGCAGCGAAGACGTCGTCCTCGGTCGGCTGGAGCTTGTTGCGCACCGCCAGCTCGTGGGCGAAGACGTTGAGCAGCACCTCGGAATCGGAGGTGGTGTTGACGTGGCGCAGGTCGGATTCGTAGATCTCGCGGGACAGCTGCTCGACGTTGGTCAGGTTGCCGTTGTGCGCCAGGGTGATGCCATAGGGCGAGTTGACGTAGAACGGCTGCGCCTCGGCGGAGCTGGAGCTGCCGGCGGTGGGATAGCGCACATGACCGATGCCCATGTGGCCGACCAGGTGCTGCATGTGCCGCTGCTGGAAGACGTCACGGACCAGGCCGTTGTCTTTGCGCAGGAAGAGTTTACCGTCCAGGCTGGTGACGATACCGGCGGCATCCTGACCGCGATGTTGAAGGACGGTGAGCGCGTCGTACAAAGACTGGTTGACGTTCGTCTTGCCCACGATACCTACGATGCCACACATGTGACGCGACCCCACTGTTTCAAGTGATGCGACGGCGGACCATCGCAGGATGACCCCGGCAATGCGAGGCCTGGAAAAGCGTTCAAGGAGCCTTGGGCCCCAGCTGCGGCAGCAGTTGCAGACTGGGCATGGGCGTCGCGCCCAGCCACTGGCCGGCAAAGCCCAACAGCAGATTCTTCGACCAATCGGCCACCAGCAGAAAATGTGGAACCAGCACCGACTGCTGCCACCAGCCATCCTGCTGGACCGGCCCCAGGCTCAACAGCCCCACGGCCACGGTGATCAGCAAGGCACCGCGGGCGGCGCCAAAGGCCATGCCGAGAAAGCGATCGGTGCCCGACAATCCGGTGACGCGGATCAGTTCGCCAAGCAAGAAGCTCACCAGGGCACCCACGAGCAGCGTCAGTACGAAAAGAATGACACAGGCGGCGATCACTCGCCCGGACGGCACCTGAATATAGTCGACCAGATAGGTGGACAGTGCCCCACCGAAGACCCAGGCCACACCACCGGCAACGATCCAGGTGGCCAGTGACAACGCTTCCTTGACGAAGCCGCGCCTGAGACTGATCAGGCTGGAAACGATGACAACGGCGACGATCGCCCAGTCCACCCAGGTGAAGCCCACGGCAAGGTCCACTTACAAAAAGGCCCTGCATTCTAGCAGAGCCTTGTGACCGGGTTAACCGCGCTCCGGCTGAAAGCGTACGACGAAACCCTTGACGCCATTCTGCTTATTGAGCTGATCGCGCAGCCGATCGGCCTCGCTGCGCTCTATCACCGGCCCGACGAAGACGCGGTTCATGCCGTCGGCGGTACGCACATAGGCGTTATAACCCTGACTGCGCAGCTTGGCCTGCAGGGCGTCGGCGCTGGGCCGGGACGACAGGCTGGCGAGCTGGACGGACCAGCTGTTGGGCAGATTGGCCGCACCCAGACGCGAGTCCGGCTTGGCCGCAGGCGCCGGGGTGGCCGCCGGGGCCGCGGGGGTGCTGGCAACGGGCGCGGAAGCGGCGGGCGCCTTGGCGACCGGCGCCGCAGGTTGCGGCTGGGACGGTGCGGTGCTCACCGGCGCATTCTGCGTCGGCGCCTGGCCGGCGGTGCCGGCGATGGGCGTCTGCGGCTTGCCGAGCGGCTTGGCCGGCTCGTCCGGCACCACCACCACGGGCGGCGCCTCGGGCGTCTGCACCGGCTGTACCTCGGTGCTGGGCACGGTGGGTGCGGCCGGCTGGGGCGGCGCCTCGACCGCCACCTTGCGGGCGTCGTCCTGGCGATTGAAGAGCATGGGCACGAAGATGATGATCAGCGCCAGCAGCACCAGCGCTCCGATGACTCTTTGCTTGAGCATGGGTTATGCCTCCGCGGATTCGGATGGGGAAGAGAGCTGCGCGAGGACCTCGGCGACGCTGTAGAAGGAGCCGAACACAACCACCTCGTCGTCAGCCGCACTGGCGGCCAGTTGCGCCTCGAAGGCGTCCAGCAGGGAGGCATGGGCCTCGACCTGGGCACCGCGCGCGGCCAGGAGCGCGGCCACCTCGCCACCGTCGCGACTGCGCGGGGTCGGCGGGGTCGCCACCGCCCAGCTGGCGAACAGGCCCTCCAGGGGCGCCAGGATACCGTCCAGGTCCTTGTCGGCCAGGACGCCGAACACCGCGCGACGCACGCCGGCGATCGGCTTCATCGCCAGGCGCCGGGCCAGGTACTCGGCGGCATGGGGATTGTGGGCCACGTCCAGCAGGACGCTGCGGGTCTCCCCTGCCCGTTCGACCTGGCGGCGATCGAGGCGTCCGGTCATGCGCGTCGCCTGGAGGGCCGCCGCGATCTGCTCGGGCAGCCAGGGCTGCCCGAGCGAGGCGTAGGCCTGCAGGGCCAGGGCGGCATTTTCCATGGGCAGGTCGAGCAATGGCAGCCCTGGCAGCGCCAGGGCTTCGCCCTGGGCATCGCGCCCGCGCCAGAACCAGCCGGCGCTCTCGATCTGCAGATCGAAGGCTTCGCCGCGCAGCAACAAGGGCGCCCCCAGGCGTTCGGCGGCTTCGGTAAGCGGCGCGGGTGGCTCCAGATCGCCGCAGAGGGCCGGCTTGCCGGCGCGGAAGATACCGGCCTTTTCCACGGCGACGCTCTCGCGGGTGTCGCCCAGCCATTCGGCGTGATCCAGGCCGATGCTGGTGACCAGCGCCAGATCGGCGTCGATCAGATTGACCGCGTCCAGGCGTCCGCCCAGACCGACTTCGAGGACGGCGACGTCCAGCTGGGCACGCTCGAACAGCCAGAAGGCCGCCAGGGTACCCACTTCGAAATAGGTCAGGCTGATCTCGCCCCGGGCGGCCTCCACCGCCGCGAAGGCCATGCAGAGCTCGCTATCGCTGGCGAGGGTGCCATCCACATCGACGCGCTCGTTGTAGCGCACCAGATGCGGCGAGGCATAGACGCCGACCCGCTGCCCGCTGGCGCGCAACAGACTGGCGAGAAAGGCGCAGGTGGAGCCCTTGCCGTTGGTGCCGGTCACGGTCACCACCCGCGGGGCCGGCCGGGTCAGACCCAGCCGCTGCGCGACCTCGCGCACCCGGTCCAGGCCCATGTCGATCGCCGACGGATGCAGCTGCTCGAGATAGGCCAGCCACTGCGCGAGGCTGCGCGAAGCCATCAGGCCGCCGGTACCGGCTGGTGCTGGAAGGTCGCCAGCAAACGCGCCAGGCGATCACGCAATTCCTTGCGCGAGACAATGATGTCGACGGCGCCGTGCTCCAGCAGGAATTCGCTGCGCTGGAAGCCTTCCGGCAGCTTCTCCCGCACGGTCTGCTCGATCACGCGCGGACCGGCGAAGCCGATCAGCGCCTTGGGCTCGGCGACGATGACGTCGCCCAGCATCGCCAGACTGGCGGAGACGCCACCATAGACCGGATCGGTCAGCACCGAGATGAAGGGGATGCCCTCTTCGCGCAGACGCGCCAGCACCGCGGAGGTCTTGGCCATCTGCATCAGCGAGATCAGGGCTTCCTGCATCCGCGCACCGCCCGAGGCGGAGAAGCAGATCAGCGGGCAGCGCTCTTCCAGGGCCACATTGGCTGCGCGCACGAAGCGCTCGCCGACCACGGCGCCCATGGAGCCGCCCATGAAGGAGAATTCGAAGGCGCAGACCGCCACCGGCATGCCCTTGAGGGTACCACGCATGGAGATCAGGGCGTCTTTTTCGCCGGTTTCCTTTTGCGCTGCGGTGAAACGGTCCTTGTACTTCTTGCTGTCGCGGAATTTCAGGCGGTCCACCGGCTCCAGCTCGGTGCCCAGCTCTTCACGACCCTCGGCGTCGAGGAAGATGTCCAGGCGGCGCCGCGCGTTGATGCGCATGTGGTGACCGCACTTGAGGCACACGTCCAGGTTCTTTTCCAGCTCCGGACGGTAGAGGACCGCTTCGCAGGCCGGACACTTGTGCCAAAGACCTTCCGGCACCGAACTGCGCTTCACCTCGGACCGCATGATGGAAGGAATCAGTTTGTCGACCAGCCAATTGCTCATGCATCTCTCTCCACTTGCATGGGCTCCCAGCGCGGCCTGGGCCACGCCTTCCTTGAGCATCTGTAATAGGTTCGGCAGCGCCCGCTGTTGCCCGGGCCGCTACCCTGTTCTCTCATGCCGGCTCCCCGGGAGTCGGACGGCAGGCCCGCCAGGGCGGATCTGCTTGAATATGTCGCAGGTGTGGACGGCAACCACCCGACGAGGGTCACATCAGGCGACCGGCGCACCTCGCACAGCCGCCACGAAACGCGCGATCTCGGCGGCATCCTTGATGCCCTTGGCCTGCTCTACGCCGCCGCTCACGTCCACGCCATAGGCGCGGGACGCGGCGATGGCGGTGGCGACGTTAGCAGCGTCCAGTCCACCGGCCACGATCAGCGGCAGCGACAGATCCCGAGGTACCCGCGTCCAGTCGAAGGCCTGGCCGGTCCCACCGGGTACGCCGGCGACATAGGTGTCGAGCAGCAGCCCGCGGGCGCCGGCGCCGGCATAGTCCCGAGCGATGGCGGCGAGGTCGATGTCCTCGCGCATGCGCAGGGCCTTGATATAGGGACGGCGATAACGGGCGCACTGCGCCGGGGACTCGTCGCCGTGGAATTGCAGGAGATCCAGGGGCACGGCATCCAGCGTCTCCTCGATCTCGCAGGGCGAGGCATCGACGAAGAGCCCGACACTGGTGACGAAGGGCGGCAGCGCCGCGACGATCTGGCGCGCCTGGGCAGCGCTGACCGCCCGCGGGCTGCGCGCATAGAACACCAGGCCGATGGCATCGGCGCCAGCAGCAGCCGCGGCCAGTGCATCCTCGACCCGGGTGATCCCGCAGATCTTCACTCGAACGTTAGCCAAACCGGAATGACCTCGTTCCAAATCGATGGATGTTAGCAGACCACCCGCGCAGCGTCAGCCTTGGGGGTCATCCAGCTCGGGGATATGCCCCAGGAACAGCGGACCCAGCGGCCGCTTCGGCACGGGCGTGCTCTCGGGATACTCGGCGTCCACCAGGTAGAGGCCATAGGGATGGGCGGTGACGCCACCCAGCCGTCGCTCCCGCGCGGCCAGGACCTCGGCGACCCACTCCACCGGGCGCTCGCCACAGCCCACCGCCATCAGCACCCCGGCGATGTTGCGCACCATGTGATGCAGGAAGGCATTGGCGCGGATGTCCAGGACGATCAACCGCCCGCTCTGCCAGAGGCGCAGGTGGTGGATGGTCTTGATCGCCGACTTGGCCTGGCAGGCCTTGGCCCGGAAGGAGGTGAAGTCATGGGTACCGAGCAGCACCTGGGCTGCCTCGCGCATGGGCTCGATGCGCAGCGGACGGTGATTCCAGGTGACCTCCTCCGCCAGGTGCGCAGGCCGGATCGGATCGTTGTAGATCACATAGCGGTAGCGCCGCGCCATGGCGCTGAAACGGGCATGGAATTCGTCGCTGACCGGCTTGACCCAGGTGACGCTGATGTCGGATGGCAGATTGGCGTTGGTGCCCATTACCCAGGCCTTGAGCGGCCGCGCGACCGGGGACTCGAAATGCACCACCTGGCCGGTGGCATGCACGCCACAGTCGGTACGCCCGGCGCAATGCAGCGCGATGGGCGCCGCGGCGACCTCGGACAGGGCGTCTTCCAGGGTCTCCTGAACGGAGCGCACGCCCGGCTGCTGGCGCTGCCAGCCGCGATAGCGGGCGCCCTTGTACTCGACGCCGAGCGCGATACGCTGCGGCGGGACGATGATGGTGGGGTCTAGGAAATCCAAGGCGACGGCCAGGCAAAAAAAAGGGGAGGCAGCTTATAGCGCCTCCCCTCCTCTGCCAAGTCCGGCCAGTCTCAGCTGAGCTGGGCGATGATCTCGCGCGCTTCCTGCTGTTGCCCGGCGTTGCCCTCGGCCAGCACCTCGTCGAGGATGTCCCGGGCACCTTCCGGATCGCCCATGTCGATGTAGGCACGCGCCAGGTCCAGCTTGGTGGCGGTCTCGTCTTCGCCGGACAGGAAGTCGAAGTCGTCCAGACCGTCGCCACTGGTAGTGCCGCTGGTGGTCTCCGCATCGAACTGACGGGAGGCCTCCTGCAGGCGGGCGGCGAATTCCTCGTCGCTTTCACGCTTGGGCGCCGGCTGTTCGTCGTCGAAATCGGACAGATCGAAACTCGCGGGCAATTCGGCGTCGGCCGTCGAAGCCGCCGGCGGCTCCAGCGGCTCGTCGAAGGCCGAGCCGGCATTGGCACCTGCAGGGGGCTCCTCGTGCGCCAGGTCGCCCTGCCGCTCGAATTCGCTGAAGTCTAGGGCGAAATCGTCGTCCTTGGCCGCCGGAGTCGCCGCCGGGGTGGCTGCGGGTTCGGCATCGAAATTGAGATCGAAGTCGAAATCGTCGCGCGGATCGGCCGCCTTGGCCTGGGCGTCGGCAAAGGCCTCGCCGAACAGCGGCTCCTCGGCCGGACCGGCGGGCTGATTTGAATGACCATCTTCAGTGCCGAAGTCATCCAGGGACAGATCGAAGTCCTGGCTGTCCTCGGTGGCCGAGAAGCCCTGATCGCGGGATTGCTCCTCACTCAGTTCATGGGCGGCGGCCAGGGCAGCGGCGCCGACCGCGGCCGAGGCCACGGCGACGATGGCCATCGCGGGATAGCGCGACTTCAGGTGCTCGACCGCCGGCTGGGCGCCGCCGATCTCCTTGAGTTCGCGCTCTTCGCGCTGGAAGCCGTCCTTGTCGCCCATCTCGGCATAGACTTCCATGAGCTTGAGGCGCAGATCGGCGCGATGTGGCTCCTGGTCGCTGGCCTTCTTGAGCACCTCGGCCGCCTGGCTGAAGCGACCATAGGCCATGTAGATGTCGGCCTGACCCAGGGCATCGTCCTGGGCATCGGCGTCCCGCGCGGCGTCCTGCGCGCCCTGATTCAACTCCAGGCCAGCGAGCGCGTGGTGATCACCGAGCTCGGGATCGGCGTCGAACACCGTATCGCTGCGCGCGGCTTCGGCGTCGCGCTCACGCTCGGCCTCCTTCACGGCATTGCGGCGCGAATTGATCATCAGCAGCACCAGCAGCGCCAGCAGTGCGCTGCCGCCGATGATGCCCAGCCACAGCGGATTGCTGAGGATCTCGTCGAGGAAACTGTTGGTGGCCTCGGTCGGCTCGGTTGCCGGGGTGCTCGGGGTGACCGGAATGACCTTGGGCGCGCTGGCCGCGGGCGGTGCCGAGCCGGTACCCGCCTCGCTGGCCGGCGGCGTGGTGGCGGGTGCGGGCGTAGCCTCGACCGGCGTGGCCGGGGTCGCTGCCGCCGGCTCCTGGGGCGCCGGCGTAGTGGTGTTCTCGGTCGGCGCAGGCGCGACCGGCGCCGCGGCTTCCGGGGTCGCCGGCGGCTGGGCCGGCTGGCCCGCGGCCTGCGGATTGGCCATGTTGGCCTGCATCCGCGCCAGCTGGGCGTCCTTGAGCTGCATGATCTTCTGCAGCTTGTCGAGCTGCGACTGCAGATCGCCCAGGCGACTCTTGAGTTCTTCGTTCTCGCGGCGGGTGGTGTCCAGGCTTTCCTGGGTCACCGCCAGGCGATCGGCGAGGGACTGATCACCACCCTTGCCACCGGCGGATTCGCCCGCGCGCCCGGACGGCTGACCGGAGAGCAGCTTGAGATTGTCCCTGGATGCGGCGGCGGCCGGCGCCTCGTTGCCGCTCGGCTGAGCGGAGGCATCCACCTGACGACGCGGTGTCCCGGCTGGCGCGCCCGTGGCACCCTGCTTCCAGGCCCGGGTCTGGCGGGCGATCTCGGCCACCGCCTCGCGCTGGGGACGCGTTCCGGCCTGGGCCTGATCGGGCAGGCGCAGCACCTGGCCACTCTTCATCAGGTTGATGTTGCGATCGATGAAGGCGTCGGGATTAAGATCCTGGATCGCCAGCATGGTCTGGTCGACGGTGACGCTGGAGGCCGGGCGATTGCGCGCCGCCACTTCCCAGAGGGTGTCGCGTGGCTCGGTGGTGTAGGTGCCAGGTGTCTGGGTCGCGCTCGGCGCTGGCGCGGCAGGCGGCGCGGCAGGCGGCGTGGCCGGACGCGGTGCGCTCGGCGTGGTCGTGCGCGCCCGTGGCGTGGCCGGAACCTGGGGTGCGAACGGCGCCGCCGCGGCCTGCGGGGTATAGAGCGGTGGATCCAGCAGCACGGTGTACTCGCGCAAGATACGGCCGCTCGGCCAGTTCACTTCCAGCAGGAAGTTGAGATAGGGCTCGCGCACCGGACGCGCCGAGGTCACGCGGATGACGGTCCGCCCGTTGCGCACCTCCGGGGTGAACTTGAGATCGTTGAGAAAGAAGGCGCGGTCGACGCCGGCCTTGCCGAACTCCTCGACGGACGCCAGATTGGGGCGCAAGTCGGCGGTGCCGAGGTCACGCAGGTCCGACAGATCGATGGTGGCATCGAAGGGCTGATTGAGGGCGGAATTGAGGTGGATCTCCCCCAGGCTGAGGGCCTGGGCCGCGCCAGACATCAAGGCGCTCGCCGCTGCAATTGCCCGCACCAGTTTCTGAACTCGAACCATGACCGTCCCTTTTTAGAAGCTGTCGATCGCGCCACCGTGCGGGCGCCTGTGTCCATCGCTGCGTGCCACGTCCACTGCCCTTTTACTCAAGCCAAAAGGGCGAAGCATTTCACGAAGTATCTTTTAGGCCGACTGTTTAAGCAACAATTCGGCCAGCTGAACGGCCGTCAGTGCCGACAATCTGACATTGTCCGCCACCAGCCAGCATTCCAGCCGTCGAGCATCCCGCGGATGCCGCCGTACCCGCCCCACCAGCACCTCTTCCCGCCCCAGGGCATCGCCGACCGCCGACGGACAATCGACGTCTTCGTCGAGCGCCAGACCCGGCTCGTCGCCCAGGGCCTCGAGCACCTGTTCCAGCTGCCAGGGCGCCTGCCCCCGCAGACTCAGCGCCAGGCTGTCGCCGAAGAAGACCGGGGCCTGCAGGGCCGTCACATCCAGCACCGGCAGGGTCGCTCCCAGCACCTGCTGACATTCGTCCAGCAGGCGATGTTCCTGGGCAGTATAGCCATCCGCGGCCGGCGCACCGGTGCGACCGAGCAGATTGAAGGCCAGCTGACCTTCGAACAGTCGGGCTTCCACCGGGCGACCATTGAGCAATTCGGTGGCCTGCCGCGCCAATTCCTCGACACCGCCGCGGCCGGCGCCGGAGGCTGCCAGGCAGGCGGTCAGGGACGCATCATGGAGTGCATTCAAGCGAGCGAGCACGGCGGCCACGCTGGCGGCTGCCTGGGCGGCCGCCAGGGGAACGCCGAGCCAGGCGTTCGCCGCAAGGCTGTCCAGGCGTTCGCCATTGATGCGCGGCAGTACGGAAAGCGCGGCGGAGGCGCCGCTGAGATCCAGCACGGCGCAACCGGCGGCGGCCAGTTGCGGCCTCAGGCTTTCCACCACGGCGGCGGGCACGGCGAGGATGGCGATGCCGACCTGGGCGAAATCGAAGCCTTCGAGCCCGGTGACGCGCAGGTTGCTGCCTCGGAAGGGCAGATTCTGCCCCGCCGACTCACCGCTGGCGAGCAGGTGCAGTCGCCCAAGGGGCACGTCGCGTTCGTCGAGGAGTTCGCGAATGGCTTCGCCGTAGGCGCTGGTGGCGCCGACGAGGGCGATATCTCTGGCAGTCATGATGGGACGTCCGCAACGAAAGAGGGCCGCACTTTACTGGCGGCCCTCCTCCCTAGGCAAACGTTTAGCCGTCGCCCTATTGTTCGAGCAGGATCCGCAGCATGCGCCGCAGCGGCTCCGCGGCGCCCCACAGCAGCTGGTCGCCCACGGTGAAGGCGCCCAGGTACTGGGAGCCCATGTTCAGCTTGCGCAGGCGGCCGACCGGCACGCTCAGGGTGCCGGTGACGGCAGCCGGGGTCAGGTCGCGCATGCTGACGTCACGGTTGTTCGGCACCAGCTTGACCCAGGGGTTGTGCTGGCTGATCAGACCGTGGATGTCGGACAGCGGCACGTCCTTGTTGAGCTTGATGGTCAGCGCCTGGCTGTGGCAGCGCATGGCGCCGATGCGCACGCAGATGCCATCCACCGGAATGGGGTTCTTGAAGCGACCGAGGATCTTGTTGGTCTCGGCCTGGGCCTTCCATTCCTCGCGGCTCTGGCCGTTGGGCAGTTCCTTGTCGATCCAGGGGATCAGGCTGCCGGCCAGGGGGACGCCGAACTGCTCGGTGGGGAAGGCTTCGCTGCGCAGGGTCTCGGCGACCTGGCGATCGATGTCGAGGATGGCGCTGGCCGGATCGGCCAGGCTGTCGGCGACGGCCGCGTGGGTCGCACCCATCTGGCGGATCAGCTCGCGCATGTTCTGGGCACCGGCGCCGGAGGCGGCCTGGTAGGTCATGGCGCTCATCCAGTCCACCAGACCGGCTTCGAACAGACCCCCCAGGGCCATCAGCATCAGGCTGACGGTGCAGTTGCCGCCGATGAAGTCCTTGCGGCCATCGGCTAGGGCCTGGTCGATGACGCGACGGTTGACCGGGTCCAGCACGATGACGGCGTCATCCTGCATGCGCAGGCTGGAGGCCGCGTCGATCCAGTAGCCTTTCCAGCCGGCCTGGCGCAGCTTGGGGAACACCTCGCTGGTGTAGTCGCCGCCCTGGCAGGTGAGGATGACGTCGAGGGTCTTGAGCTCGTCAATGCTGTAGGCATCCTTGAGCGGCGCCACGCCCTTGCCAATGGCCGGGCCTTCGCCGCCGACGTTGGAGGTGGTGAAGAACACGGGCTCGATCAAGTCGAAATCCCGCTCTTCGAGCATGCGCTGCATGAGCACGGAGCCCACCATGCCACGCCAACCGATCAGACCTACACGTTTCATCGCTACTGCACCTTTGTTGTCTTGAGGATGGCCGCCTCCCCTGGCGGCCGATCAGATTAACGCCTAACGAGCGCCGCCACTACTGCTTCGCCCATCTCGCGGGTACCGACCCGCTGCTTGCCTTCCGACCAGATGTCGCCGGTCCGCAGGCCCTGGTCCAGCACCTGACCCACTGCCGCCTCGATGGCCTCGGCCGCTGCCGCGGCGCCAAAGGTGTATCTGAGCATCATGGCCACCGAGAGGATGGTGGCCAGCGGGTTGGCGACGCCCTGGCCGGCGATGTCGGGCGCCGAGCCGTGGCAGGGTTCGTACATGCCCTTGTTGTGGGCATCCAGGGATGCCGAGGGCAACATGCCGATGGAACCGGTCAGCATCGAGGCTTCGTCGGAGAGGATATCGCCGAACATGTTGTCGGTGACGATGACATCGAACTGCTTGGGCGCCCGGACCAGCTGCATGGCGGCGTTGTCGACGTACATGTGGCTGAGCTCGACGTCCGGATAGTCCCTGGCCACCTCCTCCACCACTTCACGCCACAGACGGCTGGATTCGAGGACGTTGGCCTTGTCCACCGAGCACAGCTTCTTGCCACGCAGGCGCGCCATGTCGAAGCCGACGCGAGCGATGCGACGGATCTCGCCTTCGCTGTACGGCAGGGTATCGAAGGCCTGGCGTTCGCCGCTCTCCAGTACCCGGGTCTCGCGTGGCGAGCCGAAGTAGATGCCACCCGTCAGCTCGCGGACGATGAGGATGTCCAGGCCGGAGACCACTTCCGGCTTGAGGGTCGAGGCCTCGGCCAGTTGCGGATAGAGGATGGCCGGACGCAGGTTGCCGAACAGGCCCAGGGCGGAACGAATCTTCAGCAGACCGCGCTCGGGACGGATGTCACGCTCGAGCTTGTCCCACTTGGGGCCACCCACGGCGCCCAGCAGCACGGCGTCGGCGGCGCGGGCACGCTCCAGGGTCTCATCGGCCAGGGGCACGCCGTAACGGTCGATGGCGGCGCCGCCCAGGTCGTCGTGGACCAGTTCGATGCCGAGGTCGTGGTCGCGGTTGACCGCCTCCAGCACCTTGACCGCCTCGGCCATGATTTCCGGACCGATGCCGTCGCCCGGCAGGATGAGGATCTGCTTGCTCATTGTCTTTTCCTGTCTCAAATCAGATGGGCTGAGCCCAGAGAACCATGACGTCGACGGTAAAGGAGCCGTCGCGGTCGATTTCGAAATACTGGCGCACTTCCTGGCCAATCTTGCTCTGCAGGCTGCGGATGGCCTGGCACTGCGGCTCGGGGGTGCGCATGCGCTCGGTCCAGCTGGCGAAGTCCAGGCGCAGGCGCTGGCGACGGCAGCGGGTCACGCCCAGCCGGGCCATGTCCAGCAGGCGGTGCCATTCGGCGAAGGAATAGTTACGCACGTGGCTGATGTCGCGCAGGATCTCCACCGTCTGCAGGTAGGTATCCAGGCGCGGGTTGGCCGGCGAGATCACGTCGATGATGGCCATCTCGCCGCCATGGCGCAGCACCCGGCGCACTTCGCGCAGGGCGGCGCCGATATCGCGCCAGTGGTGCGCCGAATAGCGGCTGAAGACGAAGTCGAAGCTGGCATCGCCAAACGGCAGGTGCTCGGCCATGCCGGGCTGGACGCCGATGTTGTCCAGACCCTGCTCGGCCGCGCTGCGCTTGACCACCGAGAGCATTTCCTCGGCCAGGTCCAGGGCGACCACCTGCCCGGCCACGGGCGCCACGTTGTAGCTGACGTGACCGCCACCGCACCCGAGATCCAGCACCTTGGCGCCTTCGCGCTGGGCCACGGCGTCGCGCAGTTCGAGGAGCTCGGCGCCCTGGGCATGGACGGCACTGGTCAGATAGGCCTCGGCGGTGGCGCCGAATTGCTGCTGTACGTGTTGCTCGTGGTCACCGCTCATGGAGCCTCCGGAAAGAGCGCCGACCTCGCGGGCCGGCGACTGGGTTCAGGCGCTGGGGAACATCCAGGGACTGCTCTGGCGATAGCGGTCTTCGAAACTCGCGATGGCGTCCGCATCCTGCAGGGTCAGGCCGATGTCGTCCAGGCCGTTGAGCAGGCAGTGCTTGCGGAAGGCATCGATCTCGAAGGACAGCGCCACGCCATCGGGACGGCGCACGGTCTGGCTCTCGAGATCGACCACCAGCTGGTAGCCCTCGCTGGCTTCGACCTGGCGGAACAGCTCGTCGACGTCGGCATCGCCGAGGATGATCGGCAAGAGGCCGTTCTTGAAGCTGTTGTTGAAGAAGATGTCGGCGAAGCTCGGCGCGATCACCGAGCGGAAGCCGTAGCCGTCCAGCGCCCAGGGGGCGTGCTCGCGGCTGGAACCGCAGCCGAAGTTCTCGCGGGCCAGGAGGATGCTGGCGCCCTGGTAGCGCGGTTGGTTGAGCACGAACTCGGGATTCAGCGGACGCTTGCTGTGGTCCTGGCCGGGCTGGCCCACGTCCAGGTAGCGCCACTCGTCGAACAGGTTGGGGCCGAAGCCGGTGCGCTTGATCGACTTGAGGAATTGCTTGGGAATGATCTGGTCGGTGTCGACGTTGGCGCGATCCAGGGGTGCGACCAAACCGGTGTGCTGGGTAAAGGCTTGCATGGTCAGGCTCCTCAGGCGTTGGCGAAGTCGCGGACGTCGACGAAACGGCCGGCGATGGCGGCAGCGGCGGCCATCGCCGGGCTCACCAGGTGGGTACGGCCACCGGCGCCCTGGCGGCCTTCGAAGTTGCGGTTGGAGGTTGAGGCGCAATGCTCGCCACTCTCCAGGCGGTCGGCGTTCATCGCCAGGCACATGGAGCAGCCCGGCTCGCGCCACTCGAAACCGGCTTCGATGAACACCTTGTCCAGGCCCTCACGCTCGGCCTGGGCCTTGACCAGGCCGGAGCCCGGCACCACCAGCGCCTGCTTGAGGGTGGCGGCGACCTTGCGGCCCTTGGCCACGGCGGCGGCGGCGCGCAGGTCCTCGATGCGGGAGTTGGTGCAGGAGCCGATGAAGACGCGGTCCAGCACGATGTCGGTGATCGGCTGGTTGGCCTTAAGGCCCATGTACTTCAGGGCGCGCTCGATGGAGCCGCGCTTGACCGGATCGGCTTCGCGAGCCGGGTCCGGTACCTGCTGGTCGACGGCCAGGACCATCTCCGGCGAGGTGCCCCAGCTGACCTGCGGCTTGAGCTGGGCGGCGTCGAGTTCGACCACGGTGTCGAAGTGGGCATCGGCATCGGACACCAGGCCGCGCCACTGGGCGACGGCGGCTTCCCAGACGGCGCCGGTCGGCGCGAAGGGACGGCCCTCGACGTAGTCGATGGTGGTCTGGTCCACCGCGACCATGCCGACCCGGGCACCGGCCTCGATGGACATGTTGCAGATGGTCATGCGGCCTTCCATGGACAGGGCGCGGATGGCGCTGCCGGCGAACTCGATGGCATGGCCGTTACCGCCGGCGGTGCCGATCTTGCCGATGACCGCGAGGACGATGTCCTTGGCGGTGACGCCGAAGGGCAATTCACCCTCCACCTTCACCAACATGTTCTTCATCTTCTTGGCCACCAGGCACTGGGTGGCGAGCACGTGCTCGACCTCGGAGGTGCCGATGCCATGGGCCAGGGCACCGAAGGCGCCGTTGGTGGAGGTGTGGGAGTCACCGCAGACCACGGTCATGCCGGGCAGCACGGCGCCCTGTTCCGGGCCGATCACGTGGACGATGCCCTGGCGGACGTCGTTCATCTTGAATTGGGTGACGCCGAAGTCGTCGCAGTTCTCGTCCAGGGTGCGGACCTGGATGCGCGAGATCTCGTCCTTGATGGAGTCGAGGCCGTCCTTGCGATCGGGCGTGGTTGGCACGTTGTGGTCGGGGGTCGCCAGGTTGGCGTCCAGGCGCCAGGGCTTGCGGCCGGCCAGACGCAGACCTTCGAAAGCCTGGGGCGAGGTCACTTCGTGGATGATGTGGCGGTCGATGTAGAGCAGCGCGGAGCCGTCGTCGCGCTGCTTGACCAGGTGCATATCCCAGAGTTTGTCGTAGAGCGTCTTGCCAGCCATGGGTGGATTCCTCATCAGGCGTGGAACGGCACGGGCCTTTGCATGCCCTTGGTGCTTGTGGGGTCAAAGATACCGCGCTAGGCTCGCATGAAACAAATTCATCTTTTTCATGAAGCGCATAACCAGCAGGAATTCGACGTCTTGGACCTCGCCAATCTGAATGCCTTCGTCGCGGTGGCCGAAACCGGCGGCTTTTCCGATGCGGGCGAGCGGCTGCACCTGACCCAGCCGGCGGTGAGCAAGCGCATCGCCGCCCTGGAGCTGCAGCTGGAGCTGCGGCTGTTCGATCGCATCGGGCGCGAGGTCAGCCTGACCGAGGCGGGACGCGCCCTGCTCCCCCGCGCCTATCAGATTCTAGGCGTGATCGATGACACCCGGCGTGCCCTGACCAATCTCAATGGTGCCATCGGCGGCCGACTGACGCTGGCGACCAGTCACCACATCGGCCTGCACCGACTGCCCCCGATCCTCAGGCGCTTCACCCGGGACTATCCCGACGTCGCCCTGGATATCCGCTTTCTCGATTCGGAAGCGGCCTACGACGAGATCCTGCATGGGCGGGTGGAGCTGGCGATCATCACCCTGGCACCCCAGACCGCGGCGCCGATCAAGGCGGTACCGGTATGGAGCGATCCGCTGGATTTCGTCGCGGCACCCGAACATCCGCTGGCGAACCAGGCAGAGGTCAGCCTGGCCGACGTGGCACGACATCCGGCGGTGTTTCCCGGTGGCAATACCTTTACCCGGCTGATCGTGCATGGGCTGTTCGACGCCCAGGGGCTGACACCCAATATCGCCATGAGCACCAACTACCTGGAGACCATCAAGATGCTGGTGTCCATCGGACTGGCCTGGAGCGTGTTGCCACGCACCCTGCTGGACGACCAGGTGCGCCGCCTGCCGTTGCCGGAGATTCAGCTGGCACGCCGGCTGGGGTACATCCTGCATACCGAGCGCACCCATTCGAACGCGGCGCAGGCGTTCATGGGGTTGCTGGACGAGGTGGAACGGGCTTAGCGGGTTCGGGGCATGGCTGTTGCCTGGTCATGCGTCTCAGGCATTGGCAATCGCGGCCATGGGCCGCTCCTAGAGTTTCGCCTGCGCCGTAGGAGCGGCCCATGGCTGCGATAGAGAAGCCCAACATAGGGCGGCAACGTTGGGCTTCGTTGCGCTCAACCCAACCTAAGGGGCCGACAGGAAGGCATCAGCCCTTCTTGAGCTTCTTCAGACGCTTCCTGGACTTGTCGATGACTTCCTTGCGCTCCTTGTCCTTCAACTCCTTCCATCCCTTGATCTCTGAGCGCTTGCGGCCACATCCCTGGCAGACTTCGTCCTTGATCTTGCACTGGCTGATGCAGGGACTTTCGACCTTACCCACGGCAACCTCGGAAATGAAAAAGGCCCTGCAGTATAACCACTGCAGGGCCCTGTCCAGCGCCATCCGGCAGGATGGCGGGCTATGGGGGCGATTGATAAGACCGACTGAAACTCGCCGAGCGAGGGTGAGGCCAGGCGAAAACCGGTGAGGAAGCACAGTTTACAAAGCGTAAATGAGCATTCCGAACCGGTTTTCAACGCCGCATCGCCGCCGCGCAGGCAGTTTCGGGCGAGCCTTAGAAAACCGCTTGAACCTTCAGGCCACCGACCACGGCATTGTCGACCTCACGCACGCCACCCGGGCTCTTGATGTACTGGATGTTGGGGCGCACGGTCAGCCAGTTGGTCACGTGCACGCCATAGTAGAGCTCGGCGTCGTACTCGTTGTGCTGCAGGGGCGTGTAGGCCGGATCATCGTAGTCGGTGGCACCGGCGGCCTGGTTGAGGGCGCGCTGGTTGTCGCGGAAGTCGCTGTTGGTGCTGATGCGCGCGACGCCGAAGCCGATGTCATCCTTGGGACGACCGTCGAAGGGCCCCTTGTACACCAGGCCCGCCTGGACGTAGTTGCTGACCTTGTTGACGTCCTTGGCATGGGCGGTGAAGTTGGCGAAGACCGACAGGCCGCGACTCGGGTCATCGTTGTGCGCGGTGATCTGCTGACGCGCCACGACCCAGTAGCCGTGCTTGCTGGAGTGCTCCTTGTAATCCAGCCCGGTGAGGGCGGCGGAGTTGCCGTTGACGTCTTCGTAGACATCGTTGGCATCGGCGGTGCTGTAGTAGTAGCCGACGCGGTATTCGCCCGGCAGGCCGTTGACCTTGGGCGACCAGACCATTTCCACCGGCAGGACCGCACCCTTGGTGCCGCTGCCGTTGAGCTTGAAGCCGTTGCCGGTTTCCAGCAGCGACGGATTCTGCTCGTAGGCACCGACCTGGACGAACAGCTCGGGGGTCAGGCTGTACTTGACGCGCAGGGCCCACTGGCTGACCGGCCAGTTGTACCAGACGCCTTCCCAGTTGCCGACCTGAGAGCCGCAGAACGCCAGGTTCTGGAAGTCGCACTCGAAGGAGTTGAAGTCCTCGCCCTCACCGAAGCGACCGGCCTTGATGTCCAGACGGCCATCGAAGAAACCCTTGGACAGCCACAACTGGGTCAGACGCCAGGTCTGGCCACGGCCGTAGACTTCCTGCACCGAGGAGTAGCCGCCGACACGCGGATCGGTGATGCGGTCGTCGGTCAGGTTGCGGCCGTCACGGGAGGTGATGGCCAGCTTGAACACCGAGTTCTCCCAGCCGGCGATCTTGTTCATGTCGCCCCAGAGGCCGAACATGTACTGGGAGCTCCAGCGCCCGGTGCGGTCGTCGTCGTAGCCGCCACGCAGGTTGGTCGCGCCCTCGCCGACGTATTCGAGCTTGATGTCCCAGCCCTTGTCGCGCAAGTCCTTGCGCACGCCACCCCAGTCGCCGGTCATGGTGTTGCCCAGCGGCTCGAAGGCGGCCTCGGTGTTGTTGACGCCACTGAAGTTGCCACCCGGATTGGCCTGGGGCGCCGCCTGGGCACCCGCGGCAACCGCCAGGGCCAGCAGCGACACCAGGGGCAGTGCGCGCCCAGGACGATTCTTGTGGTTTTGCTTGTTCATTACTGAGATCCCTTTTTATTGAAGTGATGACACCCAGGGCCCGAAACCCGCGTCTCTAATACTTACGGCAGGACGTTGAGGACTTCGTAACAGGCACCCATGGTGTGGTAGTCGACCTTGCCGGCCGGACTCTTGTCGTCGGAGTACTTATGGTTCCGACGGTCGAGCAGGCGCCACCACGCACCGTGCTCGTGATCGATGAAATGCGTCCAGCTGTAGCGCCAGAGCGCCTCATAGTGTTCCCAATAGCGGGCCTCGCCACTGCGCTCCGCGAGCAGCGCCGCGGCGGCCAGGGCCTCTGCCTGGACCCAGAAGTACTTGTCCGGATCACAGGGCGAGCCGTCCGGGGCGAAGCCGTAGTACAGACCGCCGTGCTCGCCATCCCAGCTCAGGCGCCAGGAGACATCAAACAGCGCCTGGGCGCGCGGCAACAGCCAGGGCTGGGGGCGATGGCGCTCGAGGATCAGCAGCAGCTTGGCCCATTCGATCTGGTGTCCCGGCTGGAAACCCCAGGGTCGGAACAGGTTGGCCGGATCGTCGCGGTTGTAGTCCCAGTCGATGGACCAGTCGCTGTGGTAGTGCTCCCAGACCAGGCCACCGGGGACCTCGTCGGCCACCCCGCCCTGCCCCAGGGTCAGCGCGGCCTGGCGTTGGGTCATGTTGCGCGCCAGGGTCTCGGCGCGATCCAGGTAGCGCACCTCGCCGCTGGCTTCGAAGGCGGCCAGCAGGGCTTCGCAGGCGTGCATGTTGGCGTTCTGGCCGCGATACGGCGCCACGGTCTGCCAGTCGGCGCTGATCTCGTCGACATAGAGGCCATCGGCCTCGCGCCAGAAATGAGTCTCCAGGGATTCCCAGGCTTCGCTCAGCCAGCCACGGGCTTCCTGGATGCCCGCCTGCAGGCCGTGGGCATAGGCCAGCACCACGAAGGCCAGGCCGTAGCAATGGTTGGTGCCATCCACCACGGTGTCGCCGTCCAGCAGCCAGGCATAGCCGCCATTGGCCTGGCGATGCCGCTCGCGCAGGTATCTCAGGCCGTGGCGGGTCGCTTCCAGAAAGGCGGGATCGCCATAGTGCCGGTAGGCCATGGCGAAATCGAAGACGAAGCGGGTGCTGGAGACCAGATGGCGGGTCCGGCTGTCGTAGACCGTGCCGTCGTCCTTGAAGAAGTGATAGAAGCCGCCTTGCGGATCGACACAGCGGGGATGGTAGAACGCCAGGGTGTGGCGGACGTGCTCCAGCAGGGTGTCGCGGCGACGAAAATCGGGGAAGTCCATCGGGTTTCCTTGGCAGCTATTGTTGTTGTGGGAACGCGTTCTAGTGGGGGCTCACCTGCAGCAGGGCTTCGACGTCGGCACGGGTCGGCGCATAGGCGCCGGCATGACGGCAGGACACCGAGGCACTGACCGCGGCGAATCTCAGGCGCTGCTGCAGATCGGTCAGGCCCAGCAGGCCGGAAGCCAGCCAGCCGGCCATGCAGGCGTCGCCGGCACCCACGGTGTCGGCCACGTCCACGGCGATGGCGGCCTGCTGCCACTCGCCTTCCGGCGTATAGAGCACCAGGCCGTGTTCGCCGCGGGTGAAGAGGATACGGGCATGGGGATTGAGGGCGCGCAATTCGTCCAGCGCGGCGCGCTCGTCCAGGCCCGGATAGATCTGGCGGATGTCCTCGTCGGACAGCTTGATGTCGTCGGCCAGGCGTACCAGTTCGGGAAAGGTCTGCTGGCGATAGCGATCGTCCATCAGGTTGCGCCAGTTGGGATCGTAGCTCAGGCGCTTGCCGGCGGCCTTCGCCTGGCGGGCCAGGTCCAGCAGGGTGTCGGCCAGCGGATAGCGAGCCAGGCTGATGCAGCTGAAATGGCAGACCTCGGCGGCGTCCAGCCAGCCTTCGGGCAGCTGCGTCGGGTCGAACTGGAGATCGGCTTCGCCGGCGAAGAAATAGCGCGGCGGACGGCTCGACGGCACGATGGCCACCAGCGGATCGGCGGCGACGCGCTGCAGGAAGCGCGTATCGAGGCCGGCGGTTTCCGACTGCCAGGCGATCTCGTCACCCAGGCCATCCTGACTGATGGCGCCGCCGAAGGCGCTTTCCACGCCCAGCCGGGCCAGGCCACGCGCCACGTTCCAGGGGGCACCGCCCGGATAACCCCGCCATTCGCCAGGATTACCCTGGACGATGTCGGTGAGGGCTTCGCCAAAGACCACGACGCGGGGTAGTGCCATTGTTGTTCTCCTGTCTGTCACGGCGGCCCGGGGTGCGACCCCAGGCCTCTGGTAGGGCCGCGACCCGACGTCAGGCGCGGCGGCGGGCGGACCTTACCATTGCTGTAACGTTTCAGCCATGAGCTCCGTTCAAGAAAGTCGGCGACCGCTCGCAGGATCGAACAGCACCGCCCGTCGCGAATCGATCCGCCACAGCACCTGATCGCCGGCTCGCGGCGCTTCGCCCGGGGCGACCCGGCAGCAGACCTTGGTGCCGTTCCACTCGGCGTACAGCAGGGTGTCGGGACCGGTCGGCTCAACCACCTGGATCCGCGTCAGGATGCCTGGCACCGCGTTGTCCGCCGGGTGCGCCGACTGGATCTGCTCCGGACGCACTCCAAGGATAGCCTCTCGTCCAGCGAGCGCCGGATCCAGATCGGGCAAGTCGACCTGGCTGTCGCCGGTATCGCCAGTGACGCGGGCGACCACCCTGCCCTCGCGCGCTTCGAGGCGCACCGGCACGAAGTTCATGGGCGGCGAACCGATGAAGCTGGCGACGAAGAGATTGGCGGGATCGTTGTAGATCTCCTCCGGGGTGCCGAATTGCTGCACCTCGCCGTCCTTCATCACCGCGACGCGATCGCCCAGGGTCATGGCTTCGATCTGGTCGTGGGTGACGTAGACGGTGGTGGTCTGCAAGCGCTGGTGCATCAGCTTGATCTCGGTGCGCATCTCCACCCGCAGCTTGGCGTCCAGGTTGGACAGCGGCTCGTCGAACAGATAGAGCTTGGGCCGGCGCGCCAGGGCGCGGCCCATGGCCACCCGCTGCTGCTGGCCACCGGAGAGCTGCGCCGGCTTGCGCTCGAGCAGGTGCTCGATCTGCAGCAGCTTGGCGACACGCGCCACCTCGGCGTCGATCTGCTCCCTGGGCGTCTTGCGGATCTTCAGGCCGAAGGCGATGTTCTCGCGCACGGTCATGGTCGGATACAGGGCGTAGGACTGGAACACCATGGCGATGTCCCGGTCCTTGGGCTCGACCTGGGTGACGTCCTCGCCGTCCAGGCAGATGGCGCCGCTGCTAATGTCTTCCAGACCGGCGATGGCGTTCATCAGGGTGGATTTGCCGCAGCCGGAGGGCCCCACCAGGATGAGGAACTGGCCGGCGTCGATGCGGATGTCGATGCCCTTGAGGGCTTCCTGGGCGGCGTTGCCGTAGGTCTTGCGTACGCTTTTGAGTTCGAGAGCTGCCATGGTGGCCTTCCTTATCCTTTGACCACGCCCGAGGTCAGGCCCCGGACGAAATACTTGCCAGCGAAGATGTAGACCAGCAGCGTCGGCAGCGCGGCGATCATGGCGGCGGCCATGTCGACGTTGTATTCCTTGGCGCCGGTGCTGGTGTTGACCAGGTTGTTGAGGGCGACGGTGATGGGCTGCGACGAGCCGCTGGCGAACACCACGCCGAACAGGAAGTCGTTCCATACCTGGGTGAATTGCCAGATCAGGCTGACCATCACGATGGGCGTGGACAGCGGCAGCAGGATCTTGAAGAAGATGGTGAAGAAGCCGGCCCCGTCCAGCCGCGCCGCCTTGATCAGGGCATCGGGGATGCCCACGTAGTAGTTGCGGAAGAACAACGTGGTGAAGGCCAGGCCATAGATCACGTGCACCAGCACCAGGCCGGCGGTGGTGTTGGCCAGGCCCAGCTGGCCGAGGGTGAAGGACATCGGCAGCAGGATCACCTGGAAGGGAATGAAGCAGCCGAACAGCAGCAGGCTGAACAGCAGATTGGAGCCGCGGAACTGCCACTTCGACAGGGCGTAGCCGTTGAGCGCGCCGATGAAGGTGGAGATGAGCACCGCCGGCACGGTGATCATGAAGGAGTTCCAGAAGTAGCTGTGCACCACGTCCCAGGCCTTGATCCAGCCGATGATCGTCCAGTCCAGGGGAAGGCTCAGCAGGTTGCCGGTGCGGACGTCGTCCGGGGTCTTGAAGCTGGTCAGCAGCATCACCACCAGCGGCACCAGATAGACGGCGCAGGCGATGATCAGGGTGGCGTGGATGGCCACGCGATTGACGTTCAGAGCCTTAGCCATTTCGCTTGCTCCGCAATTCCGAGTAGAGGTAGGGCACCAGCACCGCCAGCACCGCGCCGAGCATCAGCACCGCACTGGCCGAACCCAGGCCCATCTGGCCGCGGGTGAAGGTGTGCTGGTACATGAACACCGCCGGCAGGTCCGAGGCGTAGCCGGGACCGCCCGCAGTCATGGCCATCACTAGGTCGAAGCTCTTGATGGCAATGTGGGCCAGGATCATCACCGCGCTGAAGAACACCGGCCGCAGGCTGGGCAGGACGATGCGCAGGTAGATGGTCGGCAGCCCTGCCCCGTCGACCTGGGCGGCTCTGAGGATGGAGGAATCCACGCCCCGCAGCCCGGCGAGAAACATGGCCATGACGAAGCCCGAGGCCTGCCAGAGGGCGGCGATCAGCAGGCAGTAGATGACCCGGTCGGGATCCACCAGCCAGTCGAAGCGAAAGCCTTCCCAGCCCCAATCGCGCAGCAGCTTGTCCAGCCCCATGCCGGGGTTGAGCAGCCACTTCCAGGCGGTGCCGGTGACGATCATCGACAGCGCCATGGGATAGAGATAGATGGTGCGGATGAAGCCTTCGCGGCGGATGCGCTGGTCCAGCAGGATGGCGAAGAAGACGCCGATGGCCAGGCTCAGCAGGATGAACAGGCCACCGAAGATCGCCAGGTTCTTGCAGGCCACCAGCCAGCGATCGTTTTCCAGCAGCCGGGCGTACTGGGCGAAGCCGGCGAAGTTGTAGCTGGGCAGGAAGCGCGAGTTGGTGAAGGAGATGACGGCCGTCCACAGCATGTAGCCATAGAGGCAGACGACCATGGCGATGGCCGTTGGCGCCAGCACCAGCTTGGGCAGCAGGCGCTGCAACCGGTCGGGGCGTCGACTGACGGACACGACGGGAAGGGTTTCGGTAAGAGCCATGAGGCGACCCCAGGGGTGGTATTATTTTGATGTCAGCTAGCTGGATAATCGCGGCCATGGGCCGCTCCTACAGGTCGACCCTAGCTGTAGGAGCGGCCGCAGCGGCGGACCGCCATGGCCGCGATCGGCCTTACTTCGCGGCCTGGATGGCGGCGACCAGCTGCTCGGTGGCCTTCTTCGGATCGGCGTTGGCGTCGTTGAAGAAGTTGGTCACCACGTCGAAGATCGCGCCCTGCACATAGCTGGTATTGGCCATGCTGTGCGCCATGCTCGGTTCGGCCTTGCCATCGGCGTTGGCCGCCTGGAAGTCCTTGGCAGACTGCTGGGCGCAGCTGTCGAACTTGGACAGGTCGATGTCGTTGCGCACCGGGATGGAGCCCTTGTTGAGGTTGAACACCTCCTGGAAGGGCTTGTCGATGACGGTGCGCACCAGGTCGTCCTGGGCCTTCTGGTTGTCCTTGTTCTTGATCTTGAACATGGCCAGGGAGTCGATGTTGTAGATGAAGTCGCCCTGGGTGCCAGGCATCACCACGCATTCGTAGTCGACGCCCGGTTTCTTGCCGGCGGCGGCGAATTCGGCCTTGGCCCAGTCGCCCATGATCTGCATGCCCGCCTTGCCCTCGATGACCATGGCGGTGGCCAGGTTCCAGTCGCGGCCGGCGGCGTTGGGATCGACATAGCCCTTGATGCGCTTGAAGGTCTTGAACACCTCGACCATCTTGTCGCTGCGGATGGTGTCGGCATCGGTCTGCACGAAGACCTTGTCGTAGCCTTCCGGGCCCATGATGGCCATGACCAGGGATTCGAAGATGGTGCCGTCCTGCCAATTCTGGCCGCCATGGGCCAGGGGCACGACGCCGGCGGCCTTGAGCTTGTCGGCGGCCTCGAAGAATTCGTCGAGGGTGGTGGGGACCTTGGCGCCGGCCTTCTTGAAGACGGCGGGGTTGATCCACAGCCAGTTGATGCGATGGATGCCGGCCGGCACCGCAACGTACTCGCCGTCGTGCTGCATGGTCTGGGCCACGCGCTTGGGCAGGATGGTGTCCCAGTTGCCCTGCATGGCGATGTCGCTGATGTTGGCCAGGAAGCCCATGCTGGCCCATTCCTGGATGTCGGGGCCTTTGAGCTGGGCGGCGGACGGCGGGTTGCCGGAGACGGCGCGGGTCTTGAGCACGGTCATGGCGGCCTCACCGGCGCCACCGGCCACGGCGAAGTCCTTCCAGGTATCGCCCTGTTTCTGCATCAGTTGCTTGAGCACATCGACGGCGCGAGCCTCGCCACCGGAGGTCCACCAGTGCAGCACCTCGACCTCACCGGCATGGGCGGTCAGGGGGGCAGCGAGCGCGGCGCAGGAAAGGGAAACGGCGAGAGCGAGACGATTCAACGCATTCATGAGGGGGTCGTTCCTTGTTGTTTTTTTATTGGAGCTGGGCCGAGTCTAGTCAGACGACTGCCGCCGTGGGTAACGAAGGGAAGGAGTTTTGTCACGGCTTGGTGACATAACGTCACACCAATACTCAGGTGCGCGGGAGAGTAAGGGTGACCCGCAGACCGCCCTCGCGGCGGTTGCGCAACTCCACCTCGCCACCATGGGCGTGGGCCAGGTTTCGAGCGATGCCCAGGCCCAGACCGTAACCCTGGCGGTCGGTAGCCAGGCGGACATGGGGCTGGAACACCTGTTCCAGCTCCTGCTCCGGCACTCCCGGGCCTTCGTCGTCGACATGCAGGACGAAGGCATGGCCGTCGTCTTCCACCTGCAGGTGGGCGCGATAGCCATACTTGAGGGCGTTGTCCAGCAGGTTGCCGATGCAGCGCTTGAGCGCCAGCGGCTTGCCCAGCAGGGTGCCCCGGGCCTCACCGGTGAGGCGCACCCGCGGTGGCTGTTCCTGGGTGAAGGGCTCCACCAGTTGCACCAGCAGTGCCTGCAGGTCGACCGGTTCCAGATTCTCGTGGATGTCGGTGTCCTTGACGCACTGCAGGGCCCCCTTGACCAGTAGATCCAGTTCGTCCAGATCACGCACCAGCTTGGCCTGCATCACCTCGTCATCCACCAGCTCGGCGCGCAGGCGCAGCCGGGTGATGGGCGTGCGCAGGTCGTGGGAGATGGCGCTGAACAGCTGCGCGCGCTCGTCCAGATAGCGGGCGATGCGTTCACGCATGGCGTTGAAGGCGCGGGTGACCTCGCGGATCTCCTGGGCACCCTCCTCCCGCACCGGTGGGGTATGGACCTCCAGCGACAGCTCTCGCGCGGCCCGCGACAGCCGCTTGAGCGGTCGACTCTGCCAGCGGATCAGCAGACCGATGAACAGCAGCAGGAAGGCACTGCTGAAGACCATGAACAGCAACTGCTGCAGCGGCAACCAGGATTCGTCCAGGCTGTAGTAGGGCGCGGGCATCAGGGTCGCCAGATATACCCACTCCCCTTCGCCAATGCGGATCTGGGTCACCAGCACCGGCGGCTCCAGCGGCTCCAGACTCAGGGCGTAGTGCGCCCAGGAGCGCGGCAGTTCGTCGAGCGCCACGGCGCCGTTGAACAGCCGCAGCTGCTGCGGGCCGATGAACTCCACGTACATGGGCATGGCCGCGCCCAGCCGTTCGCGCAGCACCGCCTCGACCCCCTGGAGCACCGCCCGGCGGCCGGGCGTATCCGGCAACGCCTGCATGGTCAGCGGCTTTTCGTTGAGTGAGACGAAGAAGCGCGTGCCGCCCATGTTGCGCAACTGCTCCAGTACCAGCGGCCGATAGGCCGGTGGCAGCAGGCTGAAGTAGCGCACGCTGGCGGCGATGGAATAGCCCAGGCTGCGGGCAGCCGTCTGCAGGCCCTGGTTGCGATCGCTGCGCAGGGAGGCGGACCAGAACAGCGCTGAAGCGCCCTGCGCCAGGAGCACCGCCAGCAGCGTCAGGAGCAGCATCCGCGCCAACAGCGAGCGCGGCACCAGCCGCGCGAGCAGACCGCTACACCGCATCGGCGACCAGTCCGCTGACCTCGGCGGCGAGCAGGTAGCCGGAACCCCGTACGGTGCGGATCAGCCGCGGCGACTTGCCGGTGTCTCTCAGCCGCTGACGCAGGCGACTCACCGCCATGTCGACGATGCGCTCCAGCGGCAACACCTCGCGACCGCGGGTGGCATTGGCGATGGTGTCGCGATCGAGGATCTGCTGGGGATGGTCGAGAAACAGCTTGAGCAGGGTGAAATCGGCGCCGGAAAGGATGACCTCCTCGCCGTCACGGTGGAACAGCCGATGACTGACCGGATCCAGGCGCCAGTCGTCGAAGGTCAGCAGACCGGTGGCCGCCGGGCGCGTCTCGCCGAAGCCGGCACGACGCAGCAACGCCTTGATGCGGGCCAGCAGTTCACGGGGACTGAAGGGCTTGCCCAGGTAGTCGTCGGCGCCCAGTTCCAGGCCGATCACCCGATCGGCTTCGTCGGAACTGGCGGTGAGCATGATGATGGGCACCTGGCGGCAGCTCGACTGCTCACGCATCCAGCGGCAAAGGGCGAAGCCGTCTTCGCCAGGAAGCATGACGTCCAAAATGAGCAGATCGGGGACGAAGTCGCCCAGCGCCCGGCGCAGTTCGCGGCCGTCACCGACGGCGCGCACCCGATACCCGGCACGGGTGAGATAGGCGTCGAGAAGCTCACGGATTTCCCCATCGTCGTCGACGACCAGGAGGGATTTGCCCAGGGTGGACATGGCGATGTTCGCTCTTGTTGTTCTGGCCAGGGGCCAGCTACCGGTAGTGCCGGCAGCATACCGGGGTCGGGCGACCTTGAGTAGTCGCCCGACCCCGGGGTGGATCGGAGCCTGTTCAAAGGCTCGCGAGCTGGAGCCAGACAAGGCAAAAATGGCTGAGGAAGCGGATCGGGCCCGCGCTCGGATTTACGAGTGGTACATGAGCATTCCGACGGGGCTGGCCCTCCAGGCCATCTTCAACGCAGTTTGGCCGACGCGTAGCAGATTTTGAACAGGCTCTTAGACCTGTCGCGCCTCGGCGATGGTTTGATCCAGGGCTACGCCGGCACCGAACAGCCCCGGATACTCGGCGGTCACCAGCCAGGCCGGGATGTCCTTGAGGTAGGCGCTGCTGGTCTTGCCCTTGTCGGCGAAGGCATGGGCGAAGGCTCCGCTCTGGAAGCGCTCGACGAAGCGCGGCAGGATGCCGCCGGCGATGTAGACGCCCCCCAGGGCACCCAGGGTCAGGGCCGCGTTGCCAGCGACCCGCGCCAGCCAGATGAAGAACTGCTCCAGCACGGCGTCGGCATAGGGATCACCCTTGAGCGCCAGCTCGCAGATGTCAGCCGCGCTGTGCAGGGCGGCGGTCCGGCCGTCCAGTTCGCAACTCGCGTGATAGAGGTTGACCAGGCCGCTGCCGGACACCACGCGCTCCGCGGAGACGTGGTTGCCGAACTGGCGCTTGAGGATCTTCCAGATATCGAATTCGCGCTGGGTATTGATCGGCAGGTCGACGTGACCGCCCTCGCTCGGCAGCACGATCCAGCGATCCTTGCCGCTCGGCACCAGGCTGGCGAGACCCAGGCCGGTGCCCGGCCCGATCACCAGGCGCGGACGGGTCGGCAAGGCGATGCCGTCGCGCACCTGGACGGAATCCGCCGGATCCAGGCGGGCGATCGCCCAGGCCATGGAGGTGAAGTCGTTGATCAGCAGCAGATGGGTCAGGCCCAGCTCGCGGCAGAACTGCTCGCGCTTGATCACCCAGTGGTTGTTGGTGAAGCGGAAGTCACCCTCGCCCACCGGGCCAGCACAGGCGAGACACACGGCAGTGATGTCGTCCAGCGCCACGCCGGTCTGCGCCAGGTACTTGCGCACGGCGTCTTCCGGACAGGCGTAATCCGCACAGGCGAAGACCTCGATCGCCTCCAGGCGACCGTCGCGCCACAGGGCGAAGCGGGCGTTGGTGCCCCCGATGTCGCCAACCAAAGCCAAACTCATTTCAGCGCCTCCAGGCTGGAAGTAAATGCACTGGCACCCGATTCGGCCGTGCTCATGGCGCCGCGCATGAAGGCGAACAACTCACGACCACAGCCTACCCCGGTGCCCTGGGGCGCTTCGACCGCCTGGCGGGCCATCCATTCGTCCGCCGGGACCAGAATCTTCAGTTCTCCGGTACGGCCATCGACGCGGATGAGATCGCCATCACAGACCTTGGCCAGCGGGCCGCCATCGATGGCTTCCGGACAGACGTGAATCGCCGCCGGAACCTTGCCCGAGGCGCCGGACATGCGGCCGTCGGTGACCAACGCCACCTTGAACCCGCGATCCTGGAGCACGCCGAGGTAGGGGGTGAGCTTGTGCAGCTCGGGCATGCCCAGGGCCTTGGGTCCCTGGAAGCGTACCACCGCGACGAAGTCGCGCTCCAGCTCGCCGGCCTTGAAGGCGGCCGCCAGTTCGGTCTGGTCGTGGAAGACCCGCGCCGGGGCTTCCACCAGCTGGTGCTTGAGCGCCACGGCGGACACCTTCATCACGCCACGGCCAAGGTTGCCCTGCATGACGCGCAGACCGCCCTCCTCGTTGAACGGCCGGCTGGCCGGACGCAGGATGTCTTCGTCCAGGCTCTCGGCCCGTCCGGCGCGCCATTCCAGCCTGCCGTCCACCAGGAAGGGCTCCTGCAGATAGCGCGACAGGCCGCGCCCCATGATGGTGTTGACGTCTTCGTGCAGCAGCCCGGCCTCGAGCAGGGTGTGCACCATGAAGTTGACGCCACCGGCGGCGTGGAAGTGGTTCACGTCGGCCTTGCCGTTGGGATAGACCTGCGCCAGGGTCGGTGTCACCGCCGAGATCTCGGCCATGTCGTCCCAGGTCAGCTGGATGCCGGCGGCCTGGGCGATGGCCGGGATGTGCAGGGTGTGGTTGGTCGAGCCGCCGGTGGCGCTCAGGGCCACCACCGAGTTGACGATGGACTTCTCGTCGACGATCTCGCCCAGCGGCATGAAGTTGCCGCCCTGGTGGGTGATGCGGGTCACCTGACGCGCCGCCTCGCGGGTGAGTTCGTCGCGCAGCGGGGTGTAGGGATTGACGAAGGAAGAACCCGGCAGGTGCAGGCCCATGACCTCCATCACCACCTGGTTGGTGTTGGCGGTGCCATAGAAGGTGCAGGTGCCGGGGCTGTGGTAGGACTTCATCTCCGATTCCAGCAGCTCTTCGCGGGTCGCCTTGCCCTCGGCGAAGGCCTGGCGCACGCGCGCCTTCTCCTTGTTGGAGATGCCCGACGGCATGGGGCCGCCCGGGACGAAGATCATCGGCAGATGGCCGAAGCGCAGCGCGCCGATCATCAGGCCGGGAATGATCTTGTCGCAGATGCCGAGCAGCAGCGCCGCGTCGAACATGTTGTGCGACAGGGCCACTGCGGTGGACATGGCGATGACTTCGCGACTCGCCAGGCTCAGCTCCATGCCGGGCTCGCCCTGGGTCACGCCGTCGCACATGGCCGGCACGCCACCGGCGAACTGACCGACGGAGCCGATCTCGCGCAGGGCCTGCTTGATCAGCTCCGGATAGTGCTCGTAGGGCTGGTGAGCCGACAACATGTCGTTGTAGCTGGAAACGATGGCGACGTTGGCCTGGTCCATCAAACGGAGGCGCTGCTTATCCGTCGAGGATCCACACCCGGCGACGCCATGGGCGAAATTGGCGCATTGCAGCTTGCCGCGCTGCGGACCGTCGCTGGCGGCGGCCCGGATCATGGCGAGGTAACGCTCACGGGTCGGACGACTGCGTTCCACCAACCGCTGTGTGACTTCGAGGACGCGAGGATGCATGGTTTCGATTCTCCACCGGGCTAAATTTGTTGTTATTTAAAACATTCACAGCCAAATTGGCGCTATTATTCCGCTTAGCACGCGTCATGTGTAATGTTTTTTACAACAAAACCCAGCTATCGCGAGGTTTCTCTCAATGAGTATTCGTATTGCCATCAATGGTTTTGGACGCATCGGCCGCAACGTGCTGCGGGCGCTGTATACCGAGGGCTATCGCCAGGACCTGGAGGTCGTCGCGATCAACGACCTGGGCGACGCCGCCATCAATGCGCATCTCCTACAGTATGACAGCGTTCATGACCGCTTCCCTGCCGAGGTGTCCGTCGAGGGCGACAAGCTGGTGGTCAATGGCGATCGCATCGCCGTGACGGCCATCCGCAACCCGGCCGAGCTGCCGTGGAAGGACATGAAGGTCGACGTGGTGTTCGAGTGCACCGGCCTCTTCACCAGCCGCGACAAGGCCGCTGCCCACCTGGAAGCCGGCGCCTCCAAGGTGATCATCTCGGCCCCGGGCAAGGACGTGGACGCCACCATCGTCTATGGCGTCAACGACAACATCCTGCGCCAGTCGCACCAGATCATCTCCAACGCCTCCTGCACCACCAACTGCCTGGCGCCCGTCGCCCAGGTGCTGCAGCGCGAACTGGGCATCGAGAACGGTCTGATGACCACCATCCATGCCTACACCAACGACCAGAACCTGTCGGACGTCTATCACTCCGACCCCTTCCGGGCGCGTTCGGCCACCCAGTCGATGATCCCGACCAAGACCGGTGCCGCCGAGGCCGTGGGCCTGGTATTGCCGGAGCTGCAAGGCAAGTTTAGCGGCATGGCCGTACGGGTGCCGACCATCAACGTGTCACTGGTCGATCTGACCATCCTGACCGCCAAGGAAACCGACGCCAAGACCATCAACGCCTTCATGAAGGCTGCGGCCGAAGCCTCGCCGGTACTGGGCTACAACGACAAGCCGCTGGTCTCCATCGACTTCAACCATAACCGCCTGTCGTCGATCTTCGACGCCAACCACACCAAGGTAAGCGGCAAGCTGGTGAAGATCATGGCCTGGTACGACAACGAGTGGGGCTTCTCCAACCGTATGCTCGATACCTGCAAGGCACTGGTCAACGCGCCGGCCTGAGGTCTGTAGGTCGTACAGAAAAGCGCCTCCGGGCGCTTTTTTCGTTTTCAGTCGCGGCAGGGCCGGTCCACAGATGCGGCCGCTCCTGTGTCGGCCGTAGAACGCTGATCGCGGCCATGGGCCGCTCCTACAAAAGCATCACCCCCTGCAGGAGCGGCCCATGGCCGCGATAGTCCAAGTCAGAGCGGTCGCTACGGCGCATCGGGATAGCCGCGATACGCATCAGATACTCAGAAAATCGTAGCGTGGAAAACGGCGCAGCCCGTTCCGGCCGTGCATACACCTTGAACCCGCCCTCACCCCGGCCCTCTCCCCGAGGGAGAGGGGGTTGTTCGAGCGAGGGGTTGGTCTTCCGCGGCCAGGAAAGCATCGTAGCGTGGAAAACGGCGCAGCCTTTTCCGCTTGGGCCTTCATCGTGAAGCGTGCCTTCACCCCGGCCCTCTCTCCGAGGGAGAGGGGGTTGTTCGAGCGAGGGGGCTGCTTTCGGCGGAAAAAGGGCGGTTCAGCGTGTAGGCTGGGCTGAGCAGCGCGAAGTCCAACGGGCACGACTCAGCCCTCGTCTTCCTCGTCCACCGCCTGGCGCAGGTCCTCGAAATCGGTCTTGAGGCCGGTTTCCATGGCGTCCAGCTCGGTGAGCAGGGTGCGGAAGCTGGTGCGTTCGGGAATCACCAAGGTGTCCTCTTCTTCCTCCGGCTCCCCTACCCCCAGCGCCGCCAGGCTCAGCTCGGGGTCTTCCAGGACCGAGGCCGGTTCGGGTTCCAGCTGGCGGACCTCGGCCAGGGGCGGCAGCTGGTCGAGGCTGCGCAGGTCGAAATAGTCGAGAAAGGCCTTGGTGGTGGCGAACATGGCCGGGCGCCCGGGTACGTCGCGATAGCCGACCACGCGGATCCAGTCGCGTTCGAGCAGGGTCTTGACGATCTGGCTGTTGACCGCCACGCCGCGGACTTCCTCGATCTCGCCGCGGGTGATGGGCTGGCGATAGGCGATCAGCGCCAGGGTCTCCAGCATGGCGCGGGAATAGCGCGGCGGGCGCTCTTCCCAGAGTCGCCCGACCCAGGGCGCATACTTCTCGCGCACCTGCAGGCGATAGCCGGAGGCCACCTCCTTGAGTTCGAAGCCGCGCTTGCGGCAGGAGCCACCGAGCACGGCGAGGCCGGCACGCAGGTGGGCGGGCTCGGGGCGTTCGTACTCTTCGAAGAGTTCGGCCAGGCGCTCCAGGGTCAGCGGCCGGCCGGCAGCGAGCAGGATGGCTTCCAGCAGGGGCGCCAGTTGCTTGGGATCGGTGTAGTTCATGGGCGGCGATGATAAGGCCGGGCGTGGGTCACGCCAAATCCAACCTGCCGAGGGATGGCCAGATCCGTGGGGCCTTTGACCTTGTCGCCAGCCTGGACGCCAGGGCATCCTCGGTAGATCGCTACGGAGAGCCACCCATGCCGCTGATCGCCGCCCTGCTCTATCCCGACGTCATGAGTCTGGACGTCACCGGTCCGCTGCAGGTGTTCGCCTCGGCCAATCTGGAACGGGAGCGCCAGGGCCTGCCCGCCCACTATCGATTGCGCCTGCTGGGCGCTGCCGAAGGGCTGGTGCGTACCTCCGCCGGCATCGGCATCCAGGCCGAGCAGGGCTGGTACGACCTCGACGTGGGCGAGGTGGATACCCTGCTCGTCCCCGGCGGTCTGGGCATCGAGACGCTGCGCCAGGACGCCGACCTGCTGGCCTGGCTGCGTGCCTTGGAACCCCGGGTGCGGCGCCTCGGCTCGGTGTGTTCCGGCGCCCTGCTGCTCGCCAGTGCCGGGCTGCTGGACGGCCGTCGCGCGACCACCCACTGGGCCTACGTCGACGAACTCGCGACCTTTCCCGCCATCGCGGTGCAGGGTGATCGCCTGCATACCTATGACCCCCTGGGGCGCGATGGCGACCCCCATGTGTTCACCTCGGCCGGTGTCACCGCTGGCATCGACCTGGCGCTGGCGCTGGTGGAAGCCGACCTCGGACGTCCGCTGGCGCTGGCGGTGGCGCGCCGACTGGTGATGTTCCTGCGCCGCCCCGGCGGCCAGGCGCAATTCAGTGCCTGCCTGGCGCCCGATCCGGGGCGGACGCCGCGCCTGGCGGCCCTGCTCGACTGGATTCCTGGGCACCTGGGTGAAGACCTCGGGCTGGAACGCCTGGCCGAACGCGCCCACATGGCGCCCCGCACCCTGTCGCGGCTGTTCAGTCGCGAGGTGGGCATGGGCCCGGGCCGCTATGTCGAGCAGGTCCGGCTGGAGACCGCGCGAGTACTGCTGCAGGACGGCCAGGCCTCCATCGCCACGGTCTCGCGCCTGTGTGGCTTCGGCCATCCGGAAAATCTCCGGCGCACCTTTCACAAACACCTGGCGGTCAGCCCCCAGGACTACGCGGCGCGCTTCGGCGCCTGAACCGGGAGAGACAGCCATGCTGGAAATGCGTACCTCGTGTGAACACTGCGCCAAGGCCCTGCCGATGGAGAGCGAGGAGGCGGTGATCTGCTCCTATGAGTGCACCTTTTGCGCGGAGTGCGCGGCCGGGCCGTTGCAGGAGCAATGTCCGAATTGCCGCGGGGAATTGGTCAGGCGTCCGCGGCGGGCCAGAAAGGACACGGTGGATTGAATCGCCACCAGAGCGGTGTCCCGATATAGCCGCTCTCATGGCATGGCCGCGATTGCCTGAACTCGAATTCCCGCATCATCACCTCAGCAACCCCGCCTGCGCCCGGATCGGCTCCGGGGTGGGCTCGCCCAGCAGGTCCAGCACCGCGATCTCCAGGCCGCGGCTGAGGGCGTCCAGCGGCAGGTGGTTGGGCTGGATGCCGAAGGGATCGGCGATCTGGTCGCCCAGGGCGTCCAGACCAAAGAAGGTGTAGGCCAGCACCAGCACCGCCAGGGGCGTGAACCAGCCCAGGCTGTCCACCAGGCAGAACGGCAGCAGGAAGCAATAGACGTGCACCACCCGGTGCAACATCAGGATGTAGGGATAGGGAATGGGCGTCTGGCGGATGCGCTCGCAGCCGCTGAGCACCGCGGTCAGCCGGTCCAGCTGGTGGTCGAGGTTGGCGATCAGCGCATCGCCTAGGCCTTCCTCGCGCGCCCGGGCGACCAGTTGGGTGCCCAGCCGACGGATCAGCGCGCTGGGTCGGTGAGGTGCCGCGAGCAAAGCGTCCTCCCCTGCCAGCAGGCGCTGCAGATCGACCGACGGTGCTTCGCGGCGCAGGTGATCACGCAGCGCATAACCGAAGGCCAGCAGCGGAGTCAGCAGCTGGCGGCGCTCGGTCGCTGTCAGGCCGGGCAGCAGGGTCTCGGCCTGACGCGCCAGATTGCGACCGGCGATCAGCAATTCGCCCCACAGACCGCGCGCCTCCCAGAAGCGCTGGTAGGCGGTGGTGTTGCGAAAGCCGAGAAAGATCGCCAGGGTCAGCCCCCAGAGCGTCAGGGGTGTGGTGGTGAGGCCGAAGTCGAAGCGCAGGATGACGCCATGGCTGAGGGTCACCGCCAGGCTCAGCAGCACCACATAGAGCAGCTTGGGCCAGATCGCCTGGACGATGGAGCCGCGTACCGTGAACAGCAGTTCGCGCAGCGAGGGATTCTGAGGACGGGTGATCACAAGGATGCTCTCGATTGAGGTTCTGGCTTCGACGCTGCCCGCGTCCGGCAGTGCCTGAGAGCTCTGGCGGTTCAGGGCCCGAACAGCACTCCGACCAGGGCCCCGCCGGCCAGCAACCATAGCGGATGCCAGCGGGTGAACAGCGAGCCCAGCGCGCCTGCCGCCAGGATCAGCACCCACAGCGGCGCGGTGGCCACGCCCGTGCCCACCAGCCAGGCGCTGGCCGCTACCAGGCCAACGGTGACCGGCACCAGCCCGGCCTGCAGATGCCGACGCCAGGAGCGATCGGCGAAGCGCTGCCAGAGGTGCAGCACCCCCAGGGTCAGCAATGAGGACGGTACGAACTTGGCCAGGGAGGTCACCAGCAGCCCGGGCCAGCCGGCCACGTGCCAGCCGATCAGTGGCACGATCATCAGATTGGGACCGGGCGCCGCCTGGGCCAGGGCGAACAGGGCGGCGAAGTCGGCGGCGCTCATCCAGCCATGCACCGTCACCACCTGGCGCTGCATCTCCGGCAGCACCGAGTTGCCACCACCGAAGGCCAGCAGCGACAGCTGGGTGAAGATCAGCGCCAGGGCCAGCAGGGTCGTGCTCATAGGCCCCGCCGATAGCTGAGCAGCACGCTGACGGGGGTGAGCACCAGCATGGTCCAGAGCAGCGGCAGCTTGAGCAGCGCCAGGGCGAGAAAAGCCAGGCAGGCGATGCCCAGGGCCAGCCAGCGACCGCGCAGGGGCTGGACGAGCTTGACCGCCATGGCCACCAGCAACCCCGCCGCCGCAGCGGCGAGCCCGGCGAAGGCGCGCCCCACTAGCGGATCGTCGTGGTAACGGTCGTAGAGCACGCCCAGCCCAACCACCACCAGGGTCGGCCCTACCAGCAGTCCGGCGGCAGCGGCCAGGGCACCGCTCCAGCCGGCGAATCTCATGCCCACCGCCACCGAGAGATTGATGATGTTGCCGCCCGGCAGGAACTGGCAGAGGCCGAGCAATTCGGTGAATTCCTCCGCCGACAGCCAGCGCCGCTTCTCCACCAGGTAGCGCCGCGCCAGCGGCAACACCCCGCCGAAGGCCGTGATACCCAGGCCGAAGAAACCTAGGAACAGATCGCGGCGCCGCGGGCGGTTCAGGGTGGGAGCGGTCTCCATGGGCACCTCTCAGCTAGAGCCAGAGGGACAACAATAGCGTACCCACGAGGCCGGTGGCGGAAACCAGCGTCTGCAGTACCGACCAGACCCACAGGTTCTGCTTGAGCTCCAGGCCGAAGTGCTCGCGCACCATCCAGAAGCCGGCGTCGTTGACGTGGCAGAAGACACCGCGCCGGCGCCGATGGCCAGGGCGATCATCGAGGCCTGGGGACCGGCCAGCCCGGCCACCACCGGCGCCAGGATCCCGGCCGTGGTGGTGGCCACCGTGGCCGAACCGGTCGCCTGGCGCAGCGCCACGGCGATCAGCCAGGCCAGCAGGATGTAGGGCAGATGGGCGCCCTCGGCCACCTTGGCCACGGTATGGCTGACGACGGCGTCGAGCAGGGTCTGCTTGAGACCGCCGCCGGCGCCGATGGTGAGCAGGAGCGCGGCGATGGGCGCCAGGCTCTTGCGCAGCACGCCGCCGCCGCGCTCGCGCGGCATGCCGCTGCCCCAGCCGAGCAGCACGGTGGCCGCCAACACGGCGAGACCCAGGGCGATCAGGGGTTCACCGAGAAACTTCAGCGCTTCGGCCAGGCCGCTGTGGGGATCCAGGGCGACCTTGGCGAGGGTGCTGCCCAGCATCAGCAGTACCGGCAGCAGGATCACCTTGACCGAAACGCCGGCCGAGGCACGACGTAAATCGAAATAAAGCCTGTCGCTTATTGCACTTAGCGTGCGAACCTCGGCCGTTTCGCACGATCCAAACAGCGTTCGGTCGTGACCGAATCCCTTACCCTTTGCTTGCAGGCGGTTGGCATGAACGAAACCTCTACTCTCTGGCAGCAGACCCTCGCCCAGTTCCGCGACGGCACCGGTTCCACCCTGCCCACCCCGGGCAGTGGCGCGGCGGCTACCGTGGCGGCTTGCCTGGGTGTCGCCCTGATCCTCAAGGGCCTCAAGCTCAGCCAGCAGCGCCAGCCGGTGACCCGTCACGCCGACCTGATCACCGTCGGCGAGCGCCTGCAGGAAGCCCTGAGCACCTGTGCCGATGCCGACGTCCAGGCCTTCGCCAACTACCTGGAGGCCGATCGCCAGGCCACCGGTGCCAATGCCGAGGGCGAGCGTCGCCAGCAGGCGCTCAACCTGGCCGCGGCCAATGCCGTGCAGATCCCCATCGCCACCGCCCAGTTGTGCCTGGAAGCCCTGGACCTTGCCGTCACGGCCACGCCGCTCACCGTCGAGCCGCTGCGCAGCGACACCCTGGCCGGCGGTCGCCTGGTGCATGGCGCCCTGGCAGCGGTGCTCACCACCGTGGATGCCGACCGCAACGGCCTGAAATCCGGCGATGCCCGGGAAGCCGCACGGCAGATGCGCGACAAGCTCCAGCAGCAGGCCGACCAGCGTCTCGCCCAGCTGAGTGCCACGCCCGTTCCGCCGGCCATGGGCTGACGCCCGGTGCTGGCTCGCCTCGGCTGGGTCCTGCGCGGACTGCAGCGACGTCTGTGGTTCCGCGCCACCCTGTTCTCGGTCGCCGGGGTGGCGACCGCCCTCCTAGCCCTGCTCCTGCGTGACCATATCCCGGCCACGCTGCCGGCCAAGGTCGGCGCCGATGCCGTCGACAAGATCCTCACCATCATCGCCAGCAGCATGCTGGCGGTGACCACCTTTTCCCTCAGCACCATGGTGACGGCCTACAACGCCGCTGCCAGCAGCGTGACGCCACGTGCCTATCCGCTGCTCCTGGAAGACAGCACCACCCAGAACGCCCTGGCCACCTTTCTCGGCTCCTTCCTGTTCAGCCTGGTCGGCATCATCGCCCTGAGCACCGGCCTCTATGGGGACAACGGCCGGGTGGTGCTCTTCGCCGTGACCCTGGTGGTGATCCTGCTGATCGTCTTCACCCTGCTGCGCTGGATCGACCATCTCTCGCGACTGGGCCAGCTGGATGCCACCAGCGACAGCATCGAAGACGCCGCACGGCACAGTCTGCAGCGCTGGCTGACCCACCCCTACCTGGATGGGGTGGCGGCGCCGGTCGATGAGCCCGCCAGCGGACGCCCGGTGATGGCCGACCGCACCGGTTATCTGCAACGGGTGGACATGCCGCTGCTGGCCGACCTCTGCGGCGACCAGGGCCGCCTCCGCCTGGCCGCCCTGCCCGGCGCCTTCCTCGATCCGGCGCAGCCGCTGCTCTGGGTCGAGGGCCTGCCGCCGGACAAGGACGAGCGCCTGCGCGCCGCCTTCACCCTGGATGCACGCCGGGTTCACGACCAGGATCCGCGCTTCGGTCTGACGGTACTGGGCGAGATCGCTACCGGGGCGCTGGTGCCCTCGCGCAGCGACTCGGGCACCGCCATCGCCATCCTCGGCCGCGCGCAACGGCTGCTGACGGCGCTCACCGAGCCGCGGGAAGCGGTCGAGCCCCGCTATCCGCGGATCGAGGTGCCGGAGCTGTCACTGGATGACCTGTTCGACGACTTCTTCCTGCCGGTGGGTCGCGACGCGGCGCCGCTGGTGGAAGTGGGCATGCGGCTGCAGAAAGCCCTGGCGCGCCTGGCGGTCCAGGGCGATGCGCGGATCAGGCGCGAGTGCCTGCGGCATTCGCGTCTGGCGCTGTCCCGCGCCGAGGCCACCCTCGGCCAGGCCGAAGATCGCGCCATCCTCCAGCAACTCGCCGCGGACGTCGAACGCCTCTGCGCTGCTCGCTGATTGCGGCGAGGTCAGCGTGACCAGGCCGGATCGGTGGTGAAGGCGATGGTCAGCCAGCGATCCGGCCCCTCGCCGCCGATGGCCTCGCCGATCTCGTCGCGGATGGCGTCCCATTCGTCCAGGGTCATGGCCGGCCAACCCAGGGGCACGATGAAGTACAGCTCGATCTGCCGGGCCCGGCCGACCTTGGCCACATAGGCGCGATAGTCGATAAAGCCGAAGCGCGTCACCATGCCCCGGGCGACCTCATCGACCTGCTGCTTGAGCTGCGGCGGGGTCACCATGAGGATCTCCCCGAAGGCCTGCCAGACCAGTTTCAGCGGTATGGGAATGATCAGCACGCAGATGATCGACAGCACCAGGGGATCGATGTAGGGCGTGATCCAGGCATAGGCCGTCCCCTGAGCCAGGGCGCCGACCAGGAAGGCTACCACCAAGGCGGCGGAGATGCTGCCCGACATGATCCAGCTCTTGATGTCGAGCCTGAGGAAGTCCGACTGGATGTCGCGGTTCAACCGGTGCACGAGGGCGGCGAAACCAAAGCAGCTCAGGGCGGCGACCAGCGCATAGAGTAGCGCCATGCCGAACGCCAACGCCTTGCCGCCGCTCATCAGACTGATGATCGAGTTGACCAGCGCATAACAGGCCACGATGCACAGCACGCTGCCGTTGAGGGCCAGGACCATGGGTTCGAGGTGCCAGAAGCCCATGTTGAAGCGCTCGGCCAGCCGCCGGTCGCCCTCCGGTTCCTGCGCATGCCGGTGGATCAGCATGGCCACCAGCAGCGCCACGCCGCTCATGAAGGCATCGGTCAGCGAATAGAAGCCGTCGAAGACGATGGCGTAGGAACCGGACAGCACCCCAAAAGTGATGCCCACGGCCGCCAGCAGCACCGTGACGGCAATGGAAAAGCGCAGCACCGTGCGCTCGTTGCTCAGGCGTTTCAACATGCTCGACTCCGGTTGCCGATCGCCGCCAGGCATGGCGAAGAGGTTCAATTCAGGCCAAGGATAGAGGTCGCCAGGCCAACCTGCATGGGCGGTCAGGCAAGGCTTCCATGCGTGGACGCAATCAAAAGCCGATGGGCTTCGGGTGTACACTGCACCGGTGCTTTTTTCTCCTGGGATCTCAGGCAGCAGCCTCTCCCGTACCGCGGAATCCTCAACGGCGACCCACCATGATCGAAGTTACCGAACGCTCCATCGCCGAGTTGCGTCGCGCACTCGAAACCGGCCAGACCACTGCGGTAGCGCTGGTCGAGGCCTACCTGGCCCGGATCGATGCCTACGACCCGCCCAGCAGCGCCACGGCGCTCAATGCCGTGGTGGTACGCAATCCCGAGGCCCTGGCCGAAGCGGCCGCGTCCGATCGCCGCCGCGCCCGTGGCGAGACCCTGGGACCGCTGGACGGCATCCCCTACACCGCCAAGGACAGCTACCTGGTCAAGGGCCTTACTGCCGCCTCCGGCAGCCCGGCCTTCAAGGACCTGGTCGCCCAGCGCGACGCCTTCACCGTCGAGCGGCTGCGCGCCGCCGGCGCCATCTGCCTGGGCAAGACCAACATGCCGCCCATGGCCAACGGCGGCATGCAGCGCGGCGTCTATGGCCGCGCCGAAAGCCCCTACAACGCCGGCTACCTGACCGCGCCCTTCGCCTCCGGCTCCTCCAATGGTGCCGGCACCGCCACCGCAGCCAGCTTCGCCGCCTTCGGCCTGGCCGAGGAGACCTGGTCCAGCGGGCGCGGCCCGGCGTCCAACAACGGCCTGTGCGCCTACACCCCCTCGCGCGGAATCATCTCGGTGCGCGGCAACTGGCCGCTGACGCCGACCATGGACGTGGTGGTGCCCTATGCCCGCACCATGGCCGATCTGCTGGAAGTGCTCGACGTGGTGGTGGCCGACGATCCCGATACCTCCGGCGATCTCTGGCGCCTGCAACCCTGGGTACCGCTGCCACTGGCCTCGGCGGTGCGCCCGGCGTCCTACCCGGCCCTGGCCACCGGTCCCAATGCCCTGGCCGGCAAGCGCCTGGGTGTGCCGCGCATGTTCATCAACAGGGACCCGGACGCCGGCACCAGCGAACATCCCGGCATCGGCGGCCCCACCGGCCAGCGCATCCAGACCCGCGACTCGGTGATCGCCCTCTGGGAACAGGCCCGCGCGGCGCTGGAAGCCGCCGGCGCCAGCGTGATCGAGGTGGACTTCCCGCTGGTGTCCAATTGCGAAGGCGACCGCCCCGGCGCGCCCACGGTGTTCAACCGCGGGATCGTCTCCCCGGAATTTCTCCATGACGAACTCTGGGACCTGTCCGCCTGGGGCTTCGACACCTTCCTGCGCGACAACAACGACCCCAGGCTCAACCGCCTGGTAGACGTCGAAGGCCAGCTGATCTTTCCCCACGAGCCCGGCACCCTGCCCAATCGCGAGGGCGACCTGGCCGCCGGCATGGCCGAATACGTGCGCATGGCCGAGCGGGGGCTCAAGACCCTGGAGCAGATCACTACCCTACCCGACGGCCTGCACGGCCTGGAACGGACGCGCAAGCTGGACCTGGAAGACTGGCTGGAAGCCCAGGGCCTGGATGCCGTGCTCTTTCCCACCGTGGCCGACGTGGCCCCGGTGGATGCCGAAATCAATCCTGCCTCGGCCGACATCGCCTGGAGCAACGGCGTCTGGGTCGCCAACGGCAACCTCGCCATCCGCCACCTGGGCGTGCCGACCGTGACCGTGCCCATGGGCGTGATGGCCGACATCGGCATGCCGGTGGGCCTGACCTTCGCCGGTCGCGCCTATGACGACGCCAACCTGCTGCGCCTGGCTGCCGCCTACGAGGCGACCGGCTCCAAGCGCCAGATACCGCCGCGGACGCCGCCACTGGTGGGTTGAGCGGAGACGGCGAGGACGCTGGCCGCCAGGCTTCACCCGGCGGCCGGAATCGAAGGATGACCCCTGGCGTCAAGGCGCGCTAACCGGAGTGTCCAGCCACGGGCCGGTCATGCGGACGCCGCCAGCGGCCTAAGGTGGGTTCCAGGCGGATGTCGTTCACCGGCGCCGCCGCCCACCTCATTCCGTCCTGCAGAAGCCTACCGCCATGAATCCAGCCAGACGTCTGACCGAGAGCGCGCTGCTCTCGCTCGCCCTCTTGAGTGGTCCCTGGAGCGGCGTCGCAGCCGCCGAATCCACCGCTGAACGCAACCAACGCCTGGTCGAGCGGGCCTTCGCGAACTGGAGCGCGGGTCGCGGCAGTCTCTTCGACGACCTGCTCTCGCCAGACGTGGTCTGGACCATCCGGGGCAGTGGCCCGGCGGCGGGCACCTACCACGGCCGCGAGGACTTCCTGGAGCGCGCCGTACGCCCCTTCGCGCAGCGCCTGGCCACGCCCGTCGCGCCCCAGGTACAGGGCATCTGGGCACGGGAAGACCAAGTCGTGGTGCGCTGGAAGGGCACGGCCACGGCGCGCGATGGCACGCCCTATCGCAACGAATACGTCGGGATCCTCAAGATGGACGGGGCGCATGCGACCCAGGTTGAGGCCTTTCTCGATCTCGTCCCCTATCAGGACGTCATCGACCGCATAGCCTTGGCAGACCGCTCGGCTGCCAGGCCCGCCGCTGGACGGCAGACGCCATGACATCACAACCTGACCCTGGGGGCGGCCGCCCTGCCCGCCCCACTCAACTCCGGTGCGGGAGCGCCGCAAGCGTCTCGCCCTGGAAGAACGCCGGCGCGCGCCAGCGGGCGAACAGCATCAGCACCAGGCCCAGTGCCAGGATCGTCACGGCGATGATGAACACCAGGCCGATGCCACCGAGGTGGGAGCCGCTGCCGAAGTCCGGCGAGAGGCTGGCGATGGCGGTCTGCCAGAAGATCACCGAGAGGATGATGGCGCCCAGCAGCGGGCAGAGGCCGCGTAGGAGCGCATGGCGCAGGCTGTCGAACAGGCTGCGGCGGAAGTACCAGACGCAGGCATAGGCGGTCAGCGAGTAGTAGAAGCAGATCATCATGCCCAAGGCGGTGATGGTGTCCGCCAGGACATTGTAGCTCAGGGTACGCATGACCACATAGAAGCCACCCGTGGCGATGCCGGCGGCAATGGTGGCATAGCGCGGCGTGCGCGATCTGGGGCAGATGTGGGCGAAGCGCCGCGACACCGCGCCGTAGTGCCCCATCGCCAGCAGGGTGCGTGCCGGGGAGATGAAGGTGGACTGCAAGGAGGCGGCGGTACTGGCCAGCACGGCGATGGACATCAGGATCGCCAGCGGCCCCATCACCGGCCCGGCCAGGTGGGCGAAGACGTTTTCCTGGATCTCCGGATTGCCCAGGCCCAGGCCGGCTTCGCTGATGCCGGCGAACTGCAGGGTCGCCGCCGCGGTGAAGAGGTACAGCAGCAGGATCAGGAGCACCGTGACCGTGGCCGCCCGCCCCGGCACCTTCTGGCTGCCCACCGACTCCTCGCTCACCGTGAGGCAGACATCCCAGCCCCAGAAGATGAAGATCGACAGCGACAGCCCCGCGGCGAAGGCGGAAAAGGATTCCACGTTGAAGGGGTTGAACCACTCCGGGTGGAAGACCACCGGCGCCGCCTCCGGCGCGGCATTGAAGGCCGCCAGGGAAAAGCCGATCAGCACCAGCAGCTGCAGGGCCACCAGGCCGTACTGGACGCTCATGGTCATGCCGATGCCGCGACAGCTGATCCAGACCGCGATGGCGATGAAGACGCAGCAGGTGACGACGTTCACCAGCAGGTGCTGCGACAGCGCCGCCAGCTCCGCCCGGCCGCTGAGCTGGGCCAGGAACAGGTAGAAGAAGTCCACCGCCACCCCGGCGAGGTTGGACAGCACGATGGTGGTCGCCGTGACCAGGCCCCAGCCGCCGATCCAGCCGATCATGGGACCGAAGGCGCGGGTCGACCAGGTAAAGGAGGTGCCGCTGTCCGGATCGACCGCGTTCAGCTCGCGATACCCCAGGGCCACCAAGAGCATCGGCAGGAAGCCGACGATGAAGACCGCGGGCAGATAGACGCCCACCTCGCGCACGGTCGGCCCCAGGGCCCCGGTCAGGGTGTAGACGGGGGCGATGGTGGAAATGCCCAGCACCACGCAGGCGAGCAGTCCCAGGGAGCCGGCGGCCAGGCCCTTGGCGGACGGATCGGCCAGGGCTGCCGGCCCGGCGGTGTCCGAGCCGCCGACCGGCGTGCCCTTGCGCTGTTCAGTCATAGGTCTCTGCCCTGCTGTTGGTCTTGTTATTCAGAGTCCGGCGTAGGCGGCAAGGCGCCTAACGCGCGGCGGCATGGCGCTGGCAGGCGTCGCGGAACGCGTCCAGCAGCGCCAGGGATTCGGGGTTGTCACGGAAATTCCACTCGGGATGCCACTGCACCCCGACGACGAAACCGGGCGCGTCGGCCAGGGATACCCCTTCCACCAGGCCATCCGGCGCCTGGGCTTCGATGCGCAGCCCGGGCGCCAGGCGCGCGATGCCCTGGCTGTGCAGCGAGTTCACCTGGAAGGTGGCCGGCAGGCCGAGGCGCTGGAACACCCCGCCCGGCGGCACCGTGACCGGATGCGTGGGCGCGTACTGCTCGGCGAGCAGCTCGCTCTGGGGCTCGCGATGATCGGCATGCCCAGGCAGCTCCTGGACGCGCTGATGCAGACTGCCGCCCAGGGCCACGTTCAGCTCCTGGAAGCCGCGGCAGATGCAGAACACCGGGATGCCACGGTCGATGGCCAGGCGCAGCAGCGGCAGGGTGTAGGCGTCGCGCGCGGCATCGTGGTGGGTGCCGGCGAGACTTGCCGGTCCCTGGTAGTGATGGGGCTCGACATTGGAGGGCGAGCCGGTGAACAGCAGGCCGTCCAGGTGCGCCAGCAGCGCCCGCGGATCGCTCGGCACGCTGCGCGCCGGCAGCACCACCGGCACGCCGGCATGACCCGCCGCCTCGACGTACTTGTCGCCGACGGTATGGGAGTCGTATTTGCCGAGCGTCTGCCGGCACGCCGTCACGCCGATCAGGGGCATAGGGGACATGGCTTATCTCCAGAGTGCCCGCCGATTCCCGGCGGGCGGACAGGGTCAGATACCGAGGCGATCGCGCAACTGGTAGTAGGTCGCGCCCAGTGCGGTGAAGGGCACGCGCAAGAGCTGCCCGCCCGGGAAGGGATAGTGCGGCAGACCGGCGAAGGCGTCGAAGCGCTCGGCCTGGCCGCGCAGGGCCTCGGCCAGTACCTTGCCCGCCAGGTGGGTGTAGGTGACGCCGTGACCGCTGCAGCCCTGGGAGTAGTAGATGTTGTCGCCGAGGCGGCCCACCTGGGGCAGGCGCGACAGCGTCAGCAGGAAGTTGCCGGTCCAGGTGAAGTCGATCTTCACGTCCTTGAGCTGCGGAAAGGTCTGCAGCATCTTCGGCCGGATGATGGCTTCGATATCCGCCGGATCCCGCGCGCCATAGACCACGCCACCGCCGTAGATCAGCCGGCGATCGGCGCTGAGGCGGAAGTAGTCGAGCAGGTAGTTGCAGTCCTCGACGCAATAGTCCTGGGGCAGCAGGCTGCGCGCCAGCTCCTCGGACAGCGGCTCGGTGGTGAGCACCTGGGTGCCGCAGGGCATGGACTTGGCGGCCAGTTCCGGCACCAGCCCGCCCAGATAGGCGTTGCCGGCCACCACCACGAAGCGTGCCTTCACCTGCCCCTGGGCGGTGTGCACCACCGGATTGGCGCCGCGGTCGATGCGGGTGGCCGCGCTCTGCTCGTAGATCTTGCCGCCCAGGGACGCCACGGCCGCTGCCTCGCCCAGGGCCAGATTGAGCGGGTGGATATGGCCGCCGCTCATGTCCAGCAGGCCGCCGAGGTAGCGATCGGTGCCGACCACCTCGCCGATACCGGCCTTGTCGAGCAGCTGCAGCTGGGTATGGCCGTAGCGCTCCCAGAGCTTCTGCTGGGCTTCCAGATGACCGAGCTGCTTGCCGGTCAGGGCGGCGAAGACGCCGCCATCCTTCAGATCGCACTGGATGTCGTAGCGGGCGATGCGCTCACGAATGATGCGTCCGCCTTCGAAGGCCATCTCGCCCAGCAGTTGCGCCTGCCTGGGTGGCAGCTGGCGCTCGATGGTATCGATGTCGCGGCTGTAGCTGTTGACGATCTGGCCGCCATTGCGCCCGGAGGCGCCGAAACCGACCCGCGCCGCTTCCAGCACCGTCACGCTGAAGCCGTGCTCCAGCAGGAACAGCGCGGTGGAAAGCCCGGTGTAACCGGCGCCGATGACGCAGACGTCGCTGTCGACGCTGCCCTGGAGCACCGGATATTCGGTGTGGATATTGCGCGAAGCCGCGTAGTAACTGCCGACGTGTTGTTGCATGGTGAAATTCCTCTGCCTGCGGCTCCGGCGCGAACGCCCGAGCCGCCGCGCCTGTTCAGAGCTTGATCCAGGTCGCCTTGAGTTCGGTGTATTTGTCGAAGGCGTGCAGCGACTTGTCGCGTCCGTTGCCGGATTGCTTGAAGCCACCGAAGGGCGCCGTCATGTCGCCGCCATCATACTGGTTGACCCAGACACTGCCCGCACGCAAGGCGCGGGCCACGCGATGGGCACGGGAGAGGTCGCTCGTCCAGACGGCGGCGGCCAGGCCATAGGGGGTATCGTTGGCGATGCGCACCGCCTCTTCTTCGCCCTCGAAGTCGATCACCGCCAGCACCGGCCCGAAAATCTCTTCCCGGGCGATGCGCATGGCGTTGTCCACCCCTTCGAAGATAGTCGGCGTGACGTAGCTGCCGCCGGTTTCGCTCAGGGCCCGCTCACCGCCGCTCACCAGTCGCGCCCCCTCGGCGCGGCCGGCTTCGATGAAATCCAGGACGGTGCGCAGATGGCCCTCGTCCACCAGGGCGCCGACGCGGGTCTCGGGATTCAGGGCATGGCCGGGCGCCCAAGCCTGCAGCGCCTCCGCCACCAGAGCCAGAAAACGCGCCCTGATCGAGCGCTCGACCAGCAGCCGCGAGCCGGCGATGCACACCTCGCCCTGGTTGAAGGCGATGGCCGCCGCGGCCGCTTCGGCCGCGGCTACCAGGTCCGGGGCGTCGGCGAAGACGATGTTGGGACTCTTGCCGCCCGCCTCCAGCCAGACGCGCTTCATGTTCGACTCGCCGGCATGGACCAAGAGCTGCTTGGCGATGCGGGTGGATCCGGTAAAGACCAGGGTGTCCACGTCCGGGTGCAGCGCCAGCGCCTGGCCAACGGTGTGGCCGTAGCCGGGCAGCACGTTGAATACCCCCGCCGGGATGCCGGCCTCCAGCGCCAGGGCGGCGATGCGAATGGCGGTCAGCGGCGACTTCTCGGACGGCTTGAGGATCACCGAGTTGCCGGTGGCGAGCGCCGGACCCAGTTTCCAGCAGGCCATCATCAGCGGGAAATTCCAGGGCACGATGGCCGCGACCACCCCGACCGGTTCGCGGGTCACCAGGCCGAGCTGGTCGCGCGGGGTCGGCGCCACCTCGTCGTAGACCTTGTCGATGGCCTCGGCGCTCCAGCGGATGGCATTGGCCGCCGCCGGCACGTCGATGGCGAGCGAATCGCTGATCGGCTTGCCCATGTCCAGGGTTTCCAGCAGGGCCAGCTCCTCGGCATGGGCCAGCAGGAGATCGGCGAAGGCGATCAGCACCCCCTTGCGCTGTGCCGGTGCCCGATGGGCCCAGTCGCCCCGCGCGAAACTCACCCGCGCAGCCTGCACGGCGAGCTCGGCATCCTCGGCCATGCAACTGGCCACCCGGGCCAGCGAGCGACCATCCACCGGACTCAGGTCTTCGAAGGTCGCGTCGCCCTGGGCGGCCTGGTAGCGGCCGTCGATGAAGGCTCGGGCTTCGATGGTCAACGCCTGGGCACGCCGTTCCCAGTCCTGTTGCGTCAGCACGGTCATGACTACGCCTCCTAGACGGTGTGCAGGTACCAGTTGTATTCGAGGTCGGAGATGGTGGTCTCGAACTCCTCCAGCTCGGCTTCCTTGCAGGCGACGAAGATGTCGATGTACTCGGGGCTGATGTACTGGTTCATTACCGCGCTGTCATCCAGCTGGCGCAGGGCATCGCGCAGGTTGTTCGGCAGGCTCTGTTCGAGCTGCTCGTAGGAGTTGCCACTGACCGGGGCGCAGGGCTCCAGGCGCTGGGTCATGCCGTGGTGAATGCCGGCGAGGATCGAGGCCATCATCAGATAGGGATTGGCGTCGGCCCCGGCGACCCGGTGCTCGATGCGGATCGCCTCGCTGCTGCCAGTGGGCACGCGCACCGCCACGGTGCGGTTGTCCAGGCCCCAGCTCGGCGCATTGGGCACATAGAACTGGGCGCCGAAGCGGCGATAGGAATTGACGTTCGGGCAGAGGAAGGCCATCGACGCCGGCAGGGTTTCGAGAATCCCGGCGATGGCATGGCGCAGCGGCGCATGGTGCTCGGGATCGTCGGTGGCGAAGATGTTCTGCCCGGTCCGCTTGTCTAGCAGCGAGATGTGCACGTGCAGGCCATTGCCCGCCTGGCCGGGATAGGGCTTGGCCATGAAGGTGGAATCCATCTCATGGTCGTAGGCGATGTTCTTGATCAGCCGCTTGAGCAGCACCGCATGGTCGCAGGCCTTGATGGCGTCCTCGACGTGATGCAGGTTGACCTCGAATTGCGCCGGCGCGGACTCCTTGACGATGGCATCGGCCGGCAGTCCCTGCTCCTTGGCACCTTCGAGCATGTCCTGCAGGCAATCCACGTATTCGTCCAGGTCGTCGATCAGATAGACCTGGGTGGAGACCGGCCGCTTGCCGGAGATCGGTGAGCGCGGCGGCTGCGGCCGCCCGTTCACGTTCTCCTGGTCGATCAGGTAGAACTCCAGTTCGAAGGCGGCGCAGATGGTCAGGCCCAGGTCGTCGAACTTCTTCACCACCCGGCGCAGCACCTCGCGCGGATCGGCGAAGAACGGCGAGCCGTCCTGTTCGTGCATGGTCATCAGCAGTTGCGCGGTCGGGCGCTTCTGCCAGGGTTCGTAGCTCAGGGTGCCGGGAATGGGAAAGCAGGTGCGGTCGGCATCGCCGATGTGCAGGCCCAGGCCGGTGCTTTCCACCGTGGAGCCGTTGATGTCCAGGGCGAACAGCGAGGCCGGCAGATTGATGCCGCGCTCATAGACCTTGGATAGACTGGCCCGCTCGACGCGCTTGCCCCGGATGACGCCGTTCATGTCGGTGATCAACAGATCGACGTACTGGATCTCGGGGTGCTCCTTGAGAAAGCCGTTGGCTTCGGTGAGCTGGACGACGCGGGGGGATATCGAGTTCATGGAAGGCATCCTTGACGCTGGCCCGCTTCGTTGTGCTTGCTCGTGCGGGTCTGGCAGCGTGGCTGTGGGCGGTGGTTCCTGCAGGCGCCGACCCTGTCTGCAAGGTCCGCCCTTCCACCTGATTGCCCTTGGAGGGCCGGGCCAGTATAAATTGGCATGAGCGCAACCCATATCGGCGAATCGGCAAAGGAAGAATGCACCGATGCAATATCAGATAGGTCATGCCGATCTCAAGCTGATCCTCGCCCTGGTCCGCGGCAGGACGCTGGCCCGAGCGGCGGAACAGTTGCAGGTGGACGTCTCCACGGTCTTTCGCGCCATCCGCAAGCTCGAAGCCAATCTGCAGGTCGCGCTGTTCGAAAAGACTCGCCGCGGCTACACCCCCACCCAGAGCGCCAAGGCCCTCGCCGAACAGGCGGAGCGCGCCGAACAGGCGCTGGAGGCGGCGCGCATCGCCCTCACCCAGGGCGAGAACGTCATCAGCGGCACGGTCCGCCTGACCTGCACCGATGCCGTGCTGCGCAGCCTGCTGCTGCCGGGCCTCGCCGAACTCATGCCGCGCTATCCCGCGGTCGCCCTGGAAGTCGCCACCTCCAACACCTTCGCCAGCCTGAGTCGGCGGGACGCGGACATCGCCCTGCGGCTGTCCAATGCCCCGCCCGAACACCTGATCGGCCGCCGGCTCGGTCGCAGCTCCTATTTCGTCTGCGGTCACGAGCGCCATCGCGCCGGTTACGCCCAGCTGGCCACCGAGCTGCCCTGGATCGCCCCGGACGATTCCCTCGCCGATCACGTCTCGGTGACCTGGCTGCGCCAGGCCTATCCCAGCCTCACCCCGCGCTATCGCTGCAGCAGCATGTCCTCGGTCGGCAGCCTGGTCGGCGCCGGCCTCGGGGTGGCCGCCCTCCCCGACTTCATGATCAGCAGCCTGGACGGCGTCGAACGCCTGGGCCCGGCGCTGCCCGGTTGCGACACCGATATCTGGCTGCTGACCCGTCCGGACAATCTGTCGCTGCGCTCGGTGCAGATCCTCTTCGATGAGTTGGCGAATCTATTGAAGGCGCGGATAGCGGATGTTTGTCAGGCCTGAGACGAAGCGCTCGTTCGTCGGATTCAACGCCATTTTCGCTATAACTTTTTCAATTCGCGTGCAATCGAACTGAATGTTCTCCTGATGTCTTGACGAATTTTTCACAGGTTCTTGACGAGCTTTTTGAAGATGGCATAGGGAAAGCGACAAAGGCCTTCCGCTTTATATAAGGGCACGCGGAGTCAAGCATTAAAAGCGGTCCCCACAGGCAGGCCGTCGGCGACGAATTACCTTAAAAAACAAGCAGGTTAGGCGATATCGAGAGTCATGGTGGTCAACTCCACGGAGACAACGATGAGCAGCCGCTTCACCATACCCGATAACCCCGACCGCGATTGTCTGTTGAACATTCACCGACTTCTAACCTTGAGAATCGATCAGCTGCGCAATGTGGATATGGGCAGCTCGCAACTGCAAGAGATTCTCTTCCAGTTCGAAGCCCTGACGGCGGAACCCATCCAGTTGGTCGAGGAAGTAGCCGTGCGGCTGGCGACCGATGCGCATTAGCTGACGATTGCGGCGGCGTGCTCGGGCAGGAAGCTTTCAGGGGGCCTGGCGGATGGTCGCCAAGGCAAGCCCTCGGAAGAAGCTGCGCGCGTGATCGCCTTGATCAGAGAGAAATACACGCCCGAGGGAAATTCAGCTTGGATAGGTAGCGCTGGCCGGACCACGTCCCACCCTCTCCATTCCATGCTGGAAAAATTGAACAACCAGAACGCGGCCCAGGACGTGCCCCTCGCTTCTGGGGCCGAGGTGCCCTGCTGCGGCTCCTCTTCCTCGGCACTGTCCCGCGTGCTCGAGCACCTTGGGCGCCCAGCCGAATCGAGCTTACCCGGTGAAAAGCATGCCAAGACATGCCAGGTACCCGTCGCAGTCATCGCAAAGAGCCCAAGGCAAGACAGATGAACGACTCCAAACTCGCCACCCTGCCCACGCAAACACTGATGCAGCGCCTGACTCGTGAACTGGACGACTGGACCGTGCTGGTCAGCCCGACCTGCCCGGACGGTTCGATCTTCGCGCGCCTATATTCCCGCTCCGATAGGCGCGTGATCGCCATCCCCTTCGATGTCCGGGCGATCGATGACGACAGCTATATCCGCGAGCGGCTGGCGCTGTTGAGCTCCTCCCGCTTCTGACCGGCCCTCAGCGCCAACGGGTTCTCAGCCAAGACGGCAGGGCCCGGTACTGCCACGTACCACCAGTTCGAAGGGCAACACCACCTCCCGGCGGGGCGGTGGCGAACCGGCCAGGATCTCCAGCAATAGGGCGACCGCTCGCTGGCCGAAGGCCTCCGCCGGTTGGGCGATGGTGGTCAGCGGCGGATCGCTGTAGGCGGCGAAGGCGATGTCGTCGAAGCCTGCCAGGGACAGGTCCTCGGGCACCCTCAGCCCGGCGCCGCGAAGGGTCTGGAGCGCGCCGATCGCCATCTCGTCGCTAGAGCAGAACAATGCCGTCGGACGTTTCGGTAACCTCAGCAGTGCCCTGGCCGCCGTGGCGCCAGCGGCCAGGGTGAAATCGCCCGGGTGCAACAGATCAGGGTCCAGCGGGACACCGGCCTGGGTGAGCGCCTCCCGGTAACCGGCCAGGCGTTCCAGGGTCAGCGGGCTGCTTTCCGGTCCCTTGATCAGGGCGATACGTCTGTGCCCGAGCGCCAGCAGGTGTTCGGTCAGGCAGCGGGCGGCGGCGCGATTGTCCAGCCGCACCTTGGGCCAGGGGTGCTCGGCGAGCACCTCGCAGGCATTCACCACCGGCGGCGCATCGGCGTCACCGGCGAAGGGGTCGAAGGCGCGCAGCTGGATCACCCCATCCGCCTGCCGTGCATAGACCAGTTCGGCGTACTGGCGCTCGCGGGCCTCGTCGCCCGCGGTATCGCACAGCAGCACCCGATACCCCGCCGCCTGGGCCGCCTGCTGGATCCCGGCGATGACACGGGCGAAGAAGCTGTTGGCGATCAGCGGCACCAGCACCACCAGGTTGCCGGTGCGTCGCGAGCGAAACTGCACCGCCATCCCGTTGGGCCGGTAGTTGGCCGCGGTCACGGCGGCCTGCACCCGTTCGCGGGTCGCCGGCGCCACCACCTCGGGATTCTTCAGGGTGCGCGACACGGTCGCGACCGATACCCCGGCCAGTTCGGCAACCCTGCGAATGTTGGACATGCGGCCTCGGTGAGCGTGGGAAAGGTTGCAACTGTGCGCAAAGCCCGGCGTGCGGGCAAGCCGTACGTCCGCCAGGCGCTTGACTAAAGACCGGCGCAGGCTCCAAATACCCAGAGATGTAACCGGTTACAATCCACACAATTACAAACCGAGGGTAAGAGGATGCAGGCTGAATCCGGCGGCAAGGTCCGTTACGGCATGATCGGCGGCGGCCAGGGTGCGTTCATCGGCGCGGCCCATCGGCGTGCAGCGGCCCTGGATGGCGCCCTCGAACTGGTCTGCGGCGCCTTCAGCCGCGATCCCGCCAACAACGGCGCGACCGGAAGGGAGCTGGGTCTGGCGGCCGAACGGGTCTATGCCTCCTGGGAGACCCTGCTGGCCAGCGAAGCCCGGCTGCCACCCGAGCAGCGAGTCGAATTGCTGGTGATCGTGACGCCCAACGACCTCCATGTGCCCATCGCCCAGGCGGCCCTGACCGCCGGCTTCCACGTCTTTTCGGAAAAACCCGCGGGCATCTCCCTGGCCCAGGTGCAGAGCCTGGCGGACACGCTGGCTGCCCTGCCCCTGCGCTATGCCCTGGCCCATACCTACCTCGGCTATCCCCTGGTGTGGGAAGCCCGCGAGCGGGTCGCCCGTGGAGAGTTGGGGGCACTGCGCAAGATCCATGTGGAATACCCCCAGGGCTGGCTCGCCCAGGACCTGGCCGCCACCGGTAACCGGCAGGCGAGCTGGCGCGACGATCCAGCCCTCTCCGGCCCGGGCGGTTGCCTGGGCGACATAGGCACCCATGCCTTCAGCCTTGCCGAATTCATCGGCGGCCAGCCCATCACCCGGCTCAGCGCCCACCTGCGCAGCCATCTGCCCGGCCGGCGGCTGGACGACGATGTCATGGTGCTGTTCGAAACCGCCACGGGTGCCAGCGGCAGCCTGCTAGCGAGCCAGGTCTGCGTGGGCGAGGAAAACGGCCTGCGCATCCGCCTCTACGGCGAGCGCGGCAGTCTGGAATGGCAGCAGCAGGATCCCAACAGCCTGCTGCAGCGCAGCCTCGACCAACCGCCGCGGAATCTGCGTGCCGGCCTCGGTCTGCCCTGGCTGAGCGCCGGTACCCAGCAGCGCCTGCGCCTGCCCGCCGGACACCCGGAGGGCTATCTGGAAGCCCTGGCCAATCTCTATCGCGAGCTGGCCGCAGCCATTCGCGACCCCGCCGATCCCGCGCTTGGCCTGCCCGGCATCACCACCGGCTGGCGCGGCCTGGCCTTCATCGAAACCGCCCTGGCCAGCCACCAACGCCAGGGCGCCTGGACATCCCTGCCAATCCTAGGAGCCTGATCATGGCCGCTACCTCACGCCCAGGCCTCAAGGGGCCGGCGATCTTTCTAGCCCAGTTTCTCGACGACAAGCCACCCTTCGATACCCTGCCCAATCTGGCGCGCTGGGCGGCGGGGCTCGGCTACCGCGGCATCCAGCTGCCGACGCTGGGCCCCCAGTGCCCGAATCTGGAACGCGCCGCCGCCAGCCAGGACTACTGCGACGAACTGCTCGGGCAGTGCGCCGACGCCGGAGTGGCCATCAGCGAACTCTCCACCCACTTGCAAGGGCAACTGGTGGCCGTGCATCCGGCCTTCAGCGAGGCCTTCGACGGCTTCGCCCCACCGGCGCTGCGCGGTCGTCCGGAAGAGCGCCAGGCCTGGGCGGTCAAGCAGCTCAAACTGGCCGCCAAGGCCAGTCGCCGCCTCGGCCTGAAGGCGGTGGCGAGCTTTTCCGGCGCCCTGCTCTGGCCCTATGTCTATCCCTGGCCGCAGCGTCCGGCGGGCCTGGTGGACGAGGGCTTCGCCGAACTGGCCCGTCGCTGGCGCCCCATCCTCGACGTCTATGGCGAAGAAGGCATCGACCTCTGCTTCGAATTGCACCCGGGCGAAGACCTGCACGACGGCGCCACCTTCGAGCGTTTCCTGGCGGCGGTGGACGACCATCCCCGCGCGCGGATCCTCTATGACCCCAGCCATTTCGTCCTGCAGCAACTGGACTACCTGGGCTTCATCGACCGCTATCACGCGCGCATCGGCATGTTCCATGTCAAGGACGCGGAATTCCGTCCCGATGCCCGCAGCGGCGTCTATGGCGGCTACCAGGACTGGGCCGAGCGGCCGGGGCGCTTTCGCTCCCTGGGCGATGGCCAGGTCGACTTCGGCGCCATCTTCAGCAAGCTCACCCAGTACGGCTTCGACGGCTGGGCGGTGCTGGAATGGGAATGCTGCCTCAAGGACGCGGCCCAGGGCGCGGCCGAAGGGGCGCCCTTCATCCAGCGCCACCTGATCCAGCCGGCCACCCGTGCCTTCGACGACTTCGCCGGCAGCGACGCCGACCCGGCGCGAAATCGGCGGATGCTCGGCCTGGAGTAAGGACCCCGCTCGTTTTTTCGTCACATAACCCACAACAAGGAATCGACGATGAACGCACTCTCGCTACGCCTGAGCACCCTGATGTTCCTGCAGTTCTTCATCTGGGGCAGCTGGTTCGTCACCCTGGCGACCTTTCTCGGCAACACCCTGGGCGCCAATGGCGGCCAGATCGGCCAGGCCTTCGCCACCCAATCCTGGGGCGCGATCCTGGCGCCCTTCGTGATCGGCCTGATCGCCGATCGCTACTTCAACGCCGAGCGCATCCTCGGCCTGCTGCACCTGGCCGGCGCGGTGCTGCTCTACCAGCTCTATGCGGCGGCCGACTTCACCACCTTCTATCCGCTGGTGCTGGCCTACATGCTCTGCTACATGCCGACCCTGGCGCTGGCCAATTCCGTGGCCTTCCGCCACCTGGCCGATCCGGCCCGGCAATTCGCCAGGATCCGCGTCTGGGGCACCCTGGGCTGGATCGCCGCCGGGCTGGCGATCAGCTTCGTCTTCGCCTGGGACAGCCGCAGCGGCATCGCCGCCGGCACCCTGCGCAACACCTTCCTGCTTGGCGCCGCGGCCTCCCTCATCCTCGGCCTCTACAGCTTCAGCCTGCCGCGCACCGCGCCGCTGCCGGCCACCCGCGGCGGCCTGGGCGCGATGCTCGGCCTGGACGCCCTGCGCCTGCTCAAGGACCGCAGCTTCGCGGTGTTCTTCGCCGCCTCGGTGCTGATCTGCATTCCGCTGGCCTTCTACTACCAGAACGCCAACCTCTTTCTCGCCGAACTGGGGGTGGCCAATCCCACCGGCATGATGACCCTCGGCCAGGTGTCCGAGGTGGGCTTCATGCTGCTCCTGCCGCTGTTCATCCGCCGCTTCGGCCTCAAGCGCACCCTGCTGGTGGGGATGCTGGCCTGGGCGGTGCGCTATGGCTGCTTCGCCCTGGGCGCCCAGGGTGACGCCCTCGCCTACCTGCTGCTGGGCATCGCCCTGCATGGCGTCTGCTACGACTTCTTCTTCGTCTCGGGGCAGATCTACACCGACGCCAAGGCCGGCGAGGCCGACAAGAGCGCGGCCCAGGGCCTGATCACCCTGGCCACCTATGGCGTGGGCATGCTGGTCGGCTTCTGGGTGGCCGGGATGGTCTCGGATCACTATGCCGGCGCCGCCGGCCATGACTGGCAGGGCATCTGGCTGTTCCCGGCGGTGTTCTCCCTGGGCGTGCTGCTAGCCTTTCTGGTCACCTTCCGCGACGCCCGCCCGGCGCGCGCCGCGGCGGCTGCACCCGTGCGCTAGGACGCCTCTACGGATCCCGGATCGCGAGTGAAGTAACGGCGCGCCTGGTGCAGAAAGAGCGGCAGGGCGGGATTGCTGTTGTCTTCCCGCCAGGCCATCCAGACATCCGCGTGGAGTTCGGCATCCGTCAGCGGACGGAAGCAGACCTGGTCGACGTGCAGATGTGCCGCCGACGCTGGCAGCAAGGCGACCCCGACCCCGGCGCGGACCAGGCCCAGGATGGAATGGGTCTGGCCCAGGTGCTGGACGAACCTGGGCCGGACGCCGGTACTGGCGAAGAGACCGGCGATGCTGTCATGGAAATAGCGACCTTCGCCGGGCGCATACATGACGAAGGGCTGGTGTTCCAAAGCCCTTACCGACACCGCCCGCTGTTCGGCGAGAGGATGGCCAAGGCGCAAGGCGAGCAACAGCGGTTCCCGCCAGACCCGCTCCCCTCGTAGCGGTCCGCGCGGCGCCAGCTGCCGCAGGAAACCCACGTCGATCATCTGGGCGGCCAGCGTCTCGGTCTGGTCGGTGGTGACCTGTTCCTGCAAGACGAGATCCACTTCCGGCAGGGCGTCCTGGAGGTGCCGAACGAGCTCGGGGATCAGGCGATAACCCGCGACGGCGGTGAAGCCCAGGCTGAGCCGGCCGCTGCTGCCCCGCGCCAGGCTGCGGGCCGTCTCTCCCGCCCGCTCGGCGAACAGCAGGAGGTGCCGGGCGTCACGCAGGAAGCCGACACCGGCCGCCGTGAGGCGTACCTGACGGTTGGAGCGCTCCAGCAACTGGACCCCGAGGTCACGCTCCAGCAGCTGGATCTGCCGACTCAGCGGCGGCTGGGTCATGAACAGCCGCCTGGCGGCACGGCCGAAGTGCAATTCCTCGGCAACGGCGACGAAGCAGCGCAACTGATGTAATTCCACGATTCAATCCGCGCATCAATCCATCCAGTATCTATGTTAGACGTATATCGATGCTGTTCCTATGCTCGGCGGCAACATCCAGCAAAGGACCAGCCCCATCATGACCGCATTGCTGCTTACCCAGGCCGTACCTGCCGCGATCGACGCCCGGCTCCGGGCGACCTACGAGATCCATCGGCTCGATCTCGCCGCGGATCCCGAGGCGTTGCTGGACAAGGTCGGCCCCCGTATTCGCGGGGTCGTCACCGGCGGCGCCAAAGGCTGCGCCAAGACGCTGATGGATCGCCTGCCCAGGCTGGAGATCGTGGCCGTCGCCGGCGTGGGGACCGATGCCGTCGATCTGGGCGAGGCCGCGCGGCGTGGCATTCGGGTCACCACGACGCCCGGGGTCCTCACCGACGATGTCGCCGACATGGCGCTGGGTCTGCTGCTGATGACCCTGCGCGACCTCGGCCTGGGAGAACGGCTGGTCCGGGCCGGCCAGTGGGGCCAGACGGCACAGGCGCTGGCGCGCAAGGTGACGGGCATCCGCCTGGGCATCATCGGTCTGGGTCAGGTGGGTCGGGCGATCGCCCGGCGCGCCGAGGCCTTCGACATGCGGATCGCCTATACCGATCCCAAGGCGCAGTCCCAACTCCCCTATCGCCACGAGCCGGATCTGCTCGCCCTGGCGCGGGACAGCGATGCGCTGATCCTCGCCGCCTCGGCCGATCAAGGGCGGGTGCTGATCACCACGGAGGTGCTGGAGGCGCTGGGACCCCAGGGCTATTTCATCAACGTCGCCCGCGGCAAGCTGGTGGATGAACCGGCCCTGGTACGGGCGCTGCAGGAGCGGCGCATTGCCGGCGCCGGCCTGGATGTCTTCGCCAACGAACCCCACGTCCCGCCGGCCCTGCTCGATCTCGACAACGTGGTGCTGCAACCCCATCGCGCCAGCGCGACCGAGCAGACCCGACTGGCCATGGGCGAGATCGTCCTGCGCCACCTCGCCGAGTGCTTCGCCACCGAAGCCGCCGTCGGCTAGGCAGCCGCCTGTCGCCCTGCACAATAACAACATGGAGGCGCCCCAGACATGCACAGCAAGACCCTCTCCTCGCCGCTCGCCAATACCGCAACCACCGCCACCACAGCCCTCGGCCGGCATCGCTACGCGGTGCTGGCGCTGATCTTCCTGGTCACCGTCATCAACTACGCCGACCGGGCGACCCTTTCCATCGCCGGTACCGGGGTGATCGCCGAATTGGGCATCGATCCCGTGGCCCTGGGGCTGATCTTCTCGGCCTTCGCCTGGGCCTATGCCCTCGGCCAGATCCCCGGCGGCTGGTTGCTGGATCGCTTCGGCGCGCGGCGGGTCTATGGCTGCAGCCTGCTGCTGTGGTCGGTCTTCACCCTGCTCCAGGGCACGGTAGGTGGCCTGGGCTTCGCCGGCGCCTCGGCGGCGGTCGCGCTGTTCTGCCTGAGGTTCATGCTCGGCCTGGTGGAGTCGCCCGCCTTTCCGGCCAACAACCGCATCGTGTCCTGCTGGTTTCCCACCCGCGAGCGCGGCACGGCCTCGGCCCTGTTCAACTCGGCGCAGTACATGGCGGTGGTGGTGTTCACGCCGCTGATGGCCTGGCTGACCCACGCGCTCGGCTGGGAGCACGTCTTTCTCTGGATGGGCGCGCTGGGGCTGCTGCTGACCCTGGTGTGGTTCGCCTACTACCGCGAACCACTGAGCGATCCCCGCCTGACCGCCGCGGAGCTCGCGACCATGCGCGACGGTGGCGCCCTGGTCGATCTGGAGCAGCAGCGCATCACCCAGCGGGAAAGACCCAAGGGACGGCAGATCATGCAACTGTTCACCCAGCGGACGCTGTGGGGCATCTACCTGGGTCAGTACTGCATCACCGCCCTCACCTATTTCTTCATCACCTGGTTTCCCATCTATCTGATCAAGGGTCGCGGCATGACCATCATGGAGGCTGGCTGGGTCGCGGCGCTGCCGGCGATCTGCGGCTTCAGCGGCGGCGTGCTGGGCGGGATGCTGTCCGACTACCTGATCCGCCGCGGGACCCACCCGTCGCTGGCCCGCAAGATTCCCTTCGTGACCGGCATGGCGCTCTCCACCACCCTGGTGCTGTGCAACTTCGTCGATGCCAATGCCGCTGTCATCGCGCTGATGGCGCTGGCCTTCTTTGGCAAGGGCCTTGCCGCCGTGGGCTGGGCGGTGCTCTCCGACACGGCGCCAAAGAGCATGGTGGGTCTGAGCGGGGGCGTCTTCAACGGCCTGGGCAATCTGGCAGGCATCGTTACCCCGGTGGTGATCGGGCTGGTGCTCGCCCGCACCGGCTCCTTCGACCTGGCGCTCTGGTTCGTCGCCGCCCATGGCGTGCTGGGGATCTTCGCCTACACCGTGCTCGCCCGGCGGTTCGAACGCCTGGAACTCAAGCCCTGAAGCGCTACGCGTCTAGCGCGGTTATCCCATCGCGACTCTGACCGCGGCACTCGATCAAGACGGCCACAGCCCTGCCGGTGGCCGTTTCATTTTTGCGCCCCGCACGCCAGGCCTCTCCTCTTGCTCGGCTTCCGCCAGCCTCGCCGCCGTTGCGAAATCACCCGCCCGAGCTGGGGACCACCCACCGCTGGACCCACGAGCGGCGTGCGAACCCGGACCCAATCTGGCAAGACCAATTTCAAAAAATCCAATTGGTCTTGCCAGACGTCTGATCTGGGGTGTAGCTTTCCCTGCCATGGATCTCACATAGGGCACCGACCCTAGAACAACAACAAGAGAGAGCACCATGCTGGATACCCCATCGCCCCGCGGCGAAGGTGGCGGCCCCGTCCCGGCCGCGCCCGCGCCCTGTCTGACGCTCGAGAACATCTCCAAGCGCTTTCCCGGCGTCGTGGCCCTCAACGATGTCAGCCTCAGCCTCTACCCGGGCGAAGTCCACGCCATCTGCGGCGAGAACGGCGCCGGCAAATCCACCCTGATGAAGATCGTCAGCGGCCAGCAGCCGCCGGACGAGGGGCGGATCCGCTACCTGGGCGAAGAGCGGCACTTCAAGTCGGTGTCGGAAGCCGAGCAGGTGGGCATCGCCATCATTCACCAGGAACTCAACCTGGTGCCGCACCTCACGGTGGCGGAAAACATCTTCCTGGCCCGCGAGCCGGTGCGCTTCGGCCTGATCGACAGACGCAAGATGCAGGCGGACACCGAAGCCTGCCTGGCGCGCCTGGGCGTCGCCATCAGCCCCCGCGCCCCGGTGGCCAAGCTGTCGGTGGCCCAGCAGCAGATGGTGGAGATCGCCAAGGCGCTGTCGCTGGACGCCCGGGTGCTCATTCTCGACGAACCGACCTCCTCCCTGACCGAAAGCGAGACCCAGGCACTGTTCAAGGTCATCCAGGACCTCAAGGCGCGCGGCGTCGGCATGCTCTACATCTCGCACCGGCTGGACGAGATGTGCCACATCGTCGACCGGGTGACCATCCTGCGCGACGGTCGCTACGTCTCCACCCAGCGCTTTGCCGACACCAGCGTCGACGCGATCGTAGCGGGCATGGTCGGGCGCTCCCTGGACGAGAAATTCCCACCCCGCACCGCCGTCCCCACCGGCGAGGTGCTGCTGCGGGCGCAGGACCTGACCCGCAAGGGCGTCTTCCAGGACATCAGCTTCGAGCTGCGCCGCGGCGAGATCCTCGGCTTCGCCGGCCTCATGGGCGCCGGGCGTACCGAGATCGCCCGGGCGATCTTTGGCGCCGACCGGCTGGATGCCGGCGAGGTGGAGATCAACGGCCGCGCGGTCACCATCCGCAGTCCGCGCGACGGGATCGATGAAGGCATCGCCTACCTGTCCGAGGACCGCAAGAAGGACGGCCTGGCGGTCAAGATGACCCTGGCGCACAACCTGACCCTGGCCAATCTGGACGCTCTCTGCGGGCCGCTGGGATTCATCCGCTTCGGCGAGGAGGCGCGGGTCGCCCAGGACTACGTGCGGCGGCTGGACATCCGCACGCCCTCGATCGACAAGGTCACCCGCTATCTCTTGGGCGGCAACCAGCAAAAGATCATCATCGGCAAATGGCTGTTCCGCGACGCCCGGATCATGTTCTTCGACGAGCCCACCCGGGGTATCGACGTCGGCGCCAAGTACGCCATCTACGAAATGATGGACCAGCTGGCGGCCCAGGGCATCGGCGTCGTCCTGATCAGCTCGGAGCTGCCGGAATTGCTCGGCATGAGCGATCGGATCCTGGTCTTTCACGAAGGTCGCCTGACCGGTGACGTCGAGACCCGGGCCACCTCCCAGGACCAGATCATGCACTACGCCTCCGGCTGCACGTCGCACTGACGGCAGCTCGCCCACGCGTGTCGAGCGAGACAGAGAAATGACCGAAAAACAAAAAGAATTCCTGCAGAAGTTTGGCGCGCTGGTCAGCCTGCTGGCGCTGATCGCGGTGTTTTCCTCCATGAGCAGCGCCTTCCTGACCATGGGCAACGGCATGAGCGTGGCCTTGCAGGTCACCTCCATCGCCTTTCTCGGCCTCGGCGCGACGGCGGTAATCATCACCGGCGGCATCGACCTCTCGGTGGGCTCGGTGCTGGCCCTGGCCGGCGTGGCCAACGCCATGGCGGTCAAGGCCGGCGCGTCCATCGAGGTGGGCATCCTGGTCGGCCTGGTCGTCGGCGGGATCTGCGGCGCGATCAACGGGCTGTTCGTGACCCTGGTCAAGCTGCCGCCCTTCATCGCCACCCTGGGCATGATGCTGGTGGCCCGCGGCCTGGCGCTGCGACTGACCGATGCCCAGCCCATCTCCGGCCTCGGCGCCGCCTTCGGCGTGCTCGGCAACGGCACCCTGGGGCGCGTCGAGCGCATCGGCGACGACGGCTTTCCCAACGTGATCTTTCCGGGCATCCCCTACCCGGTGATCATCATGATCGTCCTGGCCATCGCCCTGTGGCTGGTGCTCAGCCGCACCCGCCTGGGCCGCCACATCTATGCCGTGGGCTCGAACGCCGAGGCGGCCCGCCTCTCCGGGGTCAAGGTGCGCGCGGTCACCCTCTTCACCTATGTGCTGTCCGGCGTGCTGGCCGGCCTGACCGGCGCGGTGCTGATGTCGCGCCTGGTCACCGCCCAGCCCAACGAAGGGGTGATGTATGAACTGGACGCCATCGCCAGCGCGGTGATCGGCGGCACCTCCCTCTCCGGCGGCATCGGCAGCGTGTCGGGCACCCTGATCGGTGCCTTCACCATCGGCGTGCTGCGCAACGGCCTCAACATGCTCGGCGTCTCCAGCTTCACCCAGCAGATCATCATCGGCCTGGTGATCCTGCTGACCGTCTGCATCGATCAGCTCCGCAACCGCAAGAAGTGAACCCTCGATAACAACAACAAGGAACGACCGATGAAAAACTTCAAGAAAGTGGTCCTGGGTGTCGCCCTCTCCGCCGCGACCTCCCTGGCGCTGGCCGGTAACGGCGAGATCGCCGTCATCGTCAAGAGTGCCAACTCCAACTACTGGCAGAACGTGCAGAAGGGCGTGCAGGAAACGGCCAAGCAGCACACCAGCTACAAGGTCACCTTCCAGGGACCGGCCTCGGAATCGGCGATCGCGGACGAGGTGAACATGGTGGTCAACGCCGTCAACCGCGGCGTCTCGGGCATCGTGCTGGCGCCGTCCGATCCGGACGCCCTGGTACCCGCCATCAAGCAGGCCTGGGAGGCCCATATCCCGGTGGTGCTGATCGACTCCTCGGTGGCGGAGAGCGGCGCGCCCTACTACCAGTCCTTTCTCTCCACCGACAACACCAAGGCCGGCGAGCTGTCCGCCCAGCGCATGATCGAGAAGGTCGGCAAGACCGGCAAGATCGCCATCATGTCCTATGTGCCGGGCACCGGCTCGGAAGTGGGCCGGGTCGGCGGCTTCCGCAAGTACCTGGAGCAGCATTCGCAGCTGACCGTGGTGGGCCCCTTCTACTCGCAGTCGCAGATGGCCAACGCCCTCAACCAGACCACCGACGTCCTGGCCTCCAATCCCGACCTCAAGGGCATCTACGGCGCCAACGAACCCACCGCGGTCGGCATGGCGCGGGCCATCGCCCAGTCCGGCAAGGCCGGCAAGCTGCAGGCCATCGGCTTCGACGGCAACGAGGACCTGCAGGGCTTCGTCCGTGACGGCACCCTGGACGCCATCGTGGTGCAGAGTTCCTATCGCATGGGCCTGGAATCGGTCGCCACGGTGATCAAGGTCATCGAGAAGCAGAAGGTGCCCAAGTTCATCGACACCGGCGTCCTGCTCATCGACAAGGCCAACCTGGACAGCCCCGACGCACGCAACGTGCTCTATTGAGTGGAGGCCTGGCGATGAATCTCTCCGAACGGCGTCCCCTGGCGAAAAGCCCACTGGCCATCCCGATCCTCGGGCTCGGGTGCTCCCAGCTGGGCGGGCTGTACCGGGACATGCCACTGCAGCAGGCCGTCGACACCCTGGCCGGCGCCTGGCAGCAGGGCATCCGCTATTTCGATACGGCGCCCTTCTATGGCTATGGCCGCTCGGAGCATCGCCTCGGCGCCTTTCTCGACGAACAGCCACGGGATGAATTCGTGCTCAGCAGCAAGGTGGGCCGGCTGCTCGCGCCCAACGGCAACGAGCGCGCCAACGGCGACGGCTGGGAACGGCCGCTGCCCTTCAAGCCGGTCTACGACTACAGCTACGACGCCATCCTGAGGTCCCACGAAGACAGCCTGCAGCGACTGGGGCTGGCGCGGATCGACATCCTCTATGTGCACGACATCGGTCGCCGCACTCACGGCGAGCGGCATGACCTCCACTGGCAGGCGCTGACCCGGGGCCGCGGTTTCCGCGCCCTGGAGGAGTTGCGCAGCAGTGGCCGGATCCAGGCCATCGGACTCGGCGTCAACGAATGGGAAGTCGTGGTCGACAGCCTCGACGAGTGCCCGCTGGACTGCACCCTGCTGGCCGGTCGCTACACCCTGCTTGAGCAGGAGAGCCTGAAACCTCTGCTCGACCGCTGCCAGGCCCAGGGCCACGCCATCGTCGCCGGCGGAGTCTTCAACTCCGGGATCCTCGCCGGTGGCCAGCACTTCGACTACGGCGCCGCGCCGCCGGCGGTGGTCGCCAAGGTCCGGGCGCTACAGGAGGTCTGTCAGGAATTCGCGATCCCCCTGGCCGCCGCCGCCCTGCAATTTCCCCTCGCCCATTCGGCGGTCGCCTCGGCGGTCATCGGCGCACGCAGCGCCGAGCAGGTCGCCAGCAACCTGGCCTGGCTGCAGACGCCCATTCCGGCGGAGTTCTGGAGCACCCTCAAGCAGCGCGGCCTGCTGGACGCCGACGCCCCGTGGCGGGAGCCTCGGCATGAAGCCGCACCGCCCTTTCCACTCGCCTCCGTGGCGACGGACGTTCGCTGCCATTCCCAACGAGCGCCCCGCCCTGAATCCAACGTGCATCCCGATGCGATGCGGAGTCTTCCTATGCTGACCGTCATCTGTGAAAAACCCGGCCTGCTGGTCTCGCGCGACACGCTCAAGCCCGCCCGTGGCGAAGGCGAAACCCTGATTCGCATCCGCCGAGTCGGCGTCTGCGGCACCGACCTGCACATCTACGAAGGCAACCAGCCCTACCTGGAATACCCGCGGGTGATGGGCCACGAGATCTCCGGCGTCGTCGAGGAAACCGACGACAGCGGGCGCCTGCAGGCGGGGGACATCGTCTACGTGGTGCCCTACCTGTCCTGCGGCCAGTGCATCGCCTGCCGCCAGGGCAAGACCAACTGCTGCACCAAGATCGCGGTCTTGGGCGTGCATCGCGACGGCGCCCTCACCGAATACCTCAGCCTGCCCGACCGCTTCGTCTTCAAGGCCGAGGGCCTCACCCTCGACCAGGCGGCCATGGTGGAGTTTCTCGCCATCGGCGCCCATGCCGTGCGCCGTTCGGGCCTGGGCCAGGCGCAGCGCGTGCTGGTGGTGGGCGCCGGTCCCATCGGCATGGCGGCGGCAATCTTCGCCGGTATCGCCGGGGCCCAGGTCACCGTCCTCGACACCCGCAGCGATCGCCTCGAGTTCTGTCGCCAGCACCTGCAGGTCGCGGCCACGGTCACCGTCGGTGACGGCGACAAGGACGAACTGGCGCGGCTGACCGACGGCGACTTCTTCGACGTGGTGTTCGACGCCACCGGCAACGCCCGCGCCATCGAGCGGGGTTTCGAATTCGTCGCCCATGCCGGCAGCTATGTGCTGATCTCGGTGGTCAAGGACCACATCCGCTTCGCCGACCCCGAATTCCACAAGCGCGAGACCACCCTGCTGGGCAGTCGCAACGCCACCGCCGAGGACTTCCAGCACGTCGAGCGCTGCCTGCGAGAAGGCCTGATCCCGGACCAGGCGCTCAATACCCATCGCCTGCAATTGGCCGAGCTGCCCAGCCGCTTCGCCGAGCTGCTGGACCCGGCCCGCGGCGTCGTCAAAGCCATCGTCGAAATCTAACGGGCCTGACCTGGCCGAGGAGCGAGACCATGACACGCTACTGCCTATTGCTGGACCTGCGGGACGACCCCGAACTCATCGCCGAATACGAACGTCAGCACGCCGCGGTCTGGCCCGAGGTCATCGCCCATCTGCGCGAAGCCGGCGTCGCCAACATGACCATCTGGCGCCTCGGCTGCCGCCTGACCATGCTGCTCGAAGCCGGGCCGGACTTCTCCTTCGCCCGCCTGCACGAGCTGGAACAGCGCAATCCGAAGGTCCAGGAATGGGAAACCCTGATGGCGCGCTATCAGCTGTCCTCGCCGGAGGCGGGATCGGAGAAGTGGCAACTGGCGAGCCCGCTGTTCGAGCTGGCGGCCCTGCCCTAGGCCGCTGGCGTCGATCCGGGTAGCTCATGAGATACTGAAGCCCTTGAAGATGCAGGTTTCATCGATGACGCTGCCCACTGCCACCACCGAAAGAAAGCTCTACCAGAAGATCGCGGACCGCCTGCGCCAGCATATCCGCGAAGGCGCCATCGAGGCCGGCACCCGCCTGCCACCGGAGCGCGACCTGGCGCAGTTGCTGGGCGTCTCCCGGCCGTCGCTGCGCGAAGCCCTGATCGCCCTGGAGATCGAAGGCAGCATTGAGGTCCGCCAGGGTTCCGGCATCTATGTGAACGCCGCCCTGCTGAACAACGGCGCGCGGACCTCCACCCTCGGCGAGAGTCCCTCGGAGCTGATGCACGCCCGGGCCATGATCGAGGGCGCGACCATCGTGCTGGCCTGTTCCCTGGGCGGCAAGGCCGACTACCGCTACCTGGCGAAGTGCATCCAGAACATGAGCGACAAGATCGCCCAGGGGCTGTCGCCCATGGAGGACGATCGCAAGTTCCACTGCCGCCTGGCCAGGATGAGCGGCAACTCCACGCTGGTGCGCATCATCACCTCGCTGTTCGACGAGCGCCACAGCCCCCTCTCCACCCACGTCGCCGAGCAGACCGAAAGCCAGAAGACCTGGGGCGTCGCCGTGGCTGAACACCAAGCCATCCTGCGCGCCCTGGAAGCCCGCGACCTGATCGGCGCCCAGACCGCCATGCGGCACCACCTGCTCTGCTCGGAGGCGCGCTGGCTGGAGGGTTTCGCGTCCAGCGAGGAGTGAGGGCGGCAGGCCGCAGCCCATGACGCCGGTTACCGACGATCACAGCCTGCCCTATTCATCAAAGATCGTCGTTTCTTTCCTCGGCAGGCTAGGCTTTCTGTCCTTCGCTGTTGCCGTCATCCGCCGACTGCCTGGTGATGATCATTCATCCGCATCTGGCCAGGCACTGCAAAGGCTTTGTCACCTACTGCCAGTCACCAAGACACGCCCAATCTTTGAAGCGATCAAATGCCATATTTGAAAAGTATCCATAAACGACTTTTCATATATTTTTAATCTTTCAGCAAAGTCCTTAAGGTTCCCACCGTGAGCTGCTACAGCCTCACGAGAAAACGCGCCCAATAACAATAACGCGTCAAGGAATCTCATCATGCGCCTGTCACCGCTAGCCCTCGGGGTCGGTACCGCCGCCCTCGCCTCCTTTCTCCCCGCCGATGCCTCCGCGGAGTTCTTTGCCGACAGCAAGGCCGATCTGGAACTGCGCAACTTCTACTTCAACGGCGACTATCGCCAGTCGGGCGCCCGGCAATCCAAGCGAGAGGAATGGGCCCAAGGCTTCATTCTCAACTATGAATCCGGCTTTACCGAAGGGCCAGTGGGCTTTGGCGTCGACGCCCTGGGCATGCTCGGCCTTAAGCTCGATTCAGGGCCAGATCGGCAGAACACCGGTCTGCTGCCGGTGGGCGATCGGCGAGCGCCCGACGACTACAGCAAGCTCGGGCTGACCGGCAAGGTCCGGGTGTCCAAGAGCACCCTGAAGGTCGGCACCCTGATCCCACGGATACAGACCGTTCGCAGCAGCAATTCACGTCTGCTGCCGCAGACCTTCCAGGGCGCTCAGCTGGTGTCCAAGGAACTGGACAACCTCACCGTCAACGCCGGTCGCCTGACTCAGAACCGGATTCGCAACGACAGCGCCAACGAGGACATGACCGTAGCGGGCAGCGGCATCCGCGGCGGCCGCGCCTCCGATCAGTTCGATTTCGCCGGCCTGAGCTACAAATGGAGCAAGCAGCTCACGACGGTCTACGACTACGGTCACCTCGATCAGAATTACGAACAGCATATGTTCAACGTGCTGCACGTCCTGCCGCTCGGCAAAGACCGGTCGCTGGAGACGGACCTGCGCTACGCCCGCTCGCGCAAGGACGGCGGCAGCAACGTCGACAACGATGCCTATGGCGCCAAGTTCACCTTCAACGTCGGTCATCATGCCTTCGGCGCTGCCTACCAGCAGATGCATGGCGCGACCGGCTTTCCCCATCTCAATGGCACCGATTCGTACCTGGTCAACTACGTGATGCTGTCGCCGGACTTCGCCAATCCAGGCGAGCGCTCCTGGCAGGTGCGCTACGACTACGACTTCGCGGCCTGGGGCCTGCCGGGCCTCGCCTTCATGACGCGCTATCTCAAGGGCGACCACTTCGACGGACCCGGGGACGTCGCCGGCCGGGAGTGGGAGCGCGACACCGAACTGGAATACACCTTCCAGAGCGGCAGCCTGAAGAACTTCAAGGTGCGTTGGCGCAACGGCAGCTACCGCAGCCGCAACGACACCGAGCTCGACCAGAACCGCCTGATCCTCAGCTACACCCTGCCCCTGCTCTGACCCCACGGCCGGCTGCGGACCGCACCGGCCTCGATCCCCTCCCGACAGGACGCTCATCCATGCTCGCTACCCCACGTTTACTGCCGCTTGCCCTGCTCGTCGCCCTTGCCGCCGGTACCCCGGCGCTGGCCGCCAATACCGCCGACGCCCCTTGCAAGACCACCGCCGAGTGCAAGGCAGAGGTCGCCAGGATCGGCGGCACCGTGACGCACAGTGGTACCCGTGCCGGCGGCGTCGAAGACCAGTTCGACGGACTGAATCGCATCAACAAGGCCTCCATCGTGATGCTGACCGAGGAAGGCATTGTCACGCCAGAGCTGGGCCGCAAGATCGCCAGCGGGGTCGAATTCGCCATTGACCAGGGGGGTCAGCCGGACGGCAAGCGACCCACCGATATTCTCCAGCTGGAAAAGATCATGACCGACAGGATCGGTCCGGAAGCCTCGCTGATCCACTCTGGCCGCAGTCGCCAGGACATTTACGCCACCTACCGGCTGGCGTCCCTGCGGGGCCAGGTGCTGGCCTACAGCGACGCCATGAACGCGACCCGCCAGCGCCTGCTCACCCTCGCCGCCGCCAACGTCGACACCCTGGTGCCGGCCTATACCAACGGCGTCCAGGCGATGCCGATCTCCTACGCTCACTACCTGCTCGCCTACGCCGATTCCTTCGCCCGCGACGCCCAGCGCATCGCCCAGCTCTACCAGCGCCTCAACCTCAGCCCGATGGGCACCGCCGTGCTGGCCAACTCCGCCTATCCGCTGAACCGCGAGCGTCTCGCTACCCTGCTCGGCTTCGATGGGGTGCGTCAGAATTCGCTGGATTCCAGCCAGGTCTCCACCTACGACATCCCCATCGAAGCGGCCGACATCGCCGCCTCCTCGGCGATCCGGCTGGGGGCGATGATCGGCGACATCCATACCCAGTACCATCAGATCCGCCCCTGGCTGCTGCTGGAGGAAGGCTCCACCTACACCAGCAGCGCCATGCCGCAGAAACGCAATCCCGGACTGCTGATGCGCACCCGGGAAGCCGCCTCGGACACCATCGGCCTGGCGCAGACCATCACCCTGCGCGCGCACAACGTGACCACCGGCATGACGGACTACAAGTTCGCCTTCGATGACCTGAATTTCTATGACTCGGCCATTGGCATGTTCACCAGCATGGACCGCGTGCTCGACGCCCTGAAGGTCAATCCGCAGCGCGCCCTGGAAGAGCTGGAGAACGAATGGACCACCTCGATGGAGCTGGCCGACACCCTTGAGCGGGCGCACAAGGTGCCGTTCCGCATCGGTCACAGCTTCGCCTCGCTGATCGTCACGGAGGCGCGCAACGAAGGCTATACGCCCAAGACCTTCCCCTTCGCCAAGGCCCAGCAGCTCTATACCCAGGCCGCGGAAAAGTATCAGTGGAAGGAAACCCGACTGCCACTGCAGGAAGGCGAATTCCGTAATGCCCTCTCGCCAACCAACATGGTCAGGACCCGGGTCGGCACCGGCGGTCCGCAACCGGACGAGGTGCAGCGCATGCTTGGCGCGGCGAAAGAGGCCCTGCAGGTCGATGTCGACTGGACCAAGGCCCGGCGTCAACACCTGGCCGCGGCCGATACCGCGCTCGATCAGGCCTTTGCCAAGCTGCTGAAGCCGTGAGCGGCTAGCGCTCTTCAACGGGCGAGCGCCGCCGCCAGGCGCGGCCGGTCCAGCGTCCCCTGCCAGCGCGCCAGCGCCAGGCAGGCGACGCAGTTACCCAGCACATTGGTGAGCGAGCGGCACTTCATCAGGCGCTCGACGCCCAGCAACAGGCCGACCGCCTCCACCGGCACGAAGTGCAGGATCGACAGGGTCGCCGCCAGGGTCAGGAAGGCCGAGCCGGCGACGCTGGTCGAACCCAGGGTGGTGATCAGGCCGACGAGGAGAAAGATCGCCAACTGCGCGACCGACAGCTCGATCCCGGCGAACTGGGTCAGGAACAGCATCGCCACGGCAATGTATAGATTCGAGCCTGCCAGGTTGAAGGTGTAGCCGGTGGTCAGCGACAACCGCACCAGCTCCGTCGGGCAACCGACGCGTTCGAGGCGGCCGATCAGCAAGGGCAAGGCGGCGACCGAGGAACCGGTCACCGCCACCAGCAGCAACTCATGCTTCAGCCAGAGGATCAGGCGCAACAGGGAAAAGCCACAGAGATGCGCCACCAGTGCCAGCACGCCGCAGATGAAACACAGGGCGGCCAGATAGATCGCGAGCAGAAACTTCAACAGCGGCCACAGGGAGGCGCCGCCATAACGGGAGACGGTAAAGGCCATGGCGGCAAAGGCGGCGACAGGCGCCAGACGGAGGAACAGGCGCAGCAGCCGCAGCATGAGCGCCAAGGCCCGCTCGATCCCGGCGAGCCAGGGGGCGCCACGATCCCCCAGGGCACGCAGGACGATTCCCAGGGCGATGGCCAGGCACAGCAGCGGCAATATGGCGCTCTGGGTAAAGGCGCTCAGCAGAGTGCCCGGCAGGCTGTCGAGCAGGCCCGGCAGCGACGAGGATGCAGCCGGCAGCAGCGGGTCAGCCGGTTCGGCACTGCCCCAGTTGATCGGTATCGGGCCAGACCCGACAGCGCTACCGGGATGGATCGCCAGGCCGACGATCAGACCGACCAGCAGGGAGAGCAACGACATCGCCTGAAAGTACAGAACCATGCGCGCCGCCATGACGCCAACGCCCTGCCCCAGCCGGGCGATGGCCGAGACGATGAGCGCAAACATCAGCAGGGGGATCACCAGGCCAAGGGTGCGCAGGAACAGATCGCTCAAGGGCTTCATGGCCGCGGCGAGGTCCGGATGCCAGAGTCCGAGCAGCAGCCCGCTGGCGAGGGCTACGCCTATCTGCACACTGCCATTGCGAGCGATCCGCGCGATCATCCGGACTCCTGCCATTGTTATTATTGTACCGGTGGCGCCAGACACCGTGCGCCCCATCCTAACCGATCGGTCTCCCTGGCCGACGTCTGCGAGGTCAGCGAGCGAATGGAATTGCGGCATCTGAGGTACTTCGTCACGGTGGCCGAGGAGCAGCATTTCACCCGCGCCGCCGCGCGCCTGCACATGCAGCAGCCGCCGCTCAGCCAGCAGATCCGGGCCCTGGAAGACGAACTGGGCTTCGCCCTCTTCCTGCGCCATCCCAAGGGCGTCGCCCTGACCGCCGGCGGCGCCGCCTTCCTGCGGGAGGCCCGTGACATCCTGGCCCGGGTCGGCCAGGGCGCGCATCGCGCGGCCCGCGTCGCCCGCGGCATCGACGGCACCCTGGCCCTCGGCTTCACCAGCTCGGCGGCCGCCCACGCCCTTATCCCCCGCATCATCCGCGCCTACCGTGACAGTTACCCGGATGTGGAGATCGCCATCGCCGAGGACAATGCCCAGGGCCTCACCCAGCGGGTGGCGGAAGGCCGTCTGGACCTGGGCATTCTGCGCGCCCCCGTCAGCGCGCCAGAGGGTGTCACCTATCACCGGCTGCTCAACGAGGCGATGCTGCTGGCCTTGCCGAGCAATCACCGACTCATCGCCGGGATCGACGCAGAGGCCCTGAAAAGCCTGGCGCAACGCGGACTGCCACTGGTGACCCTGGCCGATGAAGCCTTCATCCTGGTGCGCAAACCTGGCGCGCCGGGCATGTATGCCAATCTGCTGGACGCCTGTCGCCATGCCGGCTTCGAGCCCCGGGTCGCCTTCGAAGTCGACCGCATGCTCACCAACCTCAGCCTGGTGGCGGCCGGCGCCGGCATCTCCGCGGTCCCGGCCTCCATGACCGAGCTGCACAGGTCCAGCATCTTCTACTGCCCCATCCTGGACGCCCGCCCTCGGCTGGCTGCCCCGATCACCCTGGCCTGCCGCGCCTTCAACCCCTCGCCCGCCTTGCAGAACTTCATCGCCCTGGCCAGGCAACTGGCCGGCAGGCCGCAGCGGCGGGCGCGGGACTGAACCCCAGGTATCTATCCACGGCCACGACCGCATGGGCCTGCGCAGCCGCTACCCTTCCTTGCCCGCCCAAACAGTCAGCGGCCTGATAAGGCGTCGCTGAGGGCCGTTGCCGCCTGCGCACCGCCCAAGCGAATGCGAGGCCTTTGCCCGCGTTGATTTCATGACTCCTCCAGCTGTCTGTCGCCGACTCGTCAGCGACCTCAATCGTGGCTTGACAGCCCCTCGATAAAAGATAAAGGTAAATCTTCTTTAAATAACTTTTATCGAATGGAGATAACAATGAGCGACATCCTGATCGATATCCAGGGCGCGGTGGCCGTGATTACGCTCGACCGCCCCGCCAAGCTCAACGCCTGGACCACTCCCATGCGCAACGAGATCATCGAGGCGCTCCAGCGCTTCGAGGCGGACGACGCCATCCGGGCCATCATCATGACGGGGGCCGGTGACCGGGCCTTCTCCGCTGGCCAGGACCTCTCCGAAGCGCATGACTTCGACGGCGAGCGCGCTGTCGCCTGGGTGGGCGAATGGCAGCGCTACTACGCTGCCCTGCGTGGCCTGTCCAAGCCGCTGGTGATGGCCCTGAACGGCACCGCGGCAGGTTCGGCGTTCCAGGTGGCCCTGCTGGGTGACATCCGAGTCGGCCATCCAGGCGTGCGCATGGGTCAACCCGAGATCAATGCCGGGATCGCCAGCACGACCGGCCCCTGGATCATGAACAGCATGCTCGGCATGTCCCGCACCATCGAACTGACCCTGACCGGCCGTCTCATGGAAGCCGACGAGTGTCACCGCATCGGCCTGATCCATCATCTCGTCCCGGCCGCCGAGGTGTTCACCAAGGCGTTGGAAATTGCCGAAGCCCTGGCGGCGAAACCGCCGGTGGCCATGCGCCTGGACAAGCAGCGTTTCCGGGAAATGACCGAAGCCGGCTTCCAGGACAGCATCGAGGCTGGCACCCGCATCCAGCGCGAGGCCTACGAATCCGGCGAACCCGCCCGGATGATGGAAGCCTTCTTCCGTCAACGCGCCAAGTAAGAGCGCGGCCGCCCCTGACCGGGAGCTCCACCCTCCACGCCTCGCCCACGAGGTCTTCCGCTATCTCTGCCGACGACATGGGTTCACCGCTGCCAGGCGTTTGCGGCACGGCGTGACCTGCAAACGAATTTTCGTTGCCAAGGAGTCAGTCCAGATGAGTCAATTCCAGAATCCAGGTCGCCGACAGGTGCTCAAGGCCGGCGCCCTCCTGGCCGCCGCGGCCGGCCTGCCACGTATCGTTTTCGCTCAGGATCAGCGCCTCGTGGTCTCGGACCCTGGCGGTCCCTATACCGAGGCTTATCGCCGCGCCTTCTATACGCCCTTCGAGCAGGCGACCGGTATCAAGGTCATCAGCGTGGCCCGCGAATCCCAGCCGGTCGCCCAGTTCTCGGCCATGGTGCAGACCCGCAACTACGTCTGGGACGTCACTACCCTGACGATTTCCGCAGACATTCCCTTTCTCGAGGAAAAGGGTTTCCTCGAGCCCATCGGACTGAAGGCGGAGGACTATCCCGACCTCCTCCCCGAGGCGGTCACGCCCAACTGGCTGGGCGTGGACGTCTATTCCACCGTCCTGGCCTACCGCACCGACACTTTCGCACCCGGCAAGGGCCCTCAGTCCTGGCGCGACTTCTGGGACGTCGACAAATTTCCCGGTCGCCGCTGCCTGAGACGCAACCCGCTGGATACCCTCGAACAGGCGCTCATGGCCGACGGGGTCGCTATCGACGATCTCTATCCACTGGATGTGGACCGTGCCTTCAAGAGCCTCGATCGCATCAAGCGTCACGTCGACATCTGGTGGACCTCCGGGGCCCAGGCCATGCAAGCCATCCAGAGTGGCGAGGTCGACATGATCTCCACTTGGAATGGTCGCGCCCAGGCGGCCATCGACAATGGCGCCCCGGTCGAGATCGCCTGGAACCAGGGCCTGTACTCCATCGAAGGCTGGGCCATTCCCAAGGGCACGCCGCGCGCGGACATCGCCAAGCAGTTCGTCCGCTTCTGCGCAGATGCGCAGCGCCAGGCCGAACTGACCAAGACCCTCGCCTACGGCCCCACCAATCGCAAGGCCTTCGACAGCATCCCCGCCGAGCGCGCGCGTCTGCTGCCCACCGAGCCGGGCAACCTGCAGCACATGCGGCTGCCCAGTCCGCAGTGGTGGGCGGAAAATCGCGCTGCGGTGACCGAGCGCTTCAACGCCTGGATTCTGTCCTGAGGGGGAGCTGGAGATGGCCACAAAACTAGCAACCGTCGGCCTCGGCAAAACCTATGGGGACGCCGTTGCGCTGCAACCCACCGACCTGACCGTGCAGGACGGCGAATTCCTTACCCTGCTCGGCCCTTCCGGCTCGGGCAAGACCACGCTCCTGCAGATGATCTCGGGGCTGGTCCAGCCCTCGATGGGTACCCTGCTGATCGATGGCCAGGATGCCACCCGCACGCCGCCAGGCGAACGGGGGATCGGCCTGGTGTTCCAGAGCTATGCGCTGTTCCCGCACCTGAGCGTGTGGGACAACGTCGCCTACGGCTTGCGTATGCGCAGGCGGAGCAAGGTCGACACCGCGAAGGCGGTCGACGACGCCCTCGACATGGTGCGGATGCGCGATTTCGCACGTCGCTACCCGCAGGAACTCTCCGGCGGTCAGCAGCAACGCATCGCCCTGGCGCGCTGCTTCGTCTACCGCCCTTCGGTGATCCTGCTGGACGAGCCCCTGGGCGCGCTGGACAAGAATCTGCGCGAGCACATGCAGCTCGAGATCCGCCACCTGCATCGCGAGCTGGGTGCTACCTTCATCTATGTCACCCACGATCAGGAAGAGGCCCTCACGCTGTCCGATCGCATCTGCCTGATGAATCAGGCTCGCATCGAACAGCTGGGAACGCCCGAGGACCTCTACGACAGACCGGTCAGCCGCTTCGCCGCGGGCTTCATCGGCCACTCCAATCTGCTGGAGGGCCGCTTTGTCGCCGAACGCAGGTTGCAGGTCGAAAACGTCACTCTGGAGCTCGACGCTCATCAGGGGTGCGATGGCCGCGAAGGCCTGCTCCTGGTCCGACCGGAAGCCGCGCGGCTGACGGCGCCAGGGGATGGACTGCTGCAGGGTCTGGTGGACGAGTGCGTCTTCCTGGGCAGCGATCTGCGTGCCCAGGTCAGATTGCCCTCGGGCAAGGCGTTCAACGTCAGGTGCCCGCGGCAACTGACCGTCAGACCGGGTGATGTGGTGGGCATCACCTGGGAGCCTCGCCAGGCCGCGCTGCTGCCCGCGGAGGTCCGTCCATGAGCCTGCGTCGAGGTCTGCTGCCCGCGCTGCCGGCACTGCTGTTTCTGGGCGCCTTCTTTCTGCTCCCGGTCGCCGAGATGCTGGTGGGCAGCGTCCAGGGCAACGCCGGCGAACTGACCCTGGCCAATTTCGAACGGATTGCCTCGACGCCCATCTATGCCCGAGTGCTCTGGATCACCTTCTGGATTTCCGCCCTTACCGCGGTGCTCGCGGTCCTGCTCGCCTACCCCATCGCCTATCTGCTGTGTCGCCTGTCGCCTCATGGGCGGGAGCGTTGGCTGCTGTGGATCATGCTGCCGTTCTGGACCAGCTATCTGGTGAAGACCTACGCCTGGATGCTGCTGCTCAGTCGCAAGGGTTTGCTGACGACGATCGCCGCCAAGGTCGTCGACGATCCGTCAGGACTGGTGCCGGCGCTGTCCGGCACCCTGATCGGCATGGTCCACGCCATGCTGCCCCTGGCGGTGATCACCCTGCTGCCGATCATGAGAACCATCGACAAGCGCCTGATGCCCGCGGCGGAGACCCTGGGCGCGAGCCGGACCATGAGTTTCTTCAGTGTCTTCCTGCCCCTGTCCGGGCCCGGCGTCGCCGCGGCGAGCCTGCTGGTCTTCATCACCAGTCTTGGCTTCTTCATCGTGCCGGCGCTGCTCGGCTCGCCTCGCGAAATGATGGTGGCGCAGCTGGTCATCTCTTCCGTACTCGACCTCTTCGACCTGCATTTCGCCGGCGCCCTGTCGGTGGTGCTGCTGGCCTGCTCGCTGCTGGTGTTCTGGCTGTTCGATCGCGTCGCCGGATTGTCTTCGCTCAGCGGCGAGGCGCCGAAGAATCGCCGCGCCGGGGTGTCCCAACGCCTGCTGATCGGTCTTGGTCATGCCCTGTCGGGCCTGCTGCCGCGGCGATACGGCCAGGGCGACAGCCTCATCCTTACCGGCTACAGCGTGCTGCTGGTGGCGCTGCTGATCCTGCCGGTCCTGGTGGTGATTCCCCTGGCCTTCACCAGCGCGCCCTATATCGCCTTTCCACCCAAGCTGTTCAGCTTGAAATGGTTCGCCGAATTCTTCTTCTCGCCGGTCTGGCAGGCGGCGCTCTGGCGGTCGCTGAGCGTCGGGGTGCTCACGGCGCTGCTCGCGGTGATCCTCGGTTTCGGTGCGACGCTAGCCCTGACCCGACTGCCCTCACGCTGGAACAAGCTGCTGTTCGCGCTGTTCATCTCGCCCCTGATCGTGCCACGTATCGTGATCGCGCTCGGCCTGCTCTATCTGTTCTCGCGCATCGGCCTGGCCGGTCGCGACCTGGGCCTGGTCATCGGGCATACCGTGCTGGCCCTGCCCTATGTGGTGGTCACCCTCAGCGCCGCCTTCAAGCAGTACGACTGGCGCCTGGACGATGCCGCGCGGATCCTGGGGGCATCCCCGCTGACGCGCCTGCGGACCGTCACCCTGCCGCTGATGTCGAGCAGCCTGATCTCCGCCTTCCTGCTGGCCTTCATCACCTCCTTCGATGACCTGACCATCGCCATCTTCGTCAGCGGCGGCATCAACACGACCCTGCCCAAGCAGATGTGGGACAGCATCCAGCTGGCGCTCTCCCCCACCCTGGCGGCGGTCTCGACCACGCTGGTCGCCTTCATCGTCGTCTTCGCGCTCCTCGCCCGCTGGGTGTCATCGCGCGCTACCGCCAAACTCCAAGGACGCTGATCCATGCATCCCTATACCGATTTCTTTCCCGGGCGTTCCCCCCAGGATCGCCTGGACGTCATCCCGCTCCTTCATGAACGCCTGACCGATGCTTCCAGCCGGATGCGCATCGTCTTCGGCGAACTGGCGCTGGATCGCGACCAGCTTTGCGCTCGCGTCGCCGGTTTGCAGCGCGCCCTGGAGGCGCGTGGAATAGGGGTGGGCGGCCGGATAGCGACCTTTCTGGGCAACAGCGCCGATCAGGTCGCGCTGATCTATGCCATGACGCTGAGCGGTATCACCTGGATCCCGATCAACACCAAACTGCGGGGCCCGGGACTCGACTATCCCTTCGAACATGCCCAGCCCGACCTGGTGATCAGCGAGTCCGCCCTGCAACCGCTGCTGCAGGCGGGAGCTGCCCATCGTCTGCCTCTGGTAACCCTCGCAGACCTCGTTCGCGAGGCCGAAGCCGCGCCCGCTGCCGAGCTTCGCCCAGAGCAGGTGGCCTTCGACCATCCGCTGTGCATCATCTATACGTCCGGCACGACTGGCCACCCCAAGGGCGTGATCTTTACCCATCGCATGATGCGCATCGCTGGCGAGTCGGTCATCCGGGTGGCCGACGTCCAGCCGGACGACCATCTGCTGATCTGGGAGCCGATGTGCCATATCGGCGGCGCCCAGATGCTGATGGCGCCCCTGCTGATCCCCTGCGAGCTGCACATCGTGCCGCGCTTCTCGGCCAGTCGCTTCTGGGATCAGTGCGCTGCGGCCCAGGCCACCCAGCTGCACTATCTGGGCGGCATCATCGACATCCTGATGCAACAGCCGCCAGCGGCCTGGCCTGCCCGTCACCCGCTGCGCGTCCTGTGGGGCGCAGGCGTCGGCCTGAATCGCTGGGCCGACACCGAAGCGCGGTTTGGCTGTGCCCTGCGCGAGTGCTATGGCATGACCGAATGCTCGAGCTTCGCCACGCTGAACGAGCGGGGAACGCCGGGTTCGGTGGGACGCCCTCTGCCCTGGCTGACCGTCGAACTGTTGGATCCGCATGGTCACACGGTGACCGACGGCGAACTGGGAGAAATCGTACTGTCGAGCGCGGTGGAAGGCGCCTTTCTGCCAGGCTATCTCGACAATCCCGCGGCGACCGCCGCCACCCTTCGCGAGGGACGACTGTTCACCGGCGACCTGGCCCGGCGCAACGCCGACGGCGAACTGTTTTTCGTGGGCCGAAAAACCGACAGCATGCGCGTTCGTGGCGAGAACGTCTCTGCCTGGGAAGTGGAGCGGGTTTTCAATAGCCATCCGGCCGTGCATGCCAGCGCGGCGATCGGTGTCGCCTCCGCGATCGGTGAACAGGAAATCCTCTTGTACGTGCAGGCCAAGCCTGATGCCACGCTCGACTTCGCCGCCCTCGCGGCCTGGTCCGCAGACAAGCTCGCTTCCTATCAGCGACCGACCTTCTATCAGGCGGTCGACGCCTTCGACCTGACACCCAGCGAACGCATCAGAAAGCATCTGCTGAGCCGCTCGACGGCGGATGCCTGGCGGTGCGGAGAGAGGACCTAGGACTGACTTTATCGAACTGCGATAGAAAAATAGCGCCGGCGACCCGATAATTCGCGCCCCCCAAGCAGGAGTCTCTCCATGAGTGATCCGCGACGTCCGCGCAAGGACCCCACCGCCTCTTCGCTTTACGTGCAATCCGTCGAGAAGGCGATGAAGGTCCTGACCGCGTTCGATGGCAGCAAACGCCATCTTTCGCTCTCGGAAATCGCCGGGCTCGCCGATATGGACATCAGCGCCGCCCAGCGCTTTACCCATACGCTCAGTACCCTTGGCTACCTCACGAAGGGCGCCGACAAGAAATACGAGCTGTCGCCCAGGCTGCTCGATTTCACCTTTCACTACCTGTCGTCCAGCGAACTGGTCAATCGAGCCGCGCCCTATCTGCAACAACTCAGCAGCGAGACGGAAGAAGCCACCAACCTGACCGTCATGGATGGGACCGACATCGTCTACGTCGTGCGTATCGTCAGCCGCCACGTTTTCAACGCCAACGTCATCGTCGGCAGTCGACTTCCCGCCTGGTGTACCGCACCCGGACTGGCGATTCTTTCCACCTATGCAGATGACGAGGTGGACGACATCCTCGATCGCAGCGAGCTGATCGCCTACACCCCGGCGACGGTCACCGATCGCGCCAAGGTCTGGGAAAACATCCGGCAGGCTCGCCAGCGGCGCTACGCCCACGTCGAAGACCAGTTCTTCTACGGCGACACCTCGACCGCGGCAGCCATCGTCGATGCGGCAGGCCGCGGGATAGGGGCAGTCAACGTCGCGGTGACCCGCGCACGCTGGAATGCCGAGCGCGACGAAAAGCGCATGGCGGACCTGCTCATTTCCACCGCGGCGGCAATATCGGCCAAGCGCAAGGGCTAGCGATAGATAGTTGCGGGCAAGCAGGCTCCAATGGCGTCAGACCGAAACGTCGCCTGACACCAACGCCTCAGGCGACTGCATGATCAGCGAGTGGTCGAGGTCGCCGGACACTCTCATCCGAGCAACAGGCAAATCGCCCGCTCGATCCGCTCCGCCGCCTGAGCCTGCAGTGCCCTGGGATCGTCGCCCAGCAGCGCCCGCAACTGATGCGGCGCGAAGACCAGATCGATGAACCCCTCGAGCAGGCGCTCGACGTCGTGCGGCCGGTCCGGGCCCGCTTCGATGGCCTGGCGCACCCGCAGGCGACCCGCCTCCCAGCCGATCCGGGTCGCCTCGGCCGCCACAGCTGGAAAGCGATCCGCCGTGGCGATCACCAGGCGCATCATCGCCAGGGTCTCCGGCCGCGAGGCGTGTTCCAGCATGTCCTGACCGGCCAGCCGCAGGCGCTCCGCGAGCGGAAGGCCGGAGGGCAAGGGCTCGATTTGCGGCAGGGTTCCCGAATGACGGCGGATCACCGCCTCGAACAGCTGATCCTTGTTGGCGAAGCGCGCATAGAGGCTGGCCTTGCCCGCTCCGGCCTGTCGCGCCACCGCCTCGCAGGAGGTCCCGGCAAAGCCCTGGGCGAGAAAAAGTTCGAAGGCGGCGTCCAGCAGGCGGCGATCGACATCGCCCGCCTCTTCGCGGCGCGGTCGTCCACCGCGGAGTCTGGTTGTCTCGTTCATGGGCGAACCTTAGGCGGATTGACAGAGGCTGTAAACTGAACGATAACGTTCAGTTATCTGAATTCGCGTTTTCGTCTCGAGGCCAGTCATGACAGCGTCCATCCAGCCTTTTCCCATCCACGTGCCGCAAACCCAGCTCGACGACCTGGCGGCACGACTCAGATTAACGCGCTGGCCCGATCGCGAGACGGTCCACGACGGCAGCCAGGGGCCACAGCTCGCGCGCCTGCAAGCATTGGTGGAGCGCTGGAGCGGCGGTTACGACTGGCGGGTGGCCGAGGCCCTGCTGAACGGTTGGGGCAGCAGCCGCACCGAGATCGACGGTCTGGGCATCCACTTCCTGCATGTGCGCTCCGCCGAACCCACGGCCACGCCGCTGCTGCTCACCCATGGCTGGCCGGGCTCGGTGCTGGAATTTCGCGAGGTCATAGGCCCGCTCACCGACCCGGTCGCCCATGGCGGAGATTCCACCGACGCCTTTCACCTGGTCATTCCCGCGCTGCCCGGCTTCGCCTTCTCGGACCAGCCGAGCGAAGCCGGCTGGGGAGTGGGCCGTACCGCGCTCGCCTGGATCGAACTCATGCGCCGACTCGGCTACGGCGATCACTGGCTGGCCCAGGGCGGCGACTGGGGCGCCGCGGTGACCACGGCCCTGGCGCACATGCGCCCGGCGGGCCTGGCCGGCGTGCACCTGAACATGGTGATGTTCCAGCCCACCGCGCAGGAGGTGGCCGAGGCCACGCCGGCCGAGCAGCGGATGCTCGCCGACGCCGCCCGCTATGAACGCCAATATTCGGGCTACATGAAGGTGCAGACGACCCGCCCGCAATCGGTAGGCTTCGCCCTGGCCGATTCGCCCGTAGGCCTGGCGGCCTGGATCTACGCCCTGTTCCAGGACGTCTCGGACAGCGCGGGCGAACCCGAGCGCGTCCTGGCGTTGGATCATCTGCTGGACGACATCATGCTCTACTGGCTGCCCAATGCCGGCGCCAGTTCGGCGCGCTTCTACTGGGAGGCCATGCGCGAGATGGCGAACGGCATGCCCAGCGCGCCACTGCCCCTGCCCGCGGGCGTCAGCATGTTCCCCGGCGAGCAGTTGCGGCTATCGCGCCGCTGGGCCGAGCGGCGCTTCGCCGATCTGCGGTTCTTTGGCGAGGCCGATCACGGCGGACACTTCGCGGCGATGGAGAATCCGCAGCAATTCGTCGCGGATCTGCGGGAGGCCTTTCGGATGCTGCGTTGAGAGCGTCCTACCCGAGGCAGTGCAGTAGCCTCCCGGCTCGAAGGCCCCGGGCCGCTTGGCCAGCGCGGTAGTTTGGCCCGGATCAAGGTGCTGGCGGGCGCCTAGCCGCTGGTAGGTTCACGTTGCCCAGGGCAGCGCTTTAACACTTGTTTACAAGCGTTCAGGAAGTTTTACACGCGGTCCTTTATCGATCGATACCCTTGACCCCCGGCGATCACTCACTGAATGCCGTTTTCGCGCAGAGGGTTACCGAGGTGAAGCACGTCCTGAAGAGCATCGGCGCTATCGCCATGATACTGGGCTTGGCAGCCGTCCTTCTGGGGTGGCTGATCGATCCCTCCCTCTCCCTGCAACGCGGCATCAAGTTCGCCTGCATAAGGCGCGAATTCCTGCAGACGGACCTCTTCCTCTGGGGCGCCCTGCTGTTCGCTGCCGGGTTCAATGGCTATGCGCTGCACACCGACCTTTGACGGTCGCCGCAGGGTCAATGACCAGGCGTAGCCAGGAGCGCCGACGATTGCCTTTTCGCTCGCTTCACTGCAGGGTGATCCGCCTACGCTGACCGGGACGCCTACCTTGACCCCTACCCTCCACATCGCCGCCGCCATCCTCCTGAACGAACGTCGGCAGGTGCTGCTGGTGCGCAAGGGTGGCACCACCGCCTTCATGCAGCCGGGCGGCAAGGTGGATCCGGGGGAACAACCTTTGGAAGCCTTGATCCGCGAATTGCGGGAAGAACTCGGTCTGGTCATCACCGCGGAGGCTGCGACCTTTCTCGGCAATCATCAGGCGCCCGCCGCCAACGAACCCGGCTTCCGGGTCGATTGCGCGCTGTATCAGGTGACCCTGCGCGCGGGAGACCAGGCGGTGCCTGCCGCCGAGATAGCAGAGGCTATGTGGATGGCAATGGACGAACCCGGCGATTTGCCGCTGGCGCCCCTGACCCGCGACGTGATCCTTCCGCTGCTGAAGCGGCAACTGCTGATCCCTTAGCAACCCGCCTCGATCCCTTGCCCACCGCTTTCAGCCTTGCCATGCCGTGCCGCCTCGAGCAGCAGGCGGCTCTGGCGCCGGCATGCCTCAGACCTCGGGCAGCGGCTGCCACCCGCCGGCCGTGCGCAGCTCGACGCAGGCCGGCATGCCATCCAGACGCAGCAGGTGCAGCCAGCCGTTGCGCACCAGATCGCGCACCACGGCGTGGGTGGCGATCACCTGATCGATCATGGCGCGCGGCGCCTCGATCACCACGTGCAGGCGCAGCGGACGATGCATCCACTGCTGACCGTCATGCAGTGACTGGCGCGCCAGACCGATACGCAAGTCGCCACCGTTGCCTTCGAAGACGCCGATATGGCCGCCCACCACGTTGTGCAGCAGCTTGTTGCCGCTGCCGAAGCGCAGGTTGTCGGTGGTCGAGGTGAAGTACTGCAGGTTGATCCAGTGCGCCACCACCATGGGCGCCGTCATGATCAGCTCCAGCACCTTGCCCCCCGCGTCCTGCCGCCAGTCGTAATCGTGCAGGAAGGCGCGGCCCTCCAGGTTCACCGCGCGGGTACGCGCACGCGGCGCGGCGATGAAGGCGGCATTCCCGGCGAGGCCCCATTCCGGCCGGGTCTGCGCCCAGTCCCGAGCGCGCCGGCGCAACTGCCCTAGCAGCTTTTTCGGCTGATCCTGCAGCGGTGCCAGGCCCAATGTGCTGGCCCGCTGCTGCCGTACCTGGGCGCTGGCGCTGTCCAGCGCCAGCCGCAAACGCTGCCAGCTGGGCTGAAGCTCTGCAGGAAGCGCCTCGTGACCGAAGACCTGCACCTCATCCGTCATGGTGTTGTGTAGCCCGGCCAGCACCTGGCAGTGCGGCGGCAGGTCGAGGCCGCGCACCCGCAGCCCGTCGCGCACCTCGGGCTCGTTGAGCAGGCCGGCTAGCAGCCGCGCATTGATCTCGCCGCTCTGACCACAGCAGGCGCCGCAGTCCAGTCCTGCTGCCTGAGGATTGTTGGCGCTCTGACTGCCATGACCGAGCAGCACCAGCAGGGGCGGTACTGGCCCGCTCAGGCCCATGGCCTTGAGGATACGCTCGGCCAGGTCGACCTGCTGCAGTCGCGACATGGCCGGCAGCCGGGGTTGCAGCCGCTGCCATTCGTGGCTCCGCCAGGCGCTGAGGTCTGGCGAAGGCGCGCCGCTGGTAAGGCCATAGGTGCGACCCAGCAACGCGCCTGCGTAACCCAGCCCGACGCTTTCCACCAAGGTGAAGCTCGAGGCCGGCAGCCGCTCGAACAGCCGCCAGCGGCCCTGCCGTGCCAGACGCGCCTGACGCACCTGTGCCAGGCGCCGATCCTGCGTGGCATCGCCACTGCCCTCACTGACCTGCAGCTGCGGCGCGAGCAGGCCCGGCAACTGCGGTCGCGTGGCGCGGGTGCCCAGCGGCGTATAGGCGATGGGCAAGCCGAAGAAGCCGGCGAAACCGCCGGTTTCCAGTGTCGGGCAGGTCTGCTCCAGAGCGCGCCTGAGAGGCTCGGAGCGTACGTCGATACAGAAGAACAGCTTGGCCAGCGGCGCTGCGGGCAGGGCCGCGGGTACGCTCTGGCACAGCGCTCGCTGCAGGTTCTCCTGCCAGGCCAGTTCATCGGCGCGCTGCCACAGCTGCAGGGCCTGCCAATTGGCCGAGGGCGCCCGCTGCAAACCCTCCTGCCAGGCCACACGCCAGCTGTGCCAGCGGCTATCGGTATCGCGCCGCCGATCATCCACCAGCCACTCCCACGCCGCGCGGATGGCCAGCAACTCCAGCAGCGTCTGGTCGTCCGCTCCCTGCAACCGAGCCTGCCAGCGCCGATAGGCGCACCAGGAGGCCCAGCCCAGGTTGCGCAACAGCAGGCAATCGAACCAGGCGGCCCACTCTTCCACCGGCAGGCCCAGATGCTCGACCGCCGCTTCCAGGGCCGCCTCGGGTTGCGCCGGCAACGCCGCCATCCGCCGAGGCAGGTCGTGACAGCCACTGAGTACGCTCAGGCCCCGGTCGGCCAGCAAGCTAGCGCGCCAGGTGTGGTACAGCCCGGCGCTATCCGCAGGACGCCAATCGGCCTGTTCGTGGTCGAACCAGGCCGCGCAACTCTGGCCGATCTGGTGGGTGATCAGCGCCGGCCAGCCCGGGAGCGGGATCCCAGGCTCGGCCAGGTCTTCCAGCAGCGGCAACCCCTGGCCAACCTCGGCGGGGGCGTCCAGCGCCTCCAGGAGCCGGACCGGCTTGCAGGACTCTCCCTGCTCGGCGAGGGCCCGCCGCAGATGGCGCTCGGCGATGCGACCGTCTTGCCAGGCCCGGCGATAGTCGGCGGCGTCCAGCGTCAGGCGACTGCCGGCTCGTTGCCAGAGTTGCGTGGCCACGGTCTGCCAGGCCTGATCGCGCCGCTCCCACAGCGGGCTGACGGCGATCATGCGATCCAGCGGCCAGGTCGGCGCGATGCGCGCACAGGCCTGGCGCGCGGCCTCGTGCAAGGCCTTGTGCTTGAAGCTGGGAAGGGGTTCGAAGGCAGTCATGCGCGGTCTCCAAGGGTTGCGTTCAGGGGCTGGGGCGCACGCGCCGGCCAGAGGCGGAAGGTCAGGCGGGTGAAGCGCTCGTCCAGGTAGAAGCCGGCAAAGGCCAGGGGATAGAGACGTTGAGCCAAGGCGCCGCGCGGTCGCGCCAGTAGCAGGCCCTGTACCAGGTAAAGACCGACCAGCATGACCATGGCTACCAAGGCCAGCGGTAGCGGCGCCGTGGCGAGGTGCTGGTCGAGAATCCAGCCGGCCGCCTGATGCCACAGCAGGTAAACGCCCAGCAGCACGCCGAACATGAGCAGTCCATAGGCCGGCTGGTCGCGGCGCAGGCACCAGGGCGCCAGGCCGATCGCCAGCAGCGTCAGGGCCACCAGGGGCAGCTCATGACTGGGCAGCAGCCAACTCCAGAGGCCTTGCAACAAGAGCAGCGCCAGCGCCGCTACCAGTAGCGCACGCAGCAGACCGCCCAGGTCGAGCGCGGGTGCTGGCTGCAGGGCATGCTGGCGAGCATGGGCCACCGTCTCGCCGGCGGCGAGGAAGGCATGGGCCTTGTACAGCGAGTGCGCCAGCAGATGCACCACCGCCAGTTCGTACAGCCCCAGACCGCATTCCAGCAGCATCAGGCCCATCTGCGCGCAGGTCGACCAGGCCAGGCGGACCTTGATGCTGATCCGCGTCATCATCACCAGCGCGGCCAGGACCGCGGTCAGGCCGCCGACCAGCACCAGCAGGCTCTGCGCCGGCACCGCGGCGGAAAACAGCGGAGCGAAGCGCAGCAGCACGAAACCGCCCAGGTTGACCACCCCGGCATGCAGCAAGGCCGAGACCGGCGTGGGGGCCTCCATCACCTGGATCAGCCAGCCATGCACCGGCAATTGCGCCGACTTGAGGATCACCGTCAGCGCCAGCAGCAGCGCCGCGCCCTGCCATTCCCAGCCGAGCGACCCTCCCGCCTGCACCTGGGCCTGCACGGCAGCGAGGATCAGCGAGATCTGGCTGCTACCGCCGGCCCGTACCAGCAACAGGGTCGCCAGCAGCAGACTGACATCGGCCAGGCGGCTGGCGAGGAATTTCTTGTGGGCTGCGACCACGGCCTGGGGACGCTCGCGGTAGAAGGTCAGCAGCGGGTGCAGGCACAGGCTGGACAGGATCCAGGCCCCTGCCACCAGCAGGAGATTGCCGCTGGTAACGACTGTAGCCACCGCCGCCAGGGTGCCCAGCAGCGCGAGCACGTAGCGCCGCTGCCCTGCCTCCCCTTCCAGATAGCGCCGGGAATACTCGATGATCACCAGCGCCAGCAGGCTGACCAGTCCGGCCATCGCCAGGCCCAGGCGGTCGTGATGTGGGGTGGCGAAGAGCACCTGTAGCCAGGCCGCCAGAACCAGGAAAACACCCAGATAACCCGCGATTCGAGCCGGTACCCAAAGTCGGCCAGGTGATGCGAGAGAGGCCACAGGCAACAGTGCCAGGACATAGACCCAGGGCAACAGGGGAGCCAGGGAAAACAGCGGGCTAGACATCGTGCACACTCCATGAACACCAGATACCCATAGTGTCCGGATGTGTGCGAATTATTTAAAATAGATTGATCAGAACCTAACGTTCACTTTTGAAGAACGAAGCATGCGCCGACTCAATTTTCATCACCTGCACTACTTCTGGGCCGTAGCCAAGGAAGGCAACCTCACCCGCGCCGCCGAGGCGCTGCATGTCTCCCAGTCCGCCCTCTCCACCCAGATCCGGGTACTGGAAGATCAGCTCGGCCATCCCCTGTTCCTCCGCTCCGGACGCAGTCTGCGGCTGACCGAAGCCGGGCAGCTGGTACTGGACTACGCCGAAACCATCTTCGCCCTGGGCAGCGAGTTGCAGGACACCCTGCAGAACACCCAGGAAGCCAATCAGACGCTGCGCATCGGCTCAGTGGCGACCCTCTCGCGCAACTTCCAGGAGAACCTGCTGCGCCCCTTCCTTGGCCGTGAGGACCTGGTGCTGACCCTCGAATCCGGGGGCGTGGACGAACTGCTGGAGCGCCTGGCGCTGCACAAGCTGGACGTGGTGCTGACCAACCAGGCGGTGAGCGCCGACAGCCAGCGCACCTGGCAATGCCGCCTGCTCCATCGCCAGCCGGTGTGCCTGATCGGCCCGCCGCGCCAGGACAGTCGCCCCTTCGATCTCCACCGCGACCTGCAACAGGCCCGCCTGATCGTGCCCGGTCGCAGCAGCGACGTGCGCAGCCAGTTCGACGTCTATTGCAGCGGCCAGGGGCTGACGCCCCATATCTGCGCCGAGGTCGACGACATGGCCCTGCTGCGCCTGCTCGCCCGCGACTCCGGCGACATGGCCCTGCTGCCCGCCGTGGTGGTCCAGGACGAACTGCGCAGCGGCGCCCTGCAGCTCTACGCCGAGGTGCCCGAGATCACCGAGCGCTTCTATGCGGTGACCCTGCAGCGGCAGTTCAGGCTGAGCATTCTGGAGGAGTTGTTGGGGCAGCCGGCGGTGCCGGAAGCCGTCTGACGGCCAGAGGCGCTTTGACCCCGGTCAATGAGCTCGCCGAGCGGTGACATGCGCTCGGCGTCACATCGAGTGCTCTGCTATTTCACCACGCCATTGGCCTTGAACAGCCAATCGAAGGCCTGGCCAAGACTCGGCGATGCCGTGTCGATAGGCGCGCGTGCGAGCTGCGCGGCTGTCCGTGCAAACACTTCCCTGACCCCGGGCAGCACCGCCACCGGCAGCTCGGCAGCCCGCAGTTGGCGTTCGGCCTCTTCCACTTCCTTGAGACGGCGCGAGGCATGAACGACATGCGTTCTGATAAGGGCGCCGAGAAAGTCTCTGAGCGAAGTCTGGTCGATATCGCTCAGAGCATCGTGGAGCTTTTCCGTGACGCCCTGCTTCTCGGCCGCCATGAAGCACTCGATGGTCAGGGCTTCCAGTCCCTTGGTGAACACGCTGCGCAGGATCTTCAGGGCGGCTGCATCGCCCGCGGCGCCTCCCTCGACCGGCTTGAGCGGTGCGCCGGCTTCCGCGAAGAGGACGACCGCGCGCTCCAGGCCAATGCCGGCGCCCAGCAGATTGGTTTTCGCGTGCGTCAAGGCGATGGCCCCCAGGATGGCCACGTCCACATAGGGAATGGAGCGCTCGGCCGCGATGGCCGCGGCTCGTCTGATCTGCTCCGGATCCGCGGTGGTCATGTCGATGAACAGCACACCCGCCGGCATAAGGGCGAGCGCCTGCTCGGCGACTGGCAGCGAGACAGTGCCGAATACGCAGGAGACGACGACGTCGCACTCGGCTACCCCATCCTCCATCGAGGTGACGAGAGCCACGTCATGCTCTTTCGCGAAGGCCTGGGCTCTGGGTGACGGCTTGAGGTCGCACAAGAGGATCTTGTGGCCTGCTGCCGCCCAGGGGTGCGCGTAGGTAAGGCCAACTTCGCCTGCGCCGATAATCGCTAGTTTCATTTGCGTGTTCCGTAATCAGTGGGCCGCGTAGGCGCCCCGGTAGGTTCCAGCGGCAATCTGCGCGAGCATCTCCGCTTCCTTGCGCTCGGTCGCCAGGCAACGGTCGAGCAGCGCCGCCGCCTGGGCCAGGGGAAAGGCGACGATACCGTCATGGTCACCCACGACGAGGTCTCCTGGTGACACGATCATGTCGCCAATGCTCACCGGCACGTTGATCTCCCCCGGGCCGTTCTTGTAAGGGCCACGGTGGTAGCCCCCGCGAGCAAAGATGGGGAAGCTGCCCTTGCTGATCGTCGCCAGGTCGCGAATCGCCCCATCGACAACGACTCCTGCGGCACCGCGTTTTTCCGCGATAGCCGCCATGATGTCGCCCATCAGGGCGCGACTCAGGTCGCCACCACCATCGACCACCAGCACCTGGCCGGGGACGAGGAGCTCCAGCGCCTGGTGGATCGCCCGGTTGTCGCCAGCGGGTACTTTGACGGTGAGCGCAAGGCCGGCCATGGTGCCTTCGATCCGGTGGAAGGGCCGCAGCGGAGCGCCGGGAAGCCGGTCGAGACAGTCGCTGATGATCGAGGTGGAGGTGCGGGCAAAGGCTTCGACTAGCGCGGTCGGACTGGAAGCGTTGACGTTCATGGGGGCTCCTCTTGTTGGATAACGTCGAGGATAGGCCGGTGGCCAAATAGAAAAAGCGATATTAAGGTATGGCCATTCATGCCCTGGAGGAATACCAATGGTCACGTTACGCCAGTTGCTGGCGCTGCACTGGATCGAACGTTTGGGTACGTTCGAAAGGGCCGCCGAGCATCTCAACACCACCCAATCAGCCATCTCGAAACGGGTGCAGGAGCTGGAGTCCTCCACCGGTCTGCAGCTGTTCGATCGCTCGCAGCGGGGTGCGCGCTTCACCGCCGAGGGCGAGGAGCTGCTGGTCATTGCGCGCGAGATGCTCGATCTGAACGAGCGCATCACCTCGCTCAAGGACGGCAAGCACGTCACCACCCGCCGTTTGCGACTGGGCGTTACCGAACTTACCGCCTGGACCTGGCTACCGCGCCTGGTCACACGACTGGTCGCGGACTTCCCCGGGCTGACCGTGGAACCCGAGGTCGACATGAGTCGCAACCTGCACGAGCGGCTGATGGACGATCTGGTCGACCTCATCGTGATCCCGGACACCTTCACCGCCCCCGAGGTCACCAGCGTGCCCCTGGCGACCGTGGAGAATGCCTGGATGGCCGCGCCGGGACTGGTGCGGAATTCAGGCGTGGTGAGCCTGGCCGAGCTGGCCAGGTATCCCATGCTGATGCAGGGCAAGAAGTCAGGATCCGGCCTGTTCGTGAACCGCTGGCTGCATGCCCGCGGAATAGAGCTGCCGAGGATCCTCTCCTCTGACAGCCTTACCGCCATGCTCGGCCTGGCCTCGGCGGGCCTGGGCGTTACCTATCTGCCGCGCGAGTGTTTCCGCCCGCTGGTGGACGAAGGCAAGCTCGTCATCGTCGAGACCGATCCCGAGCTGCCACCTGTTCCCTACATGGCGATGTACCGCAACGACCGGCCCTCGACCTTCGTCGCCGAGATCGCCACGCTGGCGACGCAATTCTGCGACTTCACAAAACAGTTGCAGCGTTAGTCAGGGACCGCTGCATCGCCCCGCGCGTAACTTTCGCGGGGCAATGGTCAAGACCTTGCCGGGCCACTCGACCCGCTAGGCACCCGACTCGCTGAAAGGCGCGGTAGCCGGCTCGGAAATGGTCAGCACGAAGGCCAGCGCGGCCAGGGAGCAGACGCCGAGAAAGATGAACACCGCCGTCCAGCTGTAGCTGTCCAGCAGGAAACCGGTGATCAGCGGCGCCATGGCGCCCCCCGCCTGGCCCGCGCTGTTGACCACGGATGCCGCCACCGGATAGGTCGTTCTGGTCGTCAGTCCCATCGAATAGACCGAGAACGACGAGTAGCCGATATTGAGCAGAAAGCCGGTACCGAACAGCAACAGACCGACCGCGAGCAACCCCTTGGGCGCGTAAACCAGCGCGACCATCATCACGCAGGTCGCTACCGCGCTGATCATCATGGTCGGTTTGCGACGGCGGTCCAGGATTCGATCCGACAGCCAGCCGCCGACGATATTGCCAAGCACCCCGCCAACGAAGGGCAAGGACGCCACGAAGCCGACCTGCATCAGTTCGAAGTGCTTCACCTCACCCAGGTACTTGGGGAGCCAGGCCAGGAGCACGTTCACCACACCGGTCATGAGCAGGTAGCCCAGCCCACAGCCCCAAATGTTCCAGGACCTGAACACGGAGCGGGACGTATCCAGGACGGGGGTGCGCTCATAGCGCAGCGCGCGGTCGAGCCTGCCGAAATCCCGGTGCTTACGGACCGACTCGCTGTGCGCGGTCGTCTGGTCTTCGATGTGCTCGGCTTCGGCGTCACTGACCTGCTTGCAGGCTCTCGGATCATTGGGGACGAGCCACCACCACAGCAAGGCGAGCAGCACGCCTGGCAGGGCGAAGGCGATGAACATGGTGCGCCAGCCATCGAGCAGAATTAGCGCTGCCCCCAATGGCGGTGCTATCACCGCGCCCATCTTGGCGGCGGACAGGAAGGCTCCGGTAGCCGTGCCCTTTTCCCGCGGCGGAAACCAGCGGTTGATGGTGCTCAGCATCGACAGGGGCAAGGCAGCTTCTGCGACGCCCAGCGCCGAGCGATAGATCTTGAGCATGCCGATGCTGTGGGAGGTGCCGATCAGCAGCGTCACCAGCGACGTCAGCCCTATCGCTGCGGGAGCGACCACGCGTACGCTGACCTTGCTCAGCAGAAAGCCTGCCGGTATCTGACCCAGCGAGTAGAACAGGAAGAAGGCACTGACCAGCAGACCCACCTCGGCATTGGTCGCGCCGAACTCCTTCTGGATATAGGGCAAGGCGATGCCGATATTGGCCCGATCGGCTGCAGCGAGCATGTACACGACCACGATGACCGCCAGTACCACCCAGCGATAGCGGGTCCTGGACCGCGTCTGTAGCGCTGACCGTTCCGCTACTGCCGGCGCCGGCTTTGAAGCCAGGGATTCGGTCATGAGTCCTCCGATTTTTATGTTTATTAAAGGTGACGGAGGTTTTACGACGACCCATTAATGGAAAAAAGCGATAAAGAGGCACAGGTATTCATTCCCCCTGGGAATGAGCAGCGCCCGCACTCGGCGGGATAGCGATGCTTGAGCCCTTGGCAGCCAGCTTGCGGGTGGCGATCGCTGCACTCCCTGGGCAGGAACAGGGGGTGGAAACACGGATAACTGTCAATCAGCCGGCAGGGCTGTGAATCCTGCCCCGGTTGATGGACTGGCCCAACCACCCAGCACCCCAGGCGTGCCCTCCACCCCCTCGCCCGCTACAATGCGCGCCTTGCCGTGCCACGCCTGATCGAGAAGAACCGCCATGTCCCTGCCCAAGCACCATCTGGAATTGCTCAGCCCTGCCCGCGATGTCGGTATCGCTCGGGAGGCCATCCTGCATGGGGCCGACGCCATCTACATCGGCGGGCCGAGCTTTGGTGCGCGGCACAATGCCTGCAACGAGGTCAGCGAGATCGCCGAGCTGGTGGAATTCGCTCGCCGCTACCATGCGCGGGTGTTCACCACCCTCAACACCATCCTGCATGACGACGAGCTGGAACCGGCGCGTAAGTTGATTCATCAGCTGTACGACGCGGGTGTGGATGCGCTGATCGTGCAGGACCTGGGCGTGCTGGAACTGGACATCCCGCCGATCGAGCTGCATGCCAGCACCCAGACCGACATCCGCACCCTGGCGCGGGCCAAGTTTCTCGACCAGGCCGGCTTCTCCCAGCTGGTGCTGGCGCGCGAGCTGAATCTGCAGGAGATTTCGGCCATCGCCGCCGAGACCGACGCGGCCATCGAATTCTTCATCCATGGCGCCCTGTGCGTGGCCTTCTCCGGCCAGTGCAACATCTCCCATGCCCAGACCGGTCGCAGCGCCAACCGCGGCGACTGCTCCCAGGCCTGTCGCCTGCCCTACACCCTGAAGGATGACCAGGGTCGGGTGGTAGCCTTCGAGAAGCACCTGCTGTCGATGAAGGACAACAACCAGAGCGCCAACCTGCGTGCCTTGGTCGAGGCCGGCGTGCGCTCCTTCAAGATCGAGGGGCGCTACAAGGACATGGGCTACGTGAAGAACATCACCGCCTACTACCGCCAATTGCTCGACGAGATCCTCGAAGACCGCACCGACCTGGCCCGCGCCTCCAGCGGGCGTACCGCGCATTTCTTCGTGCCGGATCCGGACAAGACCTTTCACCGCGGCAGCACCGACTACTTCGTTACCGACCGCAAGGTGGACATCGGCGCCTTCGACTCGCCGACCTTTACCGGTCTGCCGGTGGGTCAGGTGGAAAAGGTCGGCAAGCGCGACTTCATCGCCGTGACCGAGGAACCGCTGTCCAATGGCGACGGCCTCAATGTGCTGGTCAAGCGCGAGGTGGTGGGCTTTCGCGCCAACGTCGCCGAGCTGAAGGGTGAATTCGAAGAAGACGGGGCGAAGCGCTATCGCTATCGTGTCGAACCCAACGAGATGCCCGAGGGGCTGTTCCGTCTGCGCCCGAATCATCCGCTGTCGCGCAACCTGGACCACAACTGGCAGCAGGCCCTGCTCAAGACCAGCGCCGAGCGCCGCATCGGCGTGCGCTGGCAGGCCGAGCTGCGCGAGCAGCGGCTACAGCTGACCGTCACCAGCGAGGAAGGCGTCAGTGTCTTCGTTGCCCTGGACGGCCCCTTCGGCGTGGCCAACAAGCCGGAGCAGGCGCTGGAGGGCCTGCGCGATCTGCTGACCCAGCTGGGCACCACCGAATACCACGCCTTGGACGTGACCCTGGACGCGCCCCAGGCCTTCTTCGTGCCCAATTCGCAACTCAAGGCACTGCGCCGCGAAGCCATCGAACAGCTGACCGCCGCGCGCATCGCCGTCCATCCGCGCGGCCGCCGCAAGCCCGAGACCAGCCCGCCGCCGGTGTACCCCGAGTCGCACCTGTCGTTTCTCTACAACGTCTACAACCAGAAGGCCCGCGACTTCTACCATCGCCATGGCGTGCAGCTGATCGACGCCGCCTACGAAGCTCACGAAGAGCCCGGCGAGGTGCCGGTGATGATCACCAAGCACTGCCTGCGCTTCTCCTTCAACCTCTGTCCCAAGCAGGCCAAGGGCGTCACCGGCGTGCGCACCAAGGTCGCGCCCATGCAACTGGTCCACGGCGACGAGGTGCTGACCCTGAAGTTCGACTGCAAGCCCTGCGAGATGCACGTGGTGGGCAAGATGAAGGGCCACATCCTCGACCTGCCGCTGCCCGGCAGCCAGGCCGCGGCCAAGGCGCTCGCCAGCATCAGCCCGGAAGACCTGCTCAAGACCATCCGCAACAAGCCGACCGGCTACAGTCACTGAGCCCAGGAGGGCTCCCGGGATCGATCTGGTCTGGCGTCTCGCAGGCCAGGTGATCGCCTTGGGAGCCTGCCGGCCATGGCTCTGCCGGTCCTCTGGCGAAGCCGCCGTTTCCTGCCCTCCTGAGCGCGACCGCCGCTCTACCCTCCTGGCTACTCATCGCCTCCCGCATGCCCCATCGAGCATGGAGTGAGCCGACTTTTTATCGCTCTGCCGCTCATGCCGTAACATCCGTTCCAGAGGTGCTCGCAGTTGACAGCCGCTCCATCAGCAGAAGCTGAAGCTCGCCCGACCGTGAAAAAAAGTGCACGGCATCGCCTCAACGGACTCAAACCTGGCTGATGCCATCCGTGGGTTCCTGGCTGAACGGCCGAGCTCGCGAACGGTGTCCACTGTTCCAGGTGACCAAGCGCGCACTGGGATAAAACGAGTCGCGACCGCGCCTGAGCGGCCGAGTCGTGGCGATTTCAGAACCGGCTAGAAGACCTCTGCTTTATGGATCTCGGATTTTTCAACTTCCTGCTCACGACCAAGTTGCTCGGCATCTCGCTGGCCAACTGGTCCGTCATGCTGGGCGTCATCGTGCTCAGCTTCACCCTCGCCCGCACCGTCATCGGCTTCGTCCAGAGAAACCTGCGGACCCGCGCGGAAAGGCCGGGCGCACACGTCAGCCATATCGCCATCCAGGTGCTGTCGAGCACCAGCAACACCCTACTGCTGCTGGCCGCCATCCTGATCGGCGTGGGGATACTGGACTTGCCCGAGCGCTGGCTGACACGGGTCAGCAGCCTCTGGTTCGTGGTCGCGGCCCTGCAGGTCGGGCTGTGGGCCAACCGGGCGGTGGCCCTGGCGGTGCACCATTACTTCGTCAAGCACAGCCAGGCCGACGTCTATCAGGGCAGCGCCCTGGCCACCCTGTCGCTGTGGGGCGCCAAGGTGCTGCTCTGGGCCGTGGTCGGCCTGGCGATGCTGTCCAATCTCGGCGTCAACATCACCGCCTTCGTCGCCAGCCTTGGCGTGGGTGGCATCGCCATCGCCCTGGCCGTGCAGAACATCCTCGGTGACGTATTCGCCTCCCTGTCCATCGCGGTCGACAAACCCTTCGAGGTGGGCGACTTCATCGTCGTCGGTTCGCTGGCGGGCACCGTCGAACACGTGGGCCTGAAGACCACCCGGATCAGAAGCCTGGGTGGCGAGCAGATCGTCATGGCGAATGCCGAGATGATCGGCAGCACCATCCAGAACTACAAGAAGCTGCAGGAGCGCCGCATCGTCTTCAAGTTCGGTCTGACCTACGCCTGCCAACCAAGCCAGGTCAAGCAGGTCACCTCCGCCTTGAAGGAGATCATTCAACGGCAGGAAAAGACCCGCTTCGATCGCGCGCATCTCCTGGCCTTCGGCGCCAATTCGCTGGACTTCGAGGTCGTCTACATCGTGCTGGATCCTAGCTACAACATCTACATGGACATCCAGCAGGCGATCAATATCGAGATGATGGAGGCCTTCGCCCAGATCGGCGTCCGGTTCGCGCTGGCCAGCAGAAGTCTCTATGTCGAATCCCTTCCCAGCGATTTCCTCGCGGAAAAAGGACGGCGGGAAGAGGCGCAGCCGGTTGCCTGGACCCAACCCGGAATCCAGTAGCACGATATCGGAGCAGGCTAATGCTGGAATTGGCAGCGATCATTCTCTTCATCACCGCGGGGCTGGCATTCCTGAACCGCCGCTATGTCGGGCTCCCATCGGCCATCGGGGTGATGGCCATCGCCCTGGCCCTCTCCCTCGCCTGCATCGGGCTGGACTGGCTGGGCTATCCGCTGGTACGCGACTACGAGCAGAACCTGCTGAGCTCCATCGACTTCTCCGAGCTGCTGATGCAGGGGATGCTGTCGGTGCTGCTGTTTGCGGGCGCCCTGCATATCGATCTGAGCGAGCTCAGAGCCTTTCGCTGGCAGGTGTCCCTGCTGGCGGTGGTGGGTACGACGATTTCAACGCTGGTAGTGGGCTTTGCGCTGTTCTATCTGCTGTCCTTCACCCACGTCTCGCTGTCCCTGATCCACTGTCTGATCTTCGGCGCTCTGATCTCCCCCACGGATCCCATCGCCGTCATGGGCATCCTCAAGACCGCTGGCGCACCCAAGAACACCGAGCTGGTCATCGCCGGGGAGTCCCTGTTCAACGACGGCGTGGGTGTGGTGCTGTTCTCTGTGCTGCTGGCGACGCTGGTCAACGATGAGCCCATCACCCTGACCAGTACCCTGGAAATCTTCGCTCATGAAGCGGGCGGTGGCATTCTGCTGGGGCTGATCGCGGGTTACCTAGCCTTCGTCATGCTGCGCAGCATCGACAGCTATCCGGAAGAGATCCTCATCACCCTGGCCACCGTACTGGGCGGCTATACCCTGGCCAATCACCTGGGCGTATCCGGTCCGCTGGCGATGGTGGTCGCCGGCTTGATCATCGGCAACCATGGCCGGGCGCTGGCGATGTCGGATACCACACGCAAACGGATCGACGCCTTCTGGGAGGCCCTGGACGAAATTCTCAACGCCGTGCTGTTCGTACTAATCGGCCTGGAAATCATCCTCATCGATCTCGCTCCCCCCTTGCTGCTGGGTGGCATCCTGGTAGCGGTCCTGACCCTGCTTGCACGCCTGGTCACGGTAGGTCTTCCGGTGAGACTGCTAGGCAGGAAATTCCGCCTGGTGCCCGGCTCCTGGCGGATCCTGACCTGGGGCGGCCTGCGCGGTGGCATCTCGGTCGCACTGGCATTGTCCCTGCCGATCGGTGCGGAACGGGATGTCATCCTGACGCTGACCTACGTGGTGGTGATCTGCTCGATCCTGGGCCAGGGCCTGACCATTGGCAAGGTTGCCCGCACGGTGTGCAATCCCGCGAGCCACCCCCCGCAGGATCGGCATTGATCGAGGGTCTACGCCTGAGCCAGCGCAACATCCGCTGGCGATTGGCGGCCCTTAGGTAGCCTGGTCGTCGTAGGCCTGGCGTACCCGTTCGCACCAGAGAGTGATGGGATCGTCCGGCGCCAGGAGCGGCTGGGCGCTGACGACATGGGCCCATTGAAAGGCACCGAACACGATATGGTCGACGTAGGCTGGAGCGTCACCGGCCAGATAAGACTGCTGGGTCAAGGTACTGCGCAGGGGCTTCACCACCTGGAGAAAAGCCTGCAGCGACGCGTCCCGTTGAACCGCGAGCTCGTCCAGGGACACACCGAACGCCGCCTCGCGGGTCCTCTTGAAATAGTCCTTGTCGGCTTCATCCAGCACCGCATGGACGTCGGGGAGGATCACCCGCGCCAGCGCCGGATGCACACTTTCGGCCACCCACTGATTGACGAAGCGGGTCACCGCGGTGAGCGAGGCATCACCCAACAGCGACGGCCGCTCGGGGTATTGCCGATCCAGATACTCGGCGATGGCCCAGCTGTCGCTCACCCACTGGTCGCCATCCACCAGCACCGGCACCTTGCCTTGCCCGGAAGCGGCGATGGCCTCCTTCTCGTGAAAGCGCCAGGCAACGGTCTCGACTGGCAGACCCTTGTGCGCCAGGGCCAGCCGTATGCGCCAGCAATAGGGGCTGAAGCGGCAGTTGTCGTCGGCACCGGTCAATTCGTACAGGCGTAGAGGATGGATCATCGGGGGTTCCTTCTCGTTGTTCATCTGGCCATCCAAAACAGCAGCTGTCACGGATGGCGGGATCATGCTCATGCTCCTGGTCTGCCGCCGGCATGGCTCAAGGTCGGCTACAGTGGCGGCTGACCACGCCTTGCTAAGACCACGCCTCGACCGCAAGTGCCCGCTTATCCAAGATCGCCAAGCCGCAAGCGGTCATCTCGTCTCGGATAGTCACCGGATACGTCCCAGGCGGAAGCGCGCCCGGGCGTGAACGCCAAGACCCAAGCGCTCTACGATGCTCACCAGGTTAGGACTATAGCCTGCACGACGACTGCACAGCGCCTTCACCCGCCGTCGCCACGCTGTTCATTCGCAAGTCCTGGCTATCAAATCGACAGGTCATGTCCATCCATTCGTACGATTTTAGTGACGAATCGGGTATTTCCGCCGGGTATTGCCCCGCACAACGCCTCCATACAATGGCCTCAGAACAATAAAAGGCGCCCAGCGCGTGAGGACCGAACCATGTATCGAGACCACATCGTCAAACCCCGCGCGACAGACAGTCTTCCCTTCATGGCGACGATGGCCATCGCGGTCTTTCTCCTGGCCTGCCTCTATGGCGTTGGAGAGGGCGGTCTGGCCCGCCTCATGGGGCCGATCGTACTCGACCTCGAAGCGCCGATGCTGCGCAACGTTGCGGTAGCCGGCACCCTGACACTCACCCTCATGCTGAATCTCTTCATCCTCGGCCGGTTTCCGCTGCGGGCTCAGGTCATCACCGTATGGTGCGAACTTCTGCTGCTCTTCCTGCTGTTCTTCGACACCTTCGATCTGTCCTACAGCTTCATTCTCAGCAAAGTCGGCTTCATGATCACCCAGGGGGTGTTCACCACCGTCTACGTCTCGGCGCTTTCCATCGCCATCGCCTTCGTGCTGGCCTTGCTCGGCGCCACCGCCCGTCTTTCGGCCAATGGCTTTGCCGTCGCCATCGCGAGTTTCTACACCTCATTCTTTCGCGGCGTACCGCTGCTGATCCAGATCTACCTGATCTACCTGGGCATTCCTCAACTGGGCTATGTCGTGGGCGCGGTGCCGGCGGGAGTGCTGGCGCTGTCGCTGTGCTACGGCGCCTACATGACCGAGATCTTTCGTGCCGGGATCAGCAGCATCCCGCGTGGGCAATGGGAGGCTTGCCGGGCAATCGGCCTTACCCCCTTCCAGGCCATGACCCGCGTGATCCTGCCGCAGTCGATGCGACTCATCATTCCGCCGACCGGCAACCAGTTCATCTCGATGCTCAAGGACAGCTCTCTGGTGTCGGTGATCGGGGTCTGGGAGCTGATGTTCCTGGCGCGTACCCAGGGACGAGCGGAGTTCCGCCATCTGGAGATGCTGATCACGGCCGCGGTGCTCTATTGGGTGCTGTCGATCCTGCTCGAAACCGTGCAGGCCCGCCTGGAAAAGCGCTTCGACCGCGCCCACCGCTAACCCGGGAGCATCCCATGCATCAGACCTCTGATTCATCCAGCCTCAACGCAGCCGTCTCGGTACGCGATCTGCAGAAATGGTACGGCGACTTCCAGGTACTCAAGGGGATCGACCTGCACATCGCCAGCGGCGAGATCGTCGTGATCTGCGGCCCCTCGGGCTCGGGCAAGTCGACGCTGATCCGCTGCCTGAACCTGCTGGAAGACTTCCAGCAGGGCGAGGTGCGGATCGCCGGCCAGGTACTGAGCCGCGACGCGGCCAGCGTGGCCAGTATCCGCCGGCAGGTCGGCATGGTGTTCCAGCAGTTCAACCTCTTCCCGCACCTGACGGTGCTGGAGAACCTGATGCTGGGCCCACGGCTGGTCGGCAAGCTCGACCAGGCCGAGGCAAGAAGACTTGCCCTGCAGTACCTGGCGCGGGTGCGGATCGCCAACCAGGCGGACAAGTATCCCGGCCAGCTCTCCGGCGGCCAGCAGCAGCGGGTCGCCATCGCTCGGGCGCTGTGCATGAAGCCCCGCATCATGCTCTTCGACGAGCCGACCTCGGCGCTCGACCCGGAGATGGTCAAGGAGGTCCTGGATGTGATGGGCGAACTGGCTCAGGACGGGATCACCATGCTCTGCGTGACCCACGAGATGGGTTTCGCTCGCAAGGTGGCCGACCGGATCATCTTCATGGACCAGGGCCAGATCATCGAAGAGGCCCGTCCGGACGAATTCTTCGATAACCCACGCCAGCCGAGGGCGCGCGAGTTTCTCTCGCAGATACTCAGTCACTGACCGCAGCCGTTACACCTCTCACGACAACAACAAACGTGTATCCGGAGACATCACCATGATCCCAGCCGCTCGCCTTCTCACCGCCATCGCCACTGTTGCAGCCCTGGGCGCCGCCCTGCCCTCCGCCTGGGCCGGCGCGACCCTGGATCGCATTCACCAGACCAAGGTCATGAAGGTGGCCACCGCAGCCAATTGGCCGCCGCAGTCCTTTCTCGGCGAGGACAATCAACTGCGTGGCTTCGACATCGACGTGGCGACCGAGATTGGACGAAGACTCGGGACCAAGGTGACCTTCGTGACCCCCGAGTACGGCATCATCACCGCCGGGCGCTGGGCCAATCGCTGGGATCTCTCGGTCGGCTCCATGACACCGACGACCGCCCGGGCGCGGGTGCTCGACTTCCCTGCCGTCTACTACTACACGCCCTATGTGTTCGCGGTGCACAAGGACGCGGCCACGACGACGCTCTACGCGCTGAATGGCAAGAAGATCGGCGTCGAAGCCGGTACCACTTCAGAGGATTACATCAACAGGCGCCTGAAGATCGATGCCGTCGATGTGCCCGCGTTCACTTATGAGGTAGAGCCTGGCGAAGTCCTGACCTATGGCGACAGCATGGGTCCGCTCGATGATCTGCGCATGGGCAATGGTACCCGGCTGGACGCCACCCTATCGGCACTGCCGACCGTTCTGGGCGCTATCAAGGCGGGCTACCCGATCGCCGCCGTAGCGGGCAAGCCGGCCTACTACGAACCCCTCGCCATCGCGGTCGACAAGGGTGACGAGGCCTTCAACGCCGAGCTGGCCAAGGCCGTCACCGACATGAAAGCCGACGGTACGCTCAAGCAACTCTCGCAGAAGTGGTACGGCACTGACCTCACCCTGATCCAGTAACCACCGTTGCGGAAACCCGTGCCTGTCATGCGGCGGGCACGAGGCCCGCTGCTGCCTGAAAAAGGACATCCACCGATGGCTGTTTACAGCAACAACTACTACACCGGAACGATGCGTGCGACCACGCAGCGGGCTCCACTGCGAGGCGATGTAGCCGCGGACGTCTGCGTCATCGGCGGCGGTCTGGCCGGCCTGAGCACGGCCCAGGAGCTGCAGGCTCGCGGCCGTTCGGTCGTCTTGCTGGAAGCGAATCGGGTGGCCTGGGGAGCGTCCGGTCGCAATGGCGGATTCGTGCTACAGGGCTGGTCGGAAGGCCTGGCCGCGATCGAGCGGCGCTGCGGCCGTCAGACGGCGGCCGCCTTGTTCAGGCTCTCGCTGGAAGGCGTCGACATCGTCCGAGACACCATCGCCCGCCACCAGCTGCCCGGGTGTGCGCCTACACCTGGCAAGCTCAGCGTGGTGCGCTACGAGGATGGGGTCAATCTGCAACGGACCCGCGATCGCATGGCGCGAGACTTCGGTTTTGAACTGGAGTATCTGGACACCCAGCAGATCCGTGAGCGTCTGAAGACCGATCGCTATTTTCAGGCGCTGCGCGACACCCATGGCTTTCACTTCCACCCCTTGAACTATTGCCTGGGCCTGGCGGAACTGTTCGAGGCCGGCGGCGGCGTGATCCACGAGCACACGGCAATGCGCGAGGTGATGAGCCAGGCGGATCGCCACAGGGTCACGACCGACCAGGGTTCGGTGACCTGCCGCGACGTGGTCTACTGCTGCGGAGGCTACGGCGGCGCCGAGTTCGGACAACTCCGCCGCGCCTTCCTGCCGATTGCCACCTACGTGGTGCTGACCGAGCCACTGGGCGAGCGGCTCGCGAGCGCCGTGACCACCACGGATGCGGTCGGCGACAACCGACGCGCCTCGGACTACTACCGCATCGTCGAAGGCGATCGTCTGCTCTGGGGCGGCCATATCACCACCCGCAACCTGCAGGACGAGCAGCGGCTGGGGCAATTGCTCACCCGCGACATTCTCGCTGTCTATCCCCAACTGCAGGGCCTGAAGATCGCCAAAGCCTGGTCCGGACTGATGGGTTATGCGCGGCACAAGATGCCGCATATCGGTCGCCTGGCGGAAGGACTGTGGACCTGTACTTCATTTGGAGGCCATGGTATGAACACCGCACCGATCGGGGGCCGCGTGATAGCGGAAGCCATCTGTGGCGAGACGGATCGTTATCGGCTGTTCGCCGCCTACGGCCTCGAATGGAATGGCGGTCCCGTCGGACCGGCAGCCGCACAAACCGTCTATGCCTATCTCAAGCTGATGGACAGATTCCAGGAAGCCCGCGCGCACGGACACCGCTGAGCCGAGGAAAGGTCATGGATGCACATAACAGCGGGACGCTGTTTCAACTGACGGAAAAGGATCGGCAGCTGCTGGCTCTGCTGCAGGCCAACGCCCGCGAACCCACGGCTGCCCTGGCACGCAAGCTTGGCGTCTCGCGCTCCGCCGTACAGGAGCGGATCACCCGCCTGGAACGAGCCGGCGTGATCACCGGCTACAGCGTCCGCATCGATCAGGACCGACTGCAGCAGGTGATCAACTGCTTCACCATGACCTCCTGTACCAACAAGAGCTACACCGATGTCATGACGCACCTGCGCAACATGGACGCGGTACAGGCGGTGTACGCCGTGTCGGGTGAATCCGATTTCATCATCCACCTCGCCACTCACACGCTTGGCGAGCTGAATGCGGAGCTCACCCGCATCAACATGATCAAGGGTGTCGCCCACACGGCCTCGCACATCGTGATGGAAACGAAGTTCAGCCGGAAACTGACGATCTGAGTGGGGCGTTATCGCGCCCAGACGTCGTCTCGATAGCCACTAGCTTGCCAGTAGCTCCTGTATTGCTTGGCTGCAGTGTGGCAACCGACGGCAGTCCTCGGCTCGGCTCCCCGACAGCCGTCCACCCATGCTCTCGGCGACCTCCCACCTCTTGGCCGGATGAAGGTTGTGCTCGCCGGACGGACTCTTCACTTGGCTGGCGAGGGTCGCTAGCCAGGCGACTATCGCCGCAGTCTGTCCACGGATCGGGCTCCCGTCCCCTGTATCGGCTACAGTTCGGTCAGCTTCTCGCCTATCGTTAACGCTTTGCGCCGAAAGATCCGCGCGTGACCAACCGCGCGCAGCGCACAACGAACCAGGAGTCACGCATGGAGCAGAACGACCAAGAGCAGAACTACCTCACCTCGCTGGAGATGCTGGAAGGGCTCTACGGCGAGGTCGCGGCACCCTCGATCCTCAAGGAGGTCGATCACATCCACCCCGTCTACCAGCCCTTCATCGAGGCGGCGTCCTTCGTGGTCCTGGCTTCCGCGGGGCCCCAGGGACTGGATGCCTCGCCGCGTGGCGATGCGGCGGGTTTCGTCCAGGTCGAGGACGCCAGGACGCTCTACCTGCCGGACCGCCGGGGCAACAACCGCCTGGATACGCTGCGCAACGTCCTCCAGGATCCCCGGGTAGCGCTGCTGTTCCTGATTCCCGGCATCGGCGAGACGCTGCGGATCAATGGCACCGCCCGGATAGCCATAGATCCGGCGCTGCTGGCGCGCTTCGAGGTCAAGGGTCAGCGCCCGCGGACGGTCCTGGAGATCAACGTCACCAGCGTCTACTTTCAGTGCAGCCGCGCGGTTGTCCGGGCCGGCCTGTGGGATGCCGCCAAGCACCTGCCGCGCAGTGCCCTGCCTTCTCCCGGCACGATCTTCAAGCAGCTCTGCCCGACGCAGGTGGACGGCGAGGCCTACGACCAGGCCCTGCCCCAGCGGATCGCCAATACGCTCTACTAGGCTGACTCACCCTGCTTCCAGACCAGCAAGGACCTGCCATGACCTTCACGGATATCCTCGTTCCCACCTACACGAATCTGCTCGGCGCCCTGTCGGCCTGGCTTGGCAAGGCCGAGGCCCAGCGGCCGGACGGCGCGGCCGAGACGCTGCTGGTCGCCCGCCTGGCGCCCGACATGTTCCCGCTCGCCACCCAGATCCGCTTCGCCTGCGTCCAGGCCCAGGAAGGCCTGTTGCGGCTGCACGAGCAGGCCTTTCCGCCCGAACTGACGGACCTGCTCAACGAAGGCCGCGACGCCGCCGAACAGCCGGGTACGCTGGCCCAGGCACAGACCCGCATCCGCGAAACCCTGGATCGGGTGCAGGCGATCGCGGGCGAAGGCTCTCCGCTCAAGGAGGGTGCGCCTGTCGCCCACGAACTGCCTCAAGGTCTGGTATTCGACTTCACGGCCGAGCAGTACGTCCGCGACTGGGCGCTGCCGCAGTTCTACTTCCACGTGATGACCGCCTACGCCATCCTCCGCGCGCAGGGCGTGGACCTGGGCAAGGCCGACTATGTCGCCCATCTACTGCCCCTCCTGAGACCCGGCGTGTCGTCCTAGCCGCCAGGCGGCCAGCGCCGGAAGCCGCGTCTCCGGGATCCGAGACAGGCCGCTGGAGCCCTGGTCGTCAGCCTTGGAGATCAGCTGACCGCCAGGTGTGGCATGAGCTTCAGGGCCGCGTACTGCAGCAGCATGATGGTCTTGCCGTCGCGAATGGTCCCGGCATCGATCATCGCCAGCGCTTCTTCCAGGTCGACCTCGAGCACGGCGATGTCCTCGCCTTCCGCGACATTGCCGCCCCCGGCCGACTTGCGATCGCCCGGGGCGTATTCGCCGACGAAGAAGTGCAGCCGCTCGGTCACCGAGCCGGGACTCATGAAGGCATCGAACACCTGCCGCACCTCCCGCACCTGAAAGCCCGTCTCCTCCTCGACCTCGGCACGGATGCGCACCTCGGGCTCGGCCGCGTCCAGCAGGCCGGCGGGCGCCTCGATCAGCAGGTCGTCGTGCCCGTTCACGAAGGCCGGATAGCGCAGCTGGCGGGTCAGCACCACGGTGCGCCGCCGGGGATCGTAGAGCAGGATGGTTGCGCCATTGCCGCGGTCGTAGGTCTCCCGTGATTGCCGCTGCCAGGTGCCGTCACTGCGCAGGAAGGCGAAGGTGGTTTTCTTCAGGACGAACCAGTCGTCAGACAATACCTCGACCTCTTCGACACGAATACGCGGGGCGATGCTCATGGGCGATCCTCTGGGTAGGCGGGCGGTGTTTACCGCCCCGGGGCTTCGCGCTAGAATTCGTGCAGTTTCGTGCAACGTCAAGAATTTTCGTGCAGGAGTCGCTGATGCTGACCCGTGAACGCAAGGCGCTTATCCAGCAGGTACTGCGTGAGGAAGGACGGCTGGTCGCCAAGACCTTCAGCCAGCAACTGGGCGTCTCGGAAGACACCATTCGCCGCGATCTACGTGAGTTGGCGGCTGAAGGTGTGCTGCAACGCGTGCATGGCGGCGCCTTGCCGGCTTCGGCTGCCGTCGCGGACTACGCCAGGCGCGAAGAGGCGTCCACGGCCAGCAAGGTAGCGCTCGGCCAGGCGGGCACCCGACTGATCCAGCCGGGACAGATCGTCTTTATCGATGGCGGTACGACCAACGTCCAACTCGTCCGCCACCTGCCCAGGGAGCTTGAGATCACCGTGGTGACCCATAGCCCGAACATCGCGGTGGAGCTGGTCGAGCATCCGCTGATCGAGGTCGAGCTCATTGGTGGCCGCCTGTTCAAGCATTCCATCGTGACGCTGGGCGCGGCCTGTGCGGAGGCTATCGCCCGGGTGCGGGTCGACAGCTACTTCATGGGCGTGACCGGGCTGCATCCCGAGACGGGCGCCACCACCGGCAATGCCGAGGAAGCCGCGCTCAAGCGCATCATCAGCCGCCAGGCGGCGGAGACCTTCGTCCTGGCGACGCGGGAAAAGCTCGGCACGGCCTCGCCCTACGGCATCATCCCGCTGGCCGATGTCAGCACCCTGGTAACGGATGCGGCGCCTGGCGATGAGGTGCTCGGGGAGCTCAGCGCGATGGTGTCCGTGATCCATGCCTAGCTGCCGCCTTCCGGTCGCGCGCTGTCATCCCGCCACGGCCTGTCGCCGATAATCCTTGGGCGTGCAGGAGAATCTCTTGCGAAAGGCGCGGCTGAAATGGGCCGAATCGGTGAAGCCCCAGCGATAGGCGATTTCGGTAATGGAGGCGCCTTGGAGGACGGGGCTGCTGAGATCGGCGGCGCTGCGCTCCAGCCGGGCGCGCATGATGGACTGGCAGATGCTGTCGCCCTCCTCGAAGGCCCGGTAGAGATTGCGCACCGAGACACCCAACTCCTGGGCCAACCAGTTGGGTGACAGCAGCGGCTGCCCCAGCGAGGCGTCGATCAGGGCCAGGGCGTTGCGCTTGAGGCCGCTCAGGACCTGCTGGTCGCCACTCTCCAGCGGCAGATCACGCCGTTGATCGAGCGCTGGAATCAGCAGTGCGTGCAGGGCTTCGCTCAGGGCAGCGCCCTCTTCCGGGGTAGCGGCTTGCGCGTCGAGGTGGGTGACCTGGCTGACCAGGGAGCGCAGCAGCAGGGTGGTCAGACCCGCGGTCGGCAGCTTGCCGAAGCGCGGATCACCGCCGGCCAGCCGCCGTCCGAGCGCCTGACGATCCAGGTGGAAGGAGGTGTGGCGAATCAGTCCGCAGGGCAGGATGTCGCAATCGAATTCCGGGCACATCAGCGCCATGTCGCCGGGACGCAATTCCATCGCCTCGCCCTGGTGGCGCAGCACCGAGTGCCCGGCCTCCTGGACGATGAGAAAGCAGGTGCGGTCATCCACCTGATCCGCCGCCGGCCGCTCGCAGGCGATGCGCCCGGCATTGGTGCTGATGGTGGTGTATTCGAAGCCGCCGATGTCGTGGTGCAGGATCTCGCCGATGAACAATGAATGCTCGGGCGCCAGCCAGGACTGGAAGCGACCGCATACCGACTGCAGGGCCTGGGTCCAGTTGGCGAAATCCTGCATCAGGGCCTGCTGGGTCATCTCGCTCTCCTCCGTTCAACGTACGCTCGGGTTGCCTGAGATTGGGCGTTACTCCCGGTAACCTGGCTGTTCAGCACGCAATAAGCACACCGGCGCACTAGCCGTTTTCGGCATTAACGCGGGGCCACTTCCGGGGCGATCCAGGCCTGCAGGCGCGCAAGAACCTGCAGCGCTGCCTGGGCCTGATCCGGCAGCAGTCGCAGATAGCGGCGATAGGCAGGAAAGCGGCTGACCACCTCGCTGGCCGCGAAGGGCTCCAGCACCAGGCACCACCGCCCACCCCGGCGTTCAAGCTCCAGATGCCGGAAATCCAGTACCTGCAGCGCCTCGATCAGCGCCGGATCCCGCACCAGATCGGCGCACCATTGCTCCAGTGCAGGGTCTCGCCCTTCGAGGATGCGGAAGGCCAGCCCCGTCCGCCGCCACCAGCCGCTATGCCGCAAACGGATACGCACTGGCGCGACGATGCGGGTTGGCCGCTGCCACTGGAAGCGACAGGTCACCAGGTGCATGAGAAACAGCGCCTGGGGTCGCTCCCTGATCTCGAAGGTCCAGTCTTGGCCCTCCTGGCCCACCTGCAGGTGGTCGACGGCCAGTTCCGTTACCTGTAGACCGGGCAGATCCCGCACCAGGCGAGTCAGCGTCGCACCGGGGCGATAGCCCGCCGGCTGCTTCCAGAGCTGCCACATCTCAGACCGCGCCACGCAGCACGGGCTCGATGGCGGGCAACTGCAGGCCGACCTCGCGGTTGAACTCCTTTTCCAGCGCGTCCTCCACCGGCACCGGGCGGAACGGGTGGACGCGCTGGACCGCCAGCGTCCAGAACAGCGCGAAGGCCGCCGTCAGGGCGAGCATGGCACCGAAAGGGCGATAGATATCCGCGGCGTTCATGCCTGGCGGAGTGATGAACCACATGCCCAGCAGCAGGCCGGCACTGGCGATGATCTGCGGCAGCGGGAACAGCGGTGAGCGATAGGCGCGCGGCAGGTCGGGCCGGCGCAGGCGCAGCAGCACCACCGAGAGATTGACCAGCAGGTAGGCGGTACTCCAGGCACAGACCGCGGCGAGGATCAGCGGCACGATCCGGTCGGCATTGCCGCCCAGCCACCAGGCGTGCAGGCAGGGGATGGCGGCGACCACGGCGATGCACACCACCGGGGTCTTGAAGCGTGGATGCAGGTAGCTGAAGACACGCGGCAAGGCGCCATCCACCGCCATGCCGTAGAGGATGCGCGGCACCCCCGCCATCAGGGTGTTGATGGTGGCCGCCCCGGCGAACAGCAGGCCGACGCCCAGCCAGACCCGGCCGAAGGGGCCCATCACCTGTTCGGCGAATTGCGGAATGGCCATGGGCGTATCCAGCAGGTGGACATTGGCCGCGGCATCGATCAGGACGTTTTCCACCTGCCGGCGCATCGCGGCGCCATAGATGAACATGCAGCCCGCCACGCCCAGCAACCCGAGCACCATGGCGCGCGGCAGGGTCCGCGAGGCATTGCGCACCTCGGGCGCCAGGGGCGTGACGAATTCGCAGCCGACGAACATGAACATCGCCATGCCGATCAAGGACAGCAGCGTGGTCAGGTCATCGCCTACCAGGGACGCGCCGAAGGGACCGTCCAGGGCCACCGCGGGCGCCTTGAGCAGGCCGGCGATGCCGAAGATCATCAGGGTGGTCCACATGCCGAAGGTCAGGATGACCTCGGCCTTGCCGAACACCGTCACGCCCAGCACGTTGAGCACGGCGAAGCCCAGCACCAGGCCAATGCCGACCAGCCAGGCCTGGCCACCCGGTTCGGTCAGGACATTCAGGGATTCGAAATTGACCAGGGCCATGGTGCCACTGAGGATGGTTTCCGCCGTGCCGGCGAAGACATGCACGATCAGGTAGGCGGACAGCGTGCCGGTGATGGCGAAGAAGCGACCCAGGCCGCAGGCCAGGTAGTCGTAGACCGAGCCGTTGGTGGGCAACAGGCAGGCGGCCTCGGCGAAGGTGGTGGATTGCGCCAGCATCATGACCAGGGCGATACCCATGGCCAGGGCGAACAATCCGCCGCCCAGGCCGAAGCCGGTGGTGGCCGTGAGGATCACCGGGCTGGCCATGATCAGGCCGACGGCGCTGGCGAGAGCGGTCGGAAAGCCGACCACCCCCTGCTGCAGATGCTGGGACAAACGTTGGTGCAAGGTCATGTCAGAAGCCCTCTGGTTGTTATTGCTCTAGGCAGGGCGAAATCCGGAAAGCCGGACGGGTGCTATGGATTGTCGGGGGCGTCTTCGTGGGGGACGCCGCGAATCCCAGCTTAAAGAAGGCCTCGGCCGGCGACCTTGCCCCGGCGTGCCAGCGCAATTGCCTCTCGCTGCCAAGGGCGGCGGACCGGGCGGGCGCCGTGGACGACCGTGCCGGGATTCGCGCGAGAGCGACGCCGGCAGCCAGGATCAAAAGTCCTGGCAGGCAAAGACAATAGCTTCGGTCGGAGTTGTTGCCTTAATAGCTCCATGAGCTGATGCCCCCGGGCATCCCCCTTCCAGTCTGGCAGTACGGCACGCGCAGATGATCACTCTCGAAACCCCGACCTACTACACGGCCACCAAGAAATATGACTTGAGCTTTCCCTCCCTGGCGGACGATATCGAAGCCGACGTCGTCGTCATCGGTGGTGGCTTTTCCGGGATCAACACCGCGCTGGAGCTGGCCGAAAAGGGCATCACCAACATCGTGGTGCTGGAAGCTCGGCATCTCGGCTTCGGCGGTACCGGTCGCAACGGCGGCCAGATCATGGCCGGCATCGGTCACGATCTGGAGAAGATCAAGAAGGACGTGGGCGAAGACGGCCTGCGGCAGATCTTCGAGATCAGCGACCTCGGCGCCGACATCATCAAGGCGCGCATCGCCCGCTACGACATCGACGCCGACTTCTGCCATGGCTACGGCTACATGGGCTTCAACGCCAGGCAGGAGAAGACCCTGCGCACCTGGGAAAAGGAGTTCAGGTCCACCGGCACCCCTCACGAGATCCGCTTCCTGGCCGGCCGCGAGGTCCGCGAGATCATCGGCTCGGACGCCTACAGCTGCGCCCTGCTGCATCGCGGCGGTGGTCATGTGCACTCGCTGAACCTGCTGCTGGGCGAAGCCAAGGCGGCCGCCAGTCTTGGAGTGCGCATCTTCGAATTCAGCCCGGTGCTGGACGTCAGCTATGGCGAGCGCATCAAGGTGCGTACCGGACGCGGCACGGTGACCGCCAGCAAGCTGCTCTGGGCCTGCGACAGCTTTCTCAACAAGCTGGAACCCGAGCTGCATCGCACCACCATCAACACCTACGCCTTCCAGATCGTCACCGAACCGCTGTCGGATGAACTCATCCAGCGCATCAGCCCGATTCGCGGGGCCTACAGCGATATCCGCCCGGTGATCGACTACTACCGGGTAACCAACGAGAACCGCCTGCTGTTCGGCTCGGCCACGTCCCTGGTAGAGCACATTCCCAAGGACCTCAAGGCCTGGAATCGCAAGCTGATGCTGAAGATTTTCCCCTACCTCGCCGAGGTGAAGATCGACCTGGCCTGGGGTGGGCCCATGGCGGTGAGTCCCAATCTGTTTCCGCAGATCGGCACCCTGCCCGGTCGGCCCAATGCCTTTTTCGTCCAGGGCTATTCGGGCTTCGGCGTCACCCCCAGCCACATCATCTGCAAGGTGCTGGCCGAGGGCATGAGCGAAGGCTCGGCGCGCTATGACCTGATCAGCTCCATCCGGCGCATCGAGGTCGCCGGCAAGGATGTCTTCGGGCCGCTGCTGCTCACCGGTGGCAAGACCTGGCACCAGGTATCCGGCTACTGGAACGGTCGCCGCTAATTCTTTTTCCCAACAGGAGTCCACCATGTCGCTGCATCCCATCACCCGCCACATCACCCTCGACCAGCTCGACCCCTGGGGCACCGTGGCCGACCTCGGTTCGGAGATTCTTGCCGGCGACGGCAAGGCCTACGGCAAGATGACCGCTGGCGCGCCGACCGACCCGGTCAGCGCCGCCTACTTCGGCGTCAGCAAGAGCACCTTACGCATGACCTATCCCTTCAACGAACAGGCCACGGTCGTCACCGGCGAGGTGCTGCTGACGGACGAATCCACCGGCGAGACCAACCGCTTCGGCGTCGGCGACAGCTGGTATGTGGCAAAAGGCACTCCGGTGCGCTGGGAGATCCTCAGCGACAGCTTCGTCAAGCACTACCACGCCGTGGCCTGACCATGGGTGACGCCCTGGCCCGGCAATGCCTGCAGGCCTGTGCCAGGGCCGGTGGCGCCTCCCTGGCGGCGCTCTATCGCATCGACGACCAGGCACGCCCAGCGGATTTCCATCTGCTGGGCCTCGCCACGCCGATGCACCAGAGCTATCTGGAGCGCTATCAGGGCAGCGATCCGCTGCATCCCCGTCGTTGCCAGAACCTCGCCATGGACCTCGTGCCCTTGCGGCTCGGCCAAGCGGCCCAGGCGGCGGGCAGCCGCGAACACTATGCCGGCTTTCTCGCCCGCCACGGCATCTGCGATGTGGTGGAGATCTTCGCCCGCCAGGCCGGGCAGCCGGTGCTGGGGCTGTCCCTGCTGCGCCGGGAGGCCGAAGGCAGCTTCAGTGCCGGGGAGCTCGAACGACTGCAGGGCCTGCAGGCGATGCTCGAGCTGGCGCTGCCCCGCCTGGCGACGGGCTCCCAACCGATGGCGCTGACCGCCCTCACCCACCGCGAGCGCGAACTCGCCGAGTTGTTGCGTGCCGGACACGGCAACAAGCGCCTGGCGCAACTGCTGGGTATCGGCCTGCCCACGGTAAAGACCCATCTCATCAATCTCTACCGCAAGGTGGGCGTGGGCAATCGCACCGAACTGGTCACCGCCCTCTTTCTCTGAATGGCACCCACCTCAACCATCCGGTTGATGGGCAAGCCGCCAGGTACCGCTGAACATGACGACTCCCTTCCTGCACCGGAGTCGCATCATGAGTTCAACCTCAGACTGGATCACCGTAGGCGCCCTGGCCGATGGCTTCGCCCCCGAAGGCTTCGTGTTGCCGGCCAACGCCGCGCTGCAAGGCCGCCACCTCACCCTGCATTTCGCCAACGGTTGGTGCATCGAACACCGTTTCACCGCGGAGCGCCTGGAATGGCACCTGGAGAACGGCAGCGGCGAGGCCAGCTATCGCGCCACCACCCTTAGGCCAGAGGTCTTTCTGGTGGACTTCATCAAACGCGAGAACGACCAGGACTGGTCGGTGACCCTGGTGCTGGACCTGCCCAACCAGGCGTTCACCGCCGTGATCGGCCGGTTGCCCAGCCTCGCCGCCACCCGTGAAGGCCTCTATGCCCGCGCCCTGGCCGGACAGCCGCTGACCGGCGTCGAGGTGGAAGTTCTCCACGGCAGCCTGGAGCGTCCCTGGCAGGACGGCGCCTGTCCGCATGCGCCAACCCGGGAGCTGGTCGGACTACGCAACCTCTATCGCTACAGCCCGACCGAGGTCTACGAGCACATCTACCTCAACGAGAACTTCTATACCTGGCAATGCCTGCAGGGCGTGGAAGGCGGCCTGACCGACACCGATCGCTGCCACTACTACCGTATCGCCGAGCACCTCTATCTCTTCGTCTGGCGGGAAAAGATCGTACCCACCCTCGGCGTGCTGCTGATCGACCTCGACCAGCACCGCAGCGATGGCAAGATCTGGGGCTATAGCGATGCCGACTGCCAGGCCTGGAGCAATTTTCCGGTCGCCTCCCATTGCCAGGTGCTCAACCACACCGAGTACCCGGCGTGAGCGGCCGGGTGGTGGTCATCACCGGGGCCGGTACGGGCATCGGCGCGGCCTGCGCCCGGCGCTTCGCCGCCCAGGGCGATAGGGTGGTGCTGATCGGTCGGCGCCGCGAACCCCTGGAGCGCCTGGCAGGCGAGATTGGCGGACTCGCCTTGAGTGGCGATGCCGCCGATCCCGACGCCTGGCTGCGGCTGACCGCTGAAATCCAGCGGCAGCTTGGCGGGATCGACGTATTGATCGCCAACGCCGGCGGTCATGGTCTGGGTAGCGCGACCGACACCTCTCCGGAAAACTGGACAGCCGCCCTGCGCAGCAATCTCGACAGCGCCTTCTTCAGTGCCCGCGCCTGCCTGCCGGCGCTGATCGAGCGGCGCGGCAATCTGGTGCTGGTGGCGTCCATCGCCGCCCTGGTCGCCGGCCCGGAGGTGTGCGGCTACACCACGGCCAAGCACGCCCTGCTCGGCCTGACCCGCTCCCTGGCGCGGGATTATGGCCCCCTGGGCGTGCGCGCCAACGCCGTCTGCCCAGGCTGGGTGCGCACGCCGATGGCCGATGCCGAGATGCAACCGCTGATGCAGGCCCATGGCGAGGACCTGGATGCAGCCTATGCCCGGGTGTGCGCCGATGTGCCCTTGCGCCGCCCTGCGCTGGCGGAAGAAATCGCCAGTGTCTGCGCCTTTCTCGCCTCTGCGGAGGCGGCCATCGTTACCGGCACCCTGCTGGTGGCCGATGGCGGCGCCTCCTGCGTCGACCTGCCCACCCTCGCCTTCGCTCGCCTGGGAGACGCCTGACATGACCACCTTCGATTTTCGCGGGCGCCAGGTGCTGGTTACCGGCGGTGCCCAGGGGATTGGCCGCGCCCTGGTCGAGGGCTTCGCCCGGGCCGGCGCGCGAGTACGGATCGCCGATCTGCAGGCCCAGGCGGCGGCCGCGCTGGCTGCCGAATTGACCGCGGAGGGCCTGGACGTGGAGGCGTCCGGCGCCACCGATCTCGCCGTACCGGAAAGTGCCGGGGCACTGCTGGCCGATCTCGAGCGGCTGGACGTGGTGGTGCACAACGCCGCCTACTTTCCGCTCACCGATTTCGCCGCCATCACCCCCGTGTTGCTGGAGCGCACCCTGGCGGTCAATCTCGCCGCCTGCTTCTGGCTGGCCCAGGCGGCCATACCGCTCATGCGGGCCCAGGGCGGTGGCAGCCTGCTGATCACTTCCTCGGTAACCGGCCCGCGCTTCGCCTATCCGGGCCTGGCCCACTACGCCGCCTCCAAAGCCGGGGTTAACGGCTTCATCCGCGCGGCGGCGCTGGAGCTGGCCGCGGACAACATTCGAGTCAACGGGGTGGAGCCGGGGATGTTCCGGACGCCGGCGATGGACAACCTAGGGGACGACGCCAACGCCACCCATATCGCCAGTGGCGTCCCGCTCGGTCGGCTGGGCGAACCTCAGGATATCGCCGCCGCCATGCTCTTCCTGGCCTCAGACGCAGCGCGCTACGTCACCGGCCAGACCCTGGTGGTGGACGGGGGCGCCGGCCTGGCGGAGGTGCGACCCGGCCCCTGACCCAGCTATCCATCGCTGGCAGGCCGGGTCAAGCCGCACGGCAGCCAGAGGCAAGCCCGCGGCGATCCGGCCTGCCTAAGCTGCCCCATCGCCGCTCGACCGGCTCGATGACAATTACAAGGACATTGCCATGCCTACCCCTGCCCTCCTCGCCCCGCTCGACCGCGTCACGGCCTTTCTCGATCAGGCCCATGGCAGCTTCATCGACGGCCAGACCGTCACTGGCTCGACGGACACCACCGAGGTGTTCGACCCGGCCACCGGCCAGCCGATCGCCCGGACCCACCAGGCCGATGACGCCACCGTGGAGCGTTGCGTGACTTCAGCCCGGACGGCCTTCGAGGCCGGTAGCTGGAGCCGCCTGCGCCCAGCCGATCGCGAACGCACCCTGCTCAGATTCGCCGACCTGGTGGAGCAGCACGGCGAGGAACTGGCCCAACTGGAAACCCTGGAACAGGGCAAGTCCATCCATATCGCCCGCGCCATCGAGGTCGGCGGCAGCGTCGAATACATGAGGTACATGGCGGGCTGGGCGACCAAGCTGGAAGGCCAGACCCTGGACGTCTCCATCCCGGTGCCGGCCGGCGCCCGCTACAACGCCTACACCCGCCGCGAAGCCGTAGGGGTGGTGGCCGGCATCGTGCCGTGGAATTTCCCGCTGATGATCGCCCTGTGGAAGATCATGCCGGCCCTGGCCGCGGGCAACTCCATCATCATCAAGCCCGCCGACGAGACCCCGCTGACCGCGCTGCGGATAGCCGCCCTGGCCATCGAGGCCGGCGTACCGGCGGGAGTGTTCAACGTGCTGATCGGTCGCGGTTCCAAGGTCGGGGCCGCGCTGGTCGCCCATCCCGGGGTCAACAAGGTGTCCTTCACCGGTTCCACCGCCGTGGGCAAGCAGGTCGGCGTCGCCGCCCTGCAGAACATGACCCGCTTCTCGCTGGAGCTGGGCGGCAAGAATCCCATGCTGCTGCTGAACGACGCAGACCTGGAGAAGGCCGTTGGCGGCGCCCTCATGGGCGGCTTGCTCAACCAGGGCCAGGTCTGCGCCGCGGCCTCGCGCTTCTTCGTGCCACGGCGACTGCACAAGCCCTTCCTCGAAGCCCTGAGCGCAGCCGTGGGCGCCATGACCCTGGGCGCGGGCCTGGATCCGAGCGCGCAGATCAATCCGCTGGTCTCGCGCAAGCAGCAGCGTTCTGTGTTGGACCACCTGCAGCAGGCACGCCAGCAAGGCGCGAAGGTGGTGGCGGGTGGCGCCGCGCCCGATCTGCCGGGCTTCTTCGTGCAACCGACGGTGCTGGACGTGAGCGCCGAGATGAGCGTGGCCCAGGAAGAGGTGTTCGGACCGGTGCTGTCGGTGCTGGCCTACGATGACCTGGAAGAGGCCCTGCGCCAGATCAACGCCAGCCACTACGGCCTGACCGCGAGCATCTGGACTAACGACCTCACCCGCACCCTGGACCTGATCCCGCGCATCGAGGCCGGCACGGTGTGGGTCAACAGCCATGTGCCGGTGGATCCCAACCTGCCCTTCGGCGGCTACAAGCAATCCGGCATCGGTCGGGAGTTCGGCCGGGGCGCGGTGGAAGCCTTCACCGAACTCAAGTCGGTCTGCATCGCCTACTAGGCGACCAGCACGCGCGCGCCGCGGTAGTCCCGTGGCGCCACACCGAATTGCTGCTTGAAGGCACGACTGAAGTGCGCCGCATCGCTGAAGCCCCAGCGAAAGGCGATCTCGGTGATGGGCAGATGATCCTGGCTGCCGTCGCGCAAATCGGCAGCACAGCGCGCCAGGCGGCGGTGGCGAATCCACTCGCTGATGCCCATGGCATCTTCCGCGAACAGCCGGTACAGCTGCCGCAGGGACACGCCTATACCGTCGGCGACCTGAGCCGGTGACAGGCTGGCCTCGTGCAGCCGTTCCAGGATGAACGCTTCCGCGCCACGGCGCTGCAAGGCAGACGGCTGCTGGGCCAGAGCCGCGCCAGCCGGCTCGGCGGTCAGCGCCGGTCCGAGCAGCGCCAGGATCACCTCCTGCAGCGCCCCCTGCTCGTCCGCGCGCACCGGCACGGCGCCTTCGGCGGCCAGCAGTTCGCGATAGAAGGACAACAGCGTTCGGCCACTGAGCGTATGTCGCGCCACCTTGCCGAAGGCCCGCTGCTCACCGGTCAGATGGGCCAGGACCTCGCGGCGGGGCAGGTGCAGCGACAGATGCTCCATCAGCCCCTGGGGCTCGATCTCGAAGTCAGCCGCCGAGTCGACCAGCGCCAGATCGCCCGGCTCCAGCGCCAGGGTACGGTCGAACTGATGGATGAGGGAGCGACCGCTCCCTTGCAGCACCAGGAAGCAATGACGGTCGCCATCCTGGGCCCCCGCGGGGAGGCGTCGCGCGATGCGGGCGGCGTTGGTGCGAATCTGCACCTGCTCCAGCCCAGCCAGGCAGCGCGGCCTGGCCTGACCGATGAACAGCGAACCGCCAAGACCGCGCTCGGCGTGGAAACGCGCGCCACAGGCGCCGTGCAGGCTGTGCAGCCAGCTATCGAAGGTATCGCCAGAAACCGTGCCTGTGTCCATGCCGGGTCTCCCAAGAGCGTCATTCGGCCTAGATAGTTAACATATTATCGATTTTAGCCCAAGGGCTTATCTTGCCCGTCCATCAGCTATGAAAAGTACAAGGCGTGGTGCGGAAAAGCCATTCAGTCGCGGCAGGCACCCGGCGATGCTGGCGTCAGTCGCCTGGAGCGAGCCCACAACAACAAAGAGACGGAGTCCTGCCCGCCATGAAACCCGAAGACTATCGCGCCGAAGCCAATCGCCCCCTGACTGGCGCCGAATACCTCGCCAGCCTCAGGGACGACCGCGAGATCTACATCTACGGCGATCGCGTCAAGGACGTGACCACCCACCCGGCCTTTCGCAATGCCGCGGCGTCCATGGCCAAACTCTACGACGCCCTGCACGACCCGGCCACCAGGGACAAGCTGTGCTGGGAAACCGATACCGGCAACGGCGGCTACACCCACAAGTTCTTTCGCTTCGCCCGTTCCGCCAGCGACCTGCGCGAGCAGCGCGACGCCATCGCCGAATGGTCGCGGCTGACCTACGGCTGGATGGGCCGCACCCCGGACTACAAGGCCGCCTTCGGCAGCGCCCTGGGTGCCAACCCCGAGTTCTACGGTCGCTTCGAGCAGAACGCCCGTACCTGGTACCAGCGCATCCAGGAATCCTGCCTCTACCTCAACCACGCCATCGTCAATCCGCCCATCGACCGCGACAAGCCGGTGGATCAGGTCAAGGACGTGTTCATCTCGGTGGACGAGGAAGTCGAGGGCGGCATCATCGTCAGCGGCGCCAAGGTGGTGGCCACCAACTCCGCTCTCACCCACTACAACTTCGTCGGCCAGGGCTCGGCGCAGCTGCTGGGCGACAACACCGACTTCGCGCTGATGTTCATCGCGCCGATGAACACCTCCGGCATGAAGCTGATCTGCCGCCCCTCCTATGAATTGGTGGCCGGGATGACCGGTGCGCCCTTCGACTATCCGCTGTCCAGCCGCTTCGACGAGAACGACGCCATCCTGATCATGGACCGGGTGTTCATTCCCTGGGAGAACGTGCTGATCTACCGCGACTTCGAGCGCTGCCGGCAGTGGTTTCCCCAGGGCGGTTTCGGGCGGCTGTTCCCCATGCAGGGTTGTACTCGCCTGGCGGTCAAGCTGGACTTCATCACCGGCGCCCTGTTCAAGGCGCTGCAATGCACCGGCTCCCTGGAATTCCGCGGGGTCCAGGCCGCCATGGGCGAGGTGGTCGCCTGGCGCAACCTGTTCTGGTCGCTGACCGACGCCATGCACGGCAACGCCAGCGAATGGCGGAGCGGCGCCTGGCTGCCCAGCGCCCAGGCGCTGCAGGCCTACCGGGTGCTGGCGCCCCAGGCCTATCCGGAGATCAAGAAGGTCATCGAGCAGGTGGTGGCCAGCGGCCTGATCTACCTGCCCAGCGGCTCGCGCGACCTCAAGGATCCGATGCTCGACAAGTACCTGGCCACCTACTGCCGCGGCTCGGCCGGCATGGGTCACCAGGAACGCATCAAGATCCTCAAGCTGCTGTGGGACGCCATAGGTACCGAGTTCGGCGGGCGTCACGAGCTGTACGAGATCAACTACGCCGGCAGCCAGGACGAGATCCGCATGCAGGCGCTGCGTCATGCCCAGGGCACGGGGGCGATGAAGCAGATGACCGACCTGGTGGAGCGCTGCATGGCCGACTACGACCTCGACGGCTGGACCGTGCCGCATCTCACCAACCCCGACGACATCAACATGCTCGATCGCATCCGTCAGTGAGGAGCCCGCCCATGAACGCGCTCACCCCCGTGCAACAGGCCTTCCGCAACGCCATGGCGGCGCTGTCCGCCGCGGTCAACGTCATCACCACCGATGGTCCCGGTGGCCGCTGCGGCATCACCGCCACGGCGGTCTGCTCGGTCACCGACAGCCCACCCACCCTGCTGGTCTGCGTCAACCGCAGCAGCGCCATGAACGCCGTGTTCAAGACCAACGCGCGACTGTGCGTGAACGTCCTGGCCGGCGAGCACGAAGAGGTGGCGCGCCATTTCGCCGGCATGACCGGGGTGGACATGGACGAGCGTTTCGCCCGCCACGCCTGGGGCCAGAGCGTCCAGGGGCTGCCGCTACTGGAAGACGCCCTGGCCAGCCTGCAGGGTCGCATTGTCGAGACCCAGGAGGTGGGTACCCATTCGGTGTTCCTGGTGGAACTCGACGAGATCGCCACCCGCGAACACTGCGCCAGCCTCGTCTACTTCGGCCGCCATTTCCACCAGCTGCAACCGGTCTCGGCCGCCTAGGAAGAGCGCCGGGCGTCCGCCACCGTCGCGCGATGCCGCTGGCGGTAGTCGCCCGGGGTTGCCCCGGCCTGGCGCAGGAAGAAGCGACTGAAGTAGGCCGGGTCCTTGAAGCCGAGGCCGTAGCAGATCTCGTTGGCCGAGGCGCCGGTGAACACCAGCAGGCGCTTGGCTTCCTGCATCAACCGGTCGTGGATCAGCCGCTTGGACGGCAAGCCGCCGATGCGGCGACAGCTGTCGTTGAGGCGCGCCTCGCTCACCCCGAGTCGCTCGGCATAGCGCGGCAGCGGCCAGTGCTCGGTGTAGTGGGCTTCGATGAGCTCGTTGAAACGACGAAAGACCAGGAGGTCTTCATGACGGACGGATTGGGCGGCGCGCGAGCGTGGCGCCAGGCGCAACAGGCTGATGAACAGCAATCGCGCCAGGGCTCTCAGGCTGCTCGACTGCGCCGGTCGCGGCGCCTGGGTTTCCAGCCGCAACAGCTCGAACAGCGCGGCCAGGCGATCGGCCTCTTCACGGTCCTGGCCGGTCAGGTCGCCCAGGGGTACGCACAGCGGCTGGAACGGCGTTCCCGGCGACAGCTCGGGCGCCTCGTCCAGCAGCGTCCAGACCAGTTGCTGGCGGACCGTGAGCACATGGCCGTCGCTGCCTTCTTCCGTGGTGAAGGCATGGGGCACTGGCGGCGGCGTGAGAAAGAACAGCGGTCCCTCTTCCTCGTAATGCTGGTCGTCCAGAAAGAGCCGTACCCGGCCGCTGGCGACGTAGTGCACCTGGAAGAAGCGATCATGACGATGGGCGCGCATGTTGCGGCCAAAGAACTCGGCCAGGTTGCCCAGGGCGTCGTAGTGCACCTCGGCGTCGGCATAGCGCTGGTCGTAGACCTCACCGATATGGATGTTGGGAATGGGCAGCAACTGCGGTGCGGCGCGGGGCATGGCGGATCTTCTTGTCGTTGTCCGGAGAGCTTAGCGAAGCCAGTGAAGCTTGACGATCATTAACATCTTAACTATATCATTAACATATTAATAAATACGGCCAGCAAGGCCGTTCGGGAGAGACCATGACCCCAGCCCTCCACGCCCCCGGCGGCACCCTGTTCGGTGTCGCGCTCAACTACCGGGGCCTGCTCGACAGCCGCCTCGCCGAGTTCGGCGAAAAGCCCTATCTCGAGCCGCCAAAGCGGCCGGTGCTGTTCATCAAGACGCCCAATACCCGTAACGGCCACGAGGGCTCGGTCGTGGCGCCGGCTGGTGAACGCCTGCAACCCGGTCCGGCGCTGGGGGTGGTGATCGGTCGCCGCGCCAGCCGCGTCCAGCTCGCCGATGCCCTGGACCATATCGCCGGCTACCTGGTGGTCAACGAATTCAGCCTGCCCGAGGACAGCTACTACCGCCCGGCGGTAAAGGCCAAGTGCCGCGACGGCTTTTGCGCCCTGGGTGATCCGCTGGTGCCGCGCGAGGCCGTGGCGGATGTCGATGACCTCACCCTGCGCCTGCTGGTGAACGGCGAGGTGCGGCAAGAGAACACCACCGCCAACTGGGTCCGCCGCCTGCCGCAACTGCTGGCGGAGATCAGCGAATTCATGACCCTGGACGTCGGTGACGTGCTCATCACCGGTACTCCGGAAGGTCGGGTGGACGTGGTCCCGGGAGATCGGGTGGAGGTGATCATCGATGGCATCGGCCGGCTGGCCAACACCGTGGTCGCGGAGGTGCGCCCATGAAACATGCGCGCATCCGCCATCGGGGCGCCGTCCTGCAGGTCACCCTGGATGACGAGCTGAACATCCGCCTGCCCAGTGGTGAACGCCTGGCTGCCGACGCCGTGGAATGGCTACCACCGGCTACCGGCACCATGTTCGCCCTCGGCCTCAACTATGCCGACCACGCCCGTGAGCTGGCCTTCACGCCGCCGACCGAGCCGCTGGCCTTCATCAAGTCGGCCGGCACCTACACCGGCCATGAGCAGGTGACCTGGCGCCCGGATGGCGTCGACTACATGCACTACGAGTGCGAGCTGGTGGCGGTGATCGGCAAGCCGGCGCGCAATGTCAAGCGCGCGGACGCCCTGGACTACCTGGCCGGCTACACCGTCTGCAACGACTACGCCATCCGCGACTACCTGGAGAACTACTACCGGCCGAATCTGCGGGTAAAGAACCGTGACGCCACCACCCCGGTCGGTCCCTGGATCGTCGACGTGGCCGACGTGCCGGACGCCAGCAATCTCAAGCTGCGCACCTGGGTCAACGGCGAGCTCACCCAGGAGGGCACCACCGCCGACATGATCTTCGACATCCCCTACCTCATCGAATACTTCTCCAGCTTCATGACCCTGCAACCGGGCGACATGATCGCCACCGGCACGCCCGAGGGCCTGGCCGACGTGGTGCCGGGGGATGAGGTGGTGGTGGAAGTGGAAGGCGTGGGCCGCCTGGTCAACCGCATCGTCAGCGAAGCCGAATTCTTCGCCAACCCGGCTTCGGCCAAGCACATCAAGGGAGCCTGAACATGATCAAGCACTGGATCGACGGCCGCGAAGTCGAGAGCGCCGAGTCCTTCACCAACTACAACCCCGCCACTGGCGAAGCCCTCGGCGAGGTCGCCAGCGGCGGCCAGCGCGAGATCGACCAGGCGGTGGCCGCGGCCAAGGCGGCCTTCCCGAAATGGGCCACCACCCCGGCCAAGGAACGCGCCCGCCTGATGCGCAAGCTGGGCGAGTTGATCGACCAGAACGTGCCCAAGCTGGCCGCGCTGGAAACCCTGGACACCGGCCTGCCGATCCACCAGACCCGCAACGTGCTGATCCCCCGCGCCTCGCACAACTTCGACTTCTTCGCCGAGGTCTGCACGCGCATGGACGGCCACAGCTACCCGGTGGACGACCAGATGCTCAACTACACCCTGCACCAGCCGGTGGGGGTCTGTGGCCTGGTCTCGCCGTGGAACGTGCCCTTCATGACCGCCACCTGGAAGACCGCGCCCTGCCTGGCGCTGGGCAACACGGCGGTGCTGAAGATGAGCGAACTCTCACCACTGACCGCCAACGAACTGGGACGGCTGGCACTGGAGGCCGGCCTGCCACCGGGCGTGCTCAACGTGGTCCAGGGCTATGGCGCCACCGCCGGCGACGCCCTGGTTCGCCACCCGGACGTGCGCGCCATCTCCTTCACCGGCGGTACCGCCACCGGCCGCAAGATCATGCAGACGGCCGGCCTGAAGAAGTACTCCATGGAACTGGGCGGCAAGAGCCCGGTACTGATCTTCGCCGACGCCGACCTGGACCGCGCCCTGGACGCCGCGCTGTTCACCATCTTCTCGCTCAATGGCGAACGCTGCACCGCCGGCAGCCGGATCTTCATCCAGGAAGACGTCTACGACCAGTTCGTCGCCGAGTTCGCCGCGCGCGCCAGGCGCCTGCTGGTGGGTGATCCCCAGGATCCCAAGACCCAGGTCGGCTCCATGATCACCCAGGCGCACTACGACAAGGTCACCGGCTACATCCGCATCGGTCTCGAAGAAGGCGCGAATCTGCTGGCCGGCGGCCTGGAGCGTCCGGCCAATCTGCCCGCGCACCTGGCCAGGGGGCAATTCATCCAGCCCACGGTGTTCGCCGACGTCGACAACCGCATGCGCATCGCCCAGGAGGAAATCTTCGGCCCGGTGGTCTGCCTGCTCAGGTTCAAGGACGAAGCCGAGGCCCTGCGCCTGGCCAACGACACCGACTATGGCCTGGCCTCCTATGTCTGGACCCAGGACATCGGCAAGGCCCACCGCCTGGCTCAGGGCATCGAGGCCGGCATGGTGTTCATCAACAGCCAGAACGTGCGTGACCTGCGCCAGCCCTTCGGCGGCGTCAAGGGCTCGGGCACCGGTCGCGAAGGCGGCGAATACAGCTTCGAGGTCTTCACCGAGGTGAAAAACGTCTGCATCTCCATGGGCAGCCATCACATCCCCCGCTGGGGCGTTTGATCGCCAGCCCCAGCGCCTAACCACCACCCGGGGTCGCCTGCCGCCCCCGGTCAGGAGAACAACATGGGCACCCTCGCACTCGCCGCCAAGATCACCCACGTCCCCTCCATGTACCTGAGCGAACTGGACGGCCCGCGCAAGGGCTTTCGCCAGGCCGCCATCGATGGCCACAAGGAGATCAGCCGCCGCTGCCGCGAGTTGGGCGTCGACACCCTGGTGGTGTTCGATACCCACTGGCTGGTCAACGCCAACTACCACATCAATTGCGGTCCGCATTTCAAGGGGCTGTACACCAGCAACGAGCTGCCGCACTTCATCGCCAACATGGACTACGAGTTTCCCGGCAATCCGGCGCTGGGCAAGCTGCTCGCGGAAAGCGCCAATGCCCTGGGCGTGGAGACCATGGCCCACGACGCCACCACCCTGGCACCGGAGTACGGCACCCTGGTGCCGATGCGCTACATGAACGCCGATCAGCACTTCAGGGTGATCTCGGTTTCCTCGCTGTGCACCTCCCACTACCTGCACGACAGCGCTCGCCTGGGCTGGGCGCTGCGGCGCGCGGTGGAAGACCACTACGACGGCACCGTGGCCTTTCTCGCCAGCGGCTCGCTGTCCCACCGCTTCGCCCAGAACGGCCAGGCGCCGGAGTTCGCCACCAGGATCTGGAGCCCCTTCCTGGAGACCCTGGACGAGCGCGTGGTGCGCATGTGGCAGGACGGCGACTGGACGGAATTCTGCGGCATGCTCCCGGAATACGCCGCCAAGGGGCATGGCGAAGGCTTCATGCACGACACCGCCATGCTGCTCGGCGCGCTCGGCTGGAGCGATTACGACGGCCAGGTCGAGGTGCTGACACCCTATTTCGCCGCCTCCGGGACCGGGCAGATCAACGCCCTCTTCCCGGTCACCGCGCAGACCGGCGCCGCCATTCCCCGGCCTCAGGCCAGCGTTCCCGCCAACGTCCCCACCAGCAGCCGCCTGTAACGGAGGCCTTCGCCATGCCCCATCTGACCCTGCTCTACAGCCCCGACCTCGACGGCGATGCCGAGCTGCCCACGCTCTGCCGGGCGCTGGCCGACACCCTGCTGGCCCAGCGCGACCCGGCCGGCAAGGCCATCTTTCCCACCGGCGGCGTGCGGGTGCTGGCCTATCCGGCGGCCCACGCGGCCATCGCCGACAGCGAAGGCGACTATGGCTTCCTCTACGCCAATCTGCGCATGGGCGCCGGCCGCGCACCGGAGCTGCACCGCCAGGTCGGTGACGCCCTGCTCGCCACCCTGGAACAGCACCTGGGCGCGCTACTGGAGCGGCGCCCGGTCGGCATCACCCTGCAGATCGACGAAAGCCCCGGCCAGGTCTACGACGGCAAGCGCAGCAGCCTGCACCCGCTGTTTCGCTAACCCGCCAAGCGCGTCCTACAACAACAATAACGACGAGGTCTTCCATGCCCCAGGCGCTGGATCTTCCTGCCTCCACGGCCCAGGCGACGACACCCTACCGCCGCATCACCTGGCGCCTCATGCCGCTGCTGCTGGTCTGCTATCTATTCGCCCATCTGGATCGCATCAACATCGGCTTCGCCAAGACGCAGATGAGCGCCGATCTGCACTTCAGCGATACCGTCTATGGCTTCGGCGCCGGACTGTTCTTCATCGCCTATGCGCTGTGCGGCGTGCCCAGCAACCTGGCGCTGGAGCGGGTCGGCCCGCGGCGCTGGATCGCCCTGCTGATGGTGGTATGGGGGCTGCTCTCGGCCGGCATGTTCCTGGTGCAGACGCCAGGTGCCTTCTACACCCTGAGATTCCTGCTCGGCGCCGCCGAAGCCGGCTTCTTCCCCGGCATCCTGGTCTATCTGGCGCGCTGGTTCCCGGCACGGCGACGCGGCAGCGTCACCGCGCTGTTCGCCCTGGCGGTGCCCCTGGCCGGGGTACTCGGCGGCCCCCTGTCCGGCGCCCTGCTCGAAGCCTTTCGCGAAGGGCCGCTGCTGCGCGGCTGGCAGTGGATGTTCCTGCTCGAAGGCCTGCCGGTGGTGCTGCTCGGCCTGCTGGTGCTGCGCGCCCTGCCCGATGGCTACCAGAGGGTCCATTGGCTGGACGAACGCCAGAAGGCCCGCTTGCACGAGGACTTCGCCCAGGAGGAAGCCGGCAAGCCGGTGACCTCCGCCGCCGGCCTGCTGCGCAGCGGTCATCTCTGGTTGCTGGTGGCCATCTATTGCGCGGTGATGCTGGCGGTCAACACCCTGGCCTTCTGGATGCCGGCGCTGATCCACGGCGCCGGCATCGGCAGCGACGGTCAGGTGGGCCTGCTCAGCGCCCTGCCGTACCTGGCGGGTTGCCTGTTCATGCTCGCCGCCGGCCGCTCCTCCGACCACCATCGCGAGCGCCGCTGGCACCTCTGCGTGCCCCTGCTCATGGCCGCGCTGGGCCTGGCCCTGGCCAGCCTGCTGCCCCAGGCGCCCTGGCCGGTGATGCTCGGCCTGGTGCTCGCCGGCATGGGCGCCAGCGCCGCCCTGCCGCAGTTCTGGCAACTGCCCCCGGCCTTTCTCGGCCAGCGGACCCTGGCCGCCGGCATCGGGCTGATCAGTTCCCTGGGCAGCATCGCCTCCTTCGGTGCGCCCTTCTTCATCGGCTGGATGCGCGACACCACCCAGAGCAGCGCCCTGGCCCTGCAGGTGCTGGCCATGCTCATCGCGCTCGGCGCCCTGCTGGTACTGCGCACGCCCGCCCGTCTCGTCAATCCACAAGGACACTAAGCCATGCTCGACACCGCCTTCCTCCATGCCGCCGCGCGTCGCCTCGACCAGGCCGAACGCTCCCGCGAACAGATTGGCCAGCTTTCCCTGGAGCGACCCGAGATCACCCTCGACGACGCCTATGCCATCCAGCGCGCCTGGGTCGAGCAGAAGATCGCCGACGGTCGCAAGCTGGTGGGGCACAAGATCGGCCTGACCTCGCGCGCCATGCAGGTCTCGTCCAATATCAGCGAACCCGACTATGGCGCCCTGCTGGACGACATGTTCTTCGACGAAGGCACCGACATCCCCTTCCAGCGCTTCATCGTGCCGCGGGTGGAAGTGGAGCTGGCCTTCATCCTCGGCAAGCCGCTGCGTGGTCCGAACTGCACCCTCTTCGACGTCCTCGCCGCCACCGACTACGTGATCCCGGCGCTGGAAATCATCGATGCCCGCATCCAGCAGGTCGATCCCCAGACCCAGGCCACGCGCAAGGTGTTCGACACCATCTCCGACAACGCCGCCAACGCCGGCGTGGTCATGGGTGGCAAGGCCGTCCGTCCCCATGACCTGGACCTGCGACGGGTGCCGGCGATCCTCTATCGCAATGGCGTCATCGAAGAATCCGGCGTCTCCGCCGCGGTGCTCAACCATCCGGCCAAGGGCGTGGTCTGGCTCGCCAACAAACTGGCCGCCCACGACGTCACCCTCGAAGCGGGCCAGATCATCCTCGGCGGCTCCTTCACCCGTCCGGTGGCGGCGCGTCCTGGCGATACCTTCCACGTCGACTACGACCAACTCGGCAGCATCGCCTGCCGCTTCGTCTGAGGAACGCCCATGGACCTGCCGCTGAATACCTTCAAGCAACGGCTCAAGGGCGGCGATCCCTTGATCGGCCTCTGGGTCGGACTGGCCGATGCCTACGCCGCCGAACTGGCCGCAACCCTCGGCTACGATTGGTTGCTGCTCGATGGCGAGCATGCCCCGAATGATCTGCGCAGTCTGCTCGGCCAGCTGCAGGCCGTGGCCCCGTACCGCAGCCAGCCCATCGTTCGCCCGCCGGTGGGCGATGCGGTGCTGATCAAGCAGTTGCTCGACATCGGCGCCCAGACCCTGCTGGTGCCCATGGTGGAATCCGCCACCCAGGCACAGGAACTGGTGCGGGCGATGCGTTACCCGCCCGAAGGCATCCGCGGCGTCGGCAGCGCGCTCGCCCGCGCCTCGCGCTGGAACACCGTGCCCGACTATCTGAATCGTGCCGAGGAGCAACTCTGCCTGCTGGTGCAGGTGGAGAACCGCGCGGGCCTTGCCGCCCTGCCGGAGATCCTCGCGGTCGAGGGCGTCGACGGCGTCTTCATCGGCCCCGCCGACCTCAGCGCTGCCCTGGGCCACCGGGGTAACCCGGGGCATCCCGAGGTGCAGGCCGCCATCGAGACGGCCATCGGCCAGATCGTCGCCAGCGGCAAGGCGGCCGGCATTCTCAGCGCAGACCAGGGGTTGGCTAGGTGCTACCTGGAACTGGGTGCGACCTTCGTCGCCGTGGGCGTGGACACCAGTGTGCTGGTCAAGGGGCTGCAGACCCTGCTGGCAGACTTCAAGGACGTGCAGCCTGTGGCAGGCGGCGGAGTCTACTAGACGTCCTCATTCGATTCGGAGGCCGGCGCCATTCCGCCCTCCGGCTCGATGCGCTTTAGCTCTTCGAGCAGGCCGATCAGCGTCCCGAGCTTTTCTTCGCCGAATTGTTCGAGGATGCGCTGATAGTTTGCCTCCATGCCACCGGCCATGGCGGCAAAGCAGGCCTCGCCCTGGGTAGTCAGCTTGACGTGCACCCGCCTGGCATCCCGGGCGTTGCGATAGCGCTCCACATAGCCCGTCTGCTCCATGCGCGCCAGCACTCCCGACATGCTCGGCTTGAGGATACAGGCCTGGGTGGCCAGCTCGTGCATCTCGGTATCGCCGCGCTGCTTGAGCAGCCGGATCACCCGCCACTGCTGCTCGGTCAGCCCATGCTGGTTGAGCAATGGTCGAAAAAAGGCCATGGCGGCTTCGCGTGCTTGCAGCAGCGTCAGGGTCAGGGAAACGCGGGGGGTCAGCATCGATGGACTCGGACCTGGAATAACGCTCAATCCTACACGCAGGCTCGGCTCCGCTACCAAGGTTTTACCCCCCAGGCTCGATTCCGCCGCCCGTTACGCTGGATTTTGCCTTGCGGCCCGGGCGATCTGTCCCGCGTCCGTCAGCTGCTCCACTTTCCAGCAGTTTTCCAGGAGTGCCTGGGTCTGCTGCCTGGGCAAGACACCCTCGGCGAGATCACTGAATTTGGCTTCGAGCTGCTCGTCGGTCATGGGCACTTCCACGCTGCCGATCGCGTGCTGGATGTACTTATGCAGCTCGCGTCCATCCTTGAGCACCACGGTCATGTCGACCTGCTGCGGCTTGATCTCAGGATCGACCGTGGCTGTCACCTTGCCCCGCAGGGCTACCACAGCGGGATCCTGAACCGCTCGATCGCTGTATTGCCGTTCCCCTGCGGCGCCCTGGATCAGCGCGATGGCCACCGAATGATAGATGCTGAACTTGCCTTCCAGACCCGTCGTGGGGGTCTTCTTGCCAGTCAGCTCAAGCACCAGGGGATGGACGCGCAAGCGCACCTCGGCAATCTGCTCGGGCTTGAGCTGGTACTGGTTGCGGAGCTGGATGGCCGCATCCAGCGCCGGATGGATGACGATGCCGCAGGCGAAGGGTTTGTAGGTGTTGAGCGCTGCTTCGTAGCGAGTACCCAGCCCTTCGGTGATCTGGGTGAAATCCTGCTTGGTGCTGATGGTATGAGCCCAGCCGCGCTTGGCCTCCAGCATGCCCTGGGAGCTGGTGAAATCCTGCGCCGCCAGCAACGCGGCGAAGAGACCGTTGCTCGCGGCCCGACCAGGATTGAAGCTCTTGTTCATGGAACCAAAGGATTCCCGCAGGCCTACCGGCTGTGAGGCGGCCAGGCCCAGCGCCCAGACCATCTGCTGCTCATTGAGCCCCAGCAGCTTGCCGGCCGCCGCAGCCGCGCCGAACACCCCCGCCGTGCCGGTGATATGCCAACCCACATCATAATGATTGGGGTAGACGGCATTGCCGATGCGGCACTCGGTTTCCACTCCCAGGATCAGGGCATTCAGGAAATCCGCCCCCCTCACCGGCCGGTATTCGGCTAGCGCCAGGATGGCCGACACCACCGGCCCGGCGGGATGGATGATGGTTTTCAGATGGGTGTCGTCGTAGTCGAAGATATGACTCGCCACGCCATTGAGAAAGGCGGCATTCATGATGTCGAGTCGTTCGGTCCGCCCGAGCAGGCTGGCCTGTTCGGGCCCGGAGAACGGCTGGAGCGCATGCAGGGCGCGAACGACCGTTTCGTGTTGGGAACCACCCACGGCGACACCCACCCAGTTGAGCAACGTGCGTACACCCTCCTTGCGTACGTTCGCCGGCAGGTCTTCATAGCGAGCCTTCACCAGATAGGCCGCCAGGATGCGTGTGGTGTTCTTGCCCTCCTCGGGTGCCGATGCAGAGGCGGCTGGAGCGGCATCCGCTGCCAGGGCAAAGCGGGGTGCGGCAGCGGCCGCCGAGGCGACGGCGCTGATCTTGAGCAAGCTGCGACGGTTCAGGGGAATCATGCAAGGCTCCGATGTTGGGATTGTGCTGAGCGGTGCGCGCCCTCACAGCATGATTCAGTCTCCCGCTAAACTTAACTGCATTTATCAAATGGACCCATGCATGAAAAACATGAATGTGGAGATGGGAGACCTGCGCGCCTTTGTCGCGGTGGCAGAGCTGGGCAGCTTCGCGGCGGCAGCGCGGGAGCTCCACCTCTCCCAGCCTGCACTATCCCGGCGCATCATCAAGCTGGAGACCAGCCTGGGCGTACGCCTGCTCAACCGGACCACGCGCCGTATCGAACTCAGCGCGCCCGGCCGCGCTTTCCTCGGTCGCGCTCGGCAGGTTCTCAACGATTTCGATGAGTCGCTGCTGGACGTAACGGATGCGGCGAACCGTCTGACCGGCGAGGTCACCCTGGCTTGCGTCCCCACGGCCGTCAATCAACTCATGCCTAAAGTCCTCGATCAATATCACAGGCTATACCCGGGCATTCTGGTACGGCTCTTGGACGAAGGCGCCAGCGATGTACTGACCCGAGTGACGCGTGGCGAAGCGGACTTCGGCATCAACTACCTGGGTGCCCAGGAAGGCAATCTGGTGTTCGAACCTCTGCATGAGGACGACTTCGTGCTGGTCTGCCAGAACACTCACCCCTTGGCTACGCGCACTGCGGTGCGCTGGGCAGAGCTCAATGGTCACAGGTACATCTCAGTCAACAAAGCCAGTGGCAATCGCATGTTGCTGGATCTGGCCCTGGCCAAGATACCCAACCTGCCCAAACCGGTTCTGGAAGCGCGGCACGTCAGAACCGTGATCGATCTCGTAGCCGCCGGACTGGGCGTAGCCACGGTACCGCGGCTGGCCATTCCAGGCAGTGCGCTCGACACCTGTCTAGTTGCCGTGCAACTGATTGAACCCTCGATCACCCGTTCACTCGGTATCGTTACCCGGCACGGCCAGCTGCTCAGCCCGGCCGCCCAGCGTTTGCGCGAGCTGCTCAAACAGCAGGTAGCTGCAATCTAGCGCCACATGGCGTCGGCACATGTTTCAGGTGGAACGCTCGATGAAGCGAGTCAGGGACCCAATACGGAATACAGACGCCCCCGCCAAACTCGATAGCCCCCATAAAAGCTGTTGCAACAACAATTATTGGCCAAACTTCAGAGAAATTCGGCGATTCGGCTGCTAATCATCGATGCGGCAAAGCGCCACCATAAATTTCCTGATATCCGATCCGAAAGCCTGACTATTGACGTCACTATCCCGTCGTCGCTTGCAGCTAGCTATGACTGCTAGTCCTTTCCCAAGGAGCTTTCAGATGTTCAAGAATTTCCGGATTGGCACCCGTCTCATCGTGTCCTTCATCGCCGTGGCGTCCATCAGCCTGGTGGTGGGATTGGCAGGCTTGAACAACAGCAGCCAGATCAACGATCTGGCGACCCAGCTCTATCAGAACGAGTTGCTCGGGCTGTCCTATATCAAGGAGGCCAACCTGAATCTGGTCTTTATCGGCCGCGCGCGCAGCAACTACCTGCTGGCGACCTCCGAAGAGGATCGCAATCGCGCCCAGGCGGAGGTCAAGCTGGGTCTGGCCAACGTGCGGGACAATCTCGCCAAGGCGCGCCCCCTGTTCAGCAGCGAGGCGTCGGCCGCCAACTTCCGGCAGATCGACGAGTTGCTCGGCAGCTATACCTCGCAGCTGGACCAGGCCATGGCGATCGCGGGCAAGAGAACGCTGCGGGACGCCGATCCCGAGTTGGACAACCAGCTGGTCAGTGTCCGCCGTTATGGCGACCAGGTGGGCGTGCTGATGACCGAGCTGTCCAAGCGCAAGGAGCAGAACGCCAGCGACGCCAACGACCTCACCGACCAGATCTATGCCCGCAGCCGGGTCATGCTGATCGGCATCATCGCGGTAGGCGTGGCCTTTGGCATCCTGCTGGGCTTCCTCATGAGCCGCAGCATCACCCGCCCCTTGCGCGCGGCCGTCGAGATCGCCGATCGCCTGGCTGCAGGCGACCTCACCCAGCGCATCGACGCCGAAGGCCGTGACGAGACCGCGGCCCTGCTGCGCGCCATGGACGGCATGAACCAGCGCCTGTCGCAGATCATCAGCGATGTCCGCAGTGCCTCCGATGGGCTGGCCAGTGCCTCGGAGGAGATCTCAGCCACCGCCCAGAGCATCAGCCAGGCCAGCACCGAACAGGCCGCCTCGGTCGAGGAGACCAGTGCCAGCGTCGAGCAGATGTCGGCTTCCATCGCCCAGAACACCGAGAACGCCAAGGTCACCGACGGCATGGCCGGCAAGGCCAATCGCGAGGCGAACGAAGGCGGCCAGGCCGTCAGGGACACCCTGGTGGCCATGAAGACCATCGCGGCCAAGATCAGCATCATCGACGACATCGCCTACCAGACCAACCTGCTGGCCCTCAACGCCGCCATCGAGGCTGCCCGTGCCGGCGAACACGGCAAGGGCTTCGCCGTGGTGGCCTCCGAGGTGCGCAAGCTGGCGGAGCGCAGCCAGGTCGCGGCCCAGGAGATCAGCAACGTCGCCCAGGGCAGCGTGGCCCTGGCCGAGCGCGCCGGCTCGCTGCTGGACGAGATGGTGCCCTCCATCAGCAAGACCTCCGACCTGGTGCAGGAGATCACTGCCGCCTCGGAAGAACAGACCTCCGGCGTCGAGCAGATCAACAGCGCCATGTTGCAGCTCAGCCAGGTCACCCAGCAGAACGCCTCGGCCTCCGAGGAACTGGCCGCCACCGCCGAAGAGATGAGCAGCCAGGCCGAATTGCTCCAGCAACTGATGGAGTTCTTTACCCTGAACGGCGCGTCGGCCGCGCAAGATGTGCCACGACCCGCGGCCAAGCGATCGGGTCTGGCCAAGCGCCCATCGATAGCGAACGACAGCTCCCGTCATGCCGCGCAGGGCGGCGTACCAGCCGGTTTCGCGCGGTTCGAGGAAGCGGTCTGAGACGGCTGTCGATACCGGCCCCTCTGGCGCCGGAAGACCTTGGCACCGTGTTGGAGCCATCGGACGGGTACGACGGTGCTGGCGCGCCGTCGGCTATCCACGGCCAGGAAGGCGTCGAAAACAGCGGCACCCGCTGGCCGAGATCTGCGATGCTGTGGATCCACCCCCAGAAATCCCAGGTCCGCTGCCGCCGATCGCCCTCTCAGGGTAGAGCGGACGCGATACGCTTATGGAACTCCGTCAGCTACGCTACTTCGCCAAGGTCGTCGAGATGGGCAGTCTCGGGCGCGCCGCGCTGGAACTGGGGATCGGCGCCTCGGCGCTGAGTCAGCAGCTCACCCGACTGGAACAGGAACTGAGCATCCGCCTGCTCAACCGCACCTCGCTAGGCGCTACGCCCACCCCGGCCGGCCTGGCCTTCCTCCACCATGCCCAGCTCACCCTGCGCCAGGCCGACTACGCCGTGCAAGCCGCCCAGCGCGATCGCCTGCGCGGCTATGTCAGCGTCGGTCTGCCGCCGACCGTGGCCGGCGTACTGGCGCTGCCCTTGATCGAGACGCTGCAGCAGCGCTATCCGGACATCCAGCTGCACCTGGTGGAGATGCTGTCGGGCTATCTGGGGGCTCAGCTCAACGCCCGGCAGCTCGACCTCGCCGTGGTCTTCCAGGCGGATCCGGGCCGCCGCTGGACGCTGCATCCCTTGCTCGACGAAGCCCTGATCCTGCTGCATGCGCCGGGCCTGCCGGGCGTTCCGGCGACCGCCAGTCTGTCGCTTGCCGCCCTGGGCCGTCTGCCGCTGGTGTTGCCAAGCATGCAGCACGGCCTGCGCAGCGGTCTGGCAGCAGCCACGGAGACCCTCGGGCTGGACATCAACGTGGTCATGGAGATCGATGGCCTGGCCACTCTGATGAAGGTGGTCCGCCAGGGCCTCGCCGCGACCATCCAGCCGGGCTCGGCCGCGGCCCACGCCTACGCCGAGGGCCTGGGCGCCATCCCCTTGCGCGATCACCCGCTGCAGCGCCGCAACCTGCTCGCCAGCCTGGCGGATGATGAACTCTCGCCGGCCGCGCTGGCGACGCGGGTGGTGACCCTGGAGGTGGTCCGCCGGCTGGTCGGTGACGGGCGCTGGCCAGGCGCCACCCTGCTGGATGCCAGCGCCCCTACTCTTTAGCAAAACTAAAGCCCACCCCCCGGACGGCCCCTGTCGGCCGCATCCTCCTCTTGGCTAAGGTCCGTGGCAAACAAGGCCGCTGTGGCCAGCCAATGAGGATTCACGATGATCGACGTCCTGGTGGTAGGGGGTGGCAACGCCGCTCTCTGCGCCGCGCTGATGGCCCGGGAAGCCGGAGCCAGCGTCCTGCTGCTGGAAGGTTCGCCACGCGCCTGGCGCGGCGGCAATTCCCAGCACACCCGTAACCTGCGCTGCATGCACGAGGCGCCCCAGGACGTGCTGATAGAGGCCTATCCCGAAGAGGAATACTGGCAGGACCTGCTCAAGGTCACCGGAGGCCTCACCAACGAAACCCTGGCCCGCCTGGTGATCCGCGCCTCCGCCACCTGCCGCGACTGGATGCGCCGGCACGGCGTGCACTTCCAGCCCCCGCTCTCCGGTGCCCTGCACGTCGCCCGCACCAATGCCTTCTTCATGGGCGGCGGCAAGGCGCTGGTGAATGCCTACTACCGCAGCGCCGCCCGGCTCGGGGTAGGCATCCGCTATGACGCCTCGGTGTCCCACATCGAACTGCAGGACGGCCGTTTCGTCGCCGCCCATCTGGGCGCGCGCGAGGTGGACGGCGTCGCCCTGCCAGCCGAGCGCATCGAGGCGCGGACCTGCGTGCTGGCCGCTGGCGGCTTCGAATCCAATCGCGACTGGCTGCGTGAAGCCTGGGGGCAGAACGCGCGCGGCGAATGGCCGGCGGACAACTTCCTGATCCGGGGCACCCGCTTCAACCAGGGAGTGCTGCTCAAGCAGTTGCTGGCCGAGGGCGCCGATGCCATCGGCGATCCCACCCAGGCGCACATGGTCGCCATCGACGCCCGGGCGCCGCTCTACGACGGCGGCATCTGCACCCGCATCGACTGCGTTTCCCTGGGCGTGGTGGTCAACCGCGAGGGCGAGCGCTTCTACGACGAAGGCGAGGATTTCTGGCCCAAGCGCTATGCCATCTGGGGTCGCCTGGTGGCCGGGCAACCTGGACAGATCGCCTACTCCATCATCGACCGCAAGGCCATCGGCCGCTTCATGCCGCCGGTCTTTCCCGGCACCCTGGCCGGCAGCCTGGAAGAACTCGCCAGCAAGCTCGAAATGCCGGTCGAGGCCTTTCTTGCCACGGTTTCCGCCTACAACGCGGCTTGCCAGCCAGGTCACTTCGACCACACCTCGCTGGACGACTGCCACACCCAGGGCATCAGCCCGGGCAAGAGCCATTGGGCGCTCCCCCTGGATACGCCGCCCTACTACGCCTATGCCCTGCGCCCGGGGGTGACCTTCACCTACCTGGGACTCAAGACCGACACCAGCGCCGCGGTGCATTTCGCCGGCCAGCCCAGCCCCAACCTGTTCGTCGCCGGCGAGATGATGGCCGGCAATGTGCTGGGCAAGGGCTACACCGCCGGCGTGGGCATGAGCATAGGCACCGCCTTCGGCCGCATCGCCGGCGCGCGTGCCGCCGCCGCCGCAGGCCATCCCTCCACCTTCGTCGAACGGGGCTACGACCATGCAGCCGCTTGATACCCGCCCACTTCAGGACCAGGCCCCACAACTCATCGATCTGCTCACCCTCGAAGAAAGCGAGGTCGATCGGCAGCTGCACATCTGCAACGCCTGCCGTTATTGCGAAGGCTTCTGCGCGGTGTTCCCGGCCATGACCCGGCGCCTGGAATTCGCCCGCGCGGACATGCACTACCTGGCCAACCTCTGCCACAACTGCGGTGCCTGTCTGCACGCCTGCCAATATGCGCCACCCCACGAATTCGCCGTGAACATCCCCCAGGCCATGGCCAAGGTGCGTGGCCAGACCTACGCCCACTTCGCCTGGCCGGCGGCTTTCGGTCGGCTCTATCAGCGCAATGGGCTGACCCTGGCCAGCGCCACGGCCGGTGGGCTTGCGCTGTTCCTACTGCTGGCGCTGGCAGTGCGCGGCACCCTGTTCCCCGGTCCGCTGGCGGGCAACTTCTATGCGATCTTTCCCCACAACCTGCTGGCCCTGATGTTCGGTGGCGTCTTCACCCTGGTGATCCTGGCCCTGGCGATCGGCGTTGGCCGCTTCTGGCGCGGCATCAGTCCGCCCGGGACGCCACGCGATCCCGTATCGCCGCTGGCCGCCGGTGCGGAGACGGTGGATGCGGTGCTGCGCCTGAAATACCTCGACGGGGGCCACGGCCAGGGCTGCAACAACGAAAGCGACAGGTTCACCCTGTGGCGCAGGCGCTTCCACCACCTGACCTTCTACGGCTTCCTGCTGTGCTTCGCCGCCACCTCGGTGGCCACCCTCTATCACTATCTGCTGGCCTGGGAGGCACCCTATCCACTGTTCAGCGCGCCGGTCCTGCTCGGCACCGCCGGGGGTCTCGGCCTGATGGCGGGTCCGCTCGGCCTGCTATGGCTCGGGCTGCGGCGCGATCCGCAACAGGGCGACGTGGCCCAGCGCCCCATGGATCGGGCCTTCATCCTGCTGCTGCTGCTGGTCGGCCTTAGCGGCCTGGCCCTGCTGGCGGGGCGCGACAGTGGCGCCATGGCCGCCCTGCTGGCCATCCACCTGGGCGCCGTCATGGCGTTCTTCCTCACCATGCCCTACGGCAAGTTCGCCCACGGCATCTTTCGCAGCGCGGCGCTGCTCAAGCACGCCATCGAGAAACGCCAGCCCGATCGCCTGCGCCTCGGCGCCGACTGATCCGCTCGTCCCCACGACAACAACAATGATGGAGCACCGATGAAGTCCTCAGATACCTCCCGCCAGCCCTCGAAGGTCGGCGCCATCCTGCGCGTCACCAGCGGCAATTTCCTGGAGCAGTTCGACTTTTTCCTGTTCGGCTTCTATGCCACCTACATCGCCCGGGTGTTCTTTCCGTCCGACAGCGAATTCGCCTCGCTGATGATGACCTTCGCCGTGTTCGGCTCGGGCTTTCTGATGAGACCGCTGGGTGCCATCGTGCTGGGCGCCTATATCGACCAGGTCGGCCGGCGCCGCGGCCTGATCGTCACCCTGGCGATCATGGCCAGCGGCACCGTCCTCATCGCGCTGGTCCCCGGCTATGCCCAGATCGGCCTCTGGGCTCCGGCCCTGGTGCTGCTCGGCAGACTGCTGCAGGGCTTCTCGGCCGGCGCCGAACTTGGCGGCGTCTCGGTGTACCTCTCGGAGATCGCCACACCCGGACGGCGCGGCTTCTATACCAGTTGGCAATCGGCCAGCCAGCAGGTGGCCATCGTGGTCGCCGCGGGGCTGGGTTATGTCCTCAATGCCAGTCTCAGCGCCCAGCAGCTCACCGATTGGGGCTGGCGCCTACCCTTCGTGGTGGGCTGTCTGATCGTCCCCTTCATCTTTTTCATCCGCCGCTCGCTGGCGGAAACCGAGGACTTCAAGAAACGCCGGCATCACCCCAGCGCCGCCGAGGTGTTTCGCTCCATGCGGCAGAACTGGGTGCTGGTCGTGGCCGGCGGTCTGCTGGCCTCCATGACCACCACCACCTTCTACCTCATCACCGTCTACACCCCGACCTTCGGCCGCACCGTGCTGCACCTGAGCGCCAGTGACAGCCTGGTCGTCACCCTGTTCGTCGGTGTATCCAACTTCATCTGGCTACCCATTGGCGGCAGCGTTTCCGATCGCATCGGTCGTCGGCCGCTGCTGCTCGGCATCGCCAGCCTGGCCCTGCTCACCGCCTATCCGGCCATGGCCTGGCTAGCCGCCGCGCCCAGCTTCGAGCGGATGCTCGCGGTGCTGCTGTATTTCTCGATGTTCTTCGGCTGCTACAACGGCGCCATGGTGGCGGCCCTGACCGAGGTCATGCCGGCCGAGGTGCGCGTCGCCGGCTTCTCGCTGTCCTTCAGCCTGGCCACGGCGCTGTTCGGCGGCTTCACCCCGGCAGTCTCGACCTTTCTGGTCAATGCCACCGGCGACAAGGCCTCGCCGGCCTTCTGGCTGATGTTCGCCGCGCTCTGCGGACTGGGTGCGACCCTCGTCCTGTATCGGCGGCGCCAGCCCGAGGCTGGATTGCAAGAGGTGCCCGCCGCGCCCTGATCCGAAGTCTCACGCCAGGTCCCTGCAGGTCGACCGCAGGGACCCGTAGAGGGCTTACGCCGTGCGCACCGGCCTGTTGGCTGGCCGCGTGTTCATGATCGCCTTACGGGTAGACGACCGCTCCGGACACCCTAATCGCGCAGCTTGAGAAAGACTTCGAGCTGCAGGGCGATGAACGCGACCTCTTGCTTTTCGGAAAAGCCGACCCGTATCCAGTCATAGCGACCGTCGCGCGCGATAGCGTGGCCGTTGGCAACGCGCAACCCTTCGAAAAAGCGTCTGGTTTCTGTGATCCCTTTACCGGCCCTCCTGGCATGGGACTCCACCTCGAAAGCGATTTCGCCCGCGTTGCCCTCGGCGAGACCGGCGCTGGGCCGGTACAGAAATATCTGTCCCCTTTGCGGTCGTACGCAGCGGAAACCATTACCGTTGTGCATCTCGTAGAGCGCGCCGTAGATGTCGGTCAGCAACCTCCTGGCCGTCTCGAACACATACACATCCATCCATCCCGCTCCCTGCTTTTCGGCGAAAGGCCGCCGCCACAACTGCATGAGTGCAGGTGAATGGACAACCCTAGCAGCCACCCAGGAATTAACTCCTGCTGGAAACATCCCCACACAGTTGCCATAGGCGCTGCGGTCGTTGCAGTGGCGACAAGGTTAGCGGGCAGCGTCTCGCTGACCGGTTCGAAGCGTTCTTGCGGAAAGCCAAGGGATGCCGCGCGATCAAGGGACACCCTAGCGAAAGACCAGAGGACTTAATTCATCGCTCCGACCGGGTGAGGATGGGCAAACAGCCATCCTAGAGTCAGGAAGGCGCCTGCTCTTGTCAGCCCGCCAGCGTCATGGCGCCTGGCAGGGGCCCGAGCAGGGAGCGAAGGCTCGGACCGACTCAGCCCTTGAAACCCTTGCCCACCAGATAGACCTCCCGCGAGCGGGGACGCGAGGCTTCGGGCTTGCGGATCGACACCTTCTCGAAGGAGGTGCGTACGTCCTTGAGGAAGACATCGGATCCTTCGCCCTGGAACACCTTGACCACGTAGTTGCCGCCGGGCTTGAGCACCTGGCGCACCATGTCGAGGGTCAGCTCCACCAGGTACATGGCGGCGGCCTGGTCGGCGGCCGCGACCCCGCTGATGTTGGGCGCGATGTCGGAGACGATCAGATCGGGCTGGCGGCCATCGAGCACGCCGAGGATCTTCTGGAAGACGGCATCGTCGGTGAAGTCGCCCTGGACGAAGTCGACGTTGTCGAGGGCTCCCATCGGCAGGATGTCGGTGGCCACCACGCGGCCCTTGTCGCCCACGATGCCGCCGGCCACCTGCGACCAGCCACCGGGCGCGGAGCCCAGGTCCATGACCAGCATGCCGGGACGGATCAGCTTGTCCTTCTCGTTGAGCTCGATCAGCTTGTAGCTGGAGCGCGAGCGCAGGCCGTCTTTCTGAGCGCGTTTGACGTAGGGATCGTTGACGTGTTCATCCAGCCAGCGACGGCTGCTTTTGGATCTTTTCATGTTGGAGCTACCACGGGAAAGCGGGTGAGAAGCGGACGCGCACCAGGTCTGGCCGGCCGCAAAGTGGCGGCGATTATAAGCCGATAACGCCCTGGGACGAATCGGGGATCGCCCGAGCGACCGCCAGGCCGCCCAAAAGCGCGCCCATCGTCCGCGCCTGACAGCGCCCGGGCCGCCGGGTACAATCGCCGCCCTACCCCTCCTCGTCCCCTTCCTTTGCCGGAGTCACCGGCCAGGATTATTGTCATGATTCGCATCAACGAACTGTCTCTCCCGCTTGACCACACCCCCGCCGAGCTGCGCCAGGCCATCCTCGGGCGCCTGAAGCTGAGCGACGCCGACCTTCTCGATTTCACCGTGTTCAAGCGCAGCTACGATGCGCGCAAGAAGAACAGCGTCATCCTGTTCATCTACATCATCGATTTGGAAATACGCGACGAGGCGGCGGTGCTGGCGCGCTTTGCCAATGACCTGCACGTGCGCCCGGCGCCGGACACCGGCTACTACCCGGTCGGCCAGGCTCCGGCCAACCTGACCGAGCGCCCGCTGGTGGTGGGGTTCGGCCCCTGTGGACTGTTCGCCGCCCTGCTGCTGGCCCAGATGGGCTTCAAGCCCATCGTGCTCGAGCGCGGCAAGGACGTGCGCAGCCGTACCAAGGACACCTGGGCCCTCTGGCGCAAGAAGGTACTGAGCCCCGAATCCAACGTGCAATTCGGTGAAGGTGGGGCGGGGCTGTTTTCCGACGGCAAGCTCTATAGCCAGATCAAGGATCCGAAGTTCTACGCCCGCAAGGTGATGCACGAATTCGTCCGCGCCGGCGCGCCCGAAGAGATCCTCTACGTCAGCAAGCCGCATATCGGCACCTTCCGCCTGACCGGCGTGGTCGCCGCCATGCGCGAAGAGATCATCGCCCTCGGCGGCGAAGTCCGCTTCGAGAGCAAGGTCACCGACCTGGTGATCAATGACGGCCAGCTCGAAGGCGTGGTGCTGGCCAGTGGCGAGACCCTGCACAGCCGCCACGTGGTGCTCGCCCTGGGCCACAGCTCGCGCGACACCTTCCGCATGCTGCATCGCCAGGGCGTGTACATCGAGGCCAAGCCCTTCGCCGTCGGCTTCCGCATCGAACACCCCCAGGGCATGATCGACCAGGCCCGCCTGGGCAAGTACGCCGGTCACCCGGAGCTGGGCGCCGCCGACTACAAGCTGGTCCATCACGCCAAGAACGGCCGCGCTGTCTACAGCTTCTGCATGTGCCCGGGCGGCACCGTGGTGGCAGCTACCTCCGAGCCGGGCCGCGTCGTCACCAATGGCATGAGCCAGTACTCGCGCAACGAGCGCAATGCCAACTCCGGCATCGTGGTGGGCATCAATCCCGAGCAGGACTTCCCCGGCGATCCGCTGGCCGGCGTCGAGCTGCAGGAGCGCCTGGAATCCCGCGCCTACGAACTGGGCGGCAGTGACTATTCCGCCCCTGGCCAACTGGTCGGCGACTTCATTCGCGGCGTGCCCTCCACCCAGTTCGGTGAAGTCGAGCCCTCCTACAAGCCCGGCGTGCGCCTGGGCGATCTGGCACCGTCGCTGCCCGCCTATGCCATCGAGGCCATTCGCGAAGCCCTGCCCGCCTTCGGCAAGCAGATCCGCGGCTTCGACCGCCATGACGCCATCCTGACCGGGATCGAGACCCGCACTTCCTCCCCGGTGCGCATCACCCGGGACAACGACAGCCTGCAGAGCCTCAATCTGCGTGGCCTCTATCCGGCCGGTGAAGGCGCCGGCTACGCGGGCGGCATCCTCTCCGCGGGCGTGGACGGCATCAAGGTCGCCGAGGCCCTGGCCAAGGCGATGCTCGCGGAAGGCGACGCGCAGGACGCCCCGCTGGTTCGGGCTGCGGGTTGATGAAGCTCGACGACATCAAGAAGCTCCACCAGAAGAAGTACCGCGCCGAATTCGGCCACTTCCTGGTGGAGGGCGAGCATCTCGCGCTGGAGTTGCAAAAGGCCGCGCTGCAGCACCCCGAGCTGCAGCGCGCCGAACTCTATGTGACGGGCGCCTACGAGAATTGGCAGAGTCCGTTCCGGACCCATCCGATTAGCGAGCGCCAGATGGCGCAGCTCGCCGATACCAAGACCCCGCAGGGCATCCTTGCGGTGGTGCCAATGCCCCAGGAGCCCGTGGCAGCAGCGGTCGAGGGCGAGCGCGCCGTCTATCTGCACGAGATCCAGGATCCGGGCAATCTGGGCACCATCCTGCGCACCCTGGCCTGGTTCGGGCGCTTCCGCTGCCTGCTCAGCCCAGGCAGCGTCGACCCCTACAACCCCAAGGTGGTCCGCGCCAGCATGGGCGCCATCTTCCACACCCCGCTGGAACTCGACGTCGAACTCGACGGCCTGCAGGAGCGCTTCCCCCGCCTCGCCTGCCTGGACATGCAGGGTGCGCCCGTGCAGTCGGCCGCCTTCAAGGCCTTCGACTGCTACCTGTTCGGCAACGAAGCGCGCGGCGTTCCCCGTGAACACCTCACCGCCCTGAACGCCCAGCCCTTCACCATCGCCGGCTCGGGCGCCATCGAGTCCCTGAATCTGGCGGCCACGGTGAACATGTGCGCCTATGAGCTGAGTCGCTAGCGCTGGCGCACGCCGCATGGTGGCGGTTCCAGAGTGCGGCGTGCCCCCTCCTCCCAGGCGAGGGTGAGGCCGTCCAGCACGCGCTCATGATTCGCCAGCAATTCTGCCTGAGATCCACCGGCAGCTTCCTGGAGCGCCACGCTCGTTCCCTGCTCTGACAAGAGCGGCGAAACCAGATCACGGGCGCTAGAGGTCCGCGTCCTGACCTTCCGCCTTTCTCGAATCGTCATAGACCCGTTGCGCCTCTTCCATGGCGGCGCCATTGGCCAGGGCCCAGCTATAGAGCGCGGCGAAGGGTTCGCGTAGCGAGCAGCCAAGCGGAGTGATGGTGTATTCGACACCGATCGGCTGCGTCGGCAGCACCTTGCGGCTGATCAGGCCGTTGCGCTCGAGCCGCTTCAAGGCCTCGGAAAGGGATTTGTGGGTGATGCCATGGAGGCGGCGCTTGAGGTCGTTGAAGCGCGCCGGCTGCGTGCACAGGACGCTCAGGATCAGCACGGCCCACTTGTTGCCGATGTGTTCGAGGATGGGACGCGTCGCGGTGACATTGAGAGGGAGTTCGAGCTCGTTGCTGGACATGGGTATCCGCCTGGATATCTAGGCACCTTCAGGTGCGTTCTTGCGATCAGATATACGAATGATACCGTTGCTCTTCGACATCCACAGCAGCCTGGTGAGGATCTATGAGCACGCTTTCAGCAAAAGTCGCCGTCGTGATCGGTGGTCATGGCGGAATCGGTGGGGCCATCGCGGAACGGTTCGCGACCGAGGGCGCCACCGTCTACGCCAGCAGTCGGCGCACCCAGGCCCGCGACGTCGAACGCGGCGCGGGCAGGTTGCTCGAGCGCAGCCTCGATGCCTCCGATGTGACGGCACTCGCGGCCTTCTTCGACAGCGTGCGGCGCGAAGCCGGTCGGGTGGATGTACTGGTGGTGAACGCCGGCCTTTCGGAGTTCGCACCGCTCGAGGCCATCAACGAAGAACACTTCGACCGGACCTTCGCGCTCAACGTACGTGCCCTGCTCTTCGCCACCCAGGCGGCGACGGCGATCATGCCCGATGGCGGCGCCATCGTACTGATCGGCTCCATTGCCGCGGCGATCGGCACCAAAGGCTATGGCGTCTATGGGGCGAGCAAGGCGGCGGTGCGCTCCTTGGCGCGTACCTGGGCCCATGAACTGGCGCCCCGCAACATCCGCGTCAACGTCGTCGCGCCGGGCCCCACGGACACCGCCATGATGGCGGCGACCTCCGCGGAGGTACGGGAGCAGCTGAACACGCTGATCCCGCTCGGCCGGATGGCACGCGTCGACGAAGTGGCCGCGGCCGCGCTCTTTCTCGCGAGCGAGCAGAGCAGCTTCATCACCGGGGCCGAGTTGCCGGTCGACGGTGGCATGGCGCAGGTCTGACAGGCGTCTCGATCACAGATGTCCAGGACAAGCTCCACGGCTCGAGCGCGTCCTGGCGCGGGTGGGCCGGCACGAGCCCTGGCCAGCGATCCCGAGCGCGAAAGTCTGGAGCTTATCGCCGGAATCAGGGGTCCACTTTCTTAGCCTCGCCTCCAGGAATGTGCCCCCATGATCGCCATCAACAGCTACACCACGGTCAAGCGCCGCGAACGCGTCCCCCATGACCTCTTCGCGCACTACTGGCGGGACGTGCACGGCCCCTTGTGCGCCCGTCTGCCGGGCCTCGACCACTACGTGCAGTACCACTTCAACCGCGAACAGGACGCCCATCTATGGCCACTGGCTGAGGGCATCCGAGAGATTCCCGACTACGAACTGGATGGGATGGTGGAAATCGGCTTCGCTGACGAGGGGCGTCAGCGCACCTTCCAGGCAGCCAGCCCGGTGCTGTTCAGCGACGAGCAGAACATGTTCGCCGAGACGCTTGCCTATGACCTGCCCAATGGCTCGCAAGCCTTCAAGAACACGCTGGCGGACGAGCAGCACAACGGCCCCGACCAGCTGGATCGCCTGCAACTGCACCTGCATCCCCGCGACAGCCTCGAGGACCTGAACAATTATCTGCTGAGCCAGCTAGGCCCCTGGCTGGCCGCACAATCAGCCGTCCTGAAGGTTCGCGTGCACCCTTGCGTGCCCTTCGTCAACGACGACCAACATCCGCCGTCGCCCGACGTGGCGCACAGGGCCGATGCCATCCGCGCAGCGCTATCGATGGTGGAGATCGTCTTCGCCTCGCCGCTGGAACGCCGACGCTTCTTCGCCGGTGACGCCTTCCGTGGCAGCCTGCCCGAGCAGGCGCAGCATATCGCCTGTATCAAGGCCTTCGCCGTATCCGGGGTATACACCTACGTTCATGCCGGCCAGCTCACCACCGCCGGCCTGCGTGGCAGTCGCGCGGCCGAACTGATCGAGCGACTCGGGGCGGTCAACCAGACGCAAGACGAGGTCGTGCATCTGCTTCGCCACGGGGCTTTGCCCTAGGAAACAGTCCACTTCCCGGATCGGACCAGATCGGAGCGGTCCCGCCATACCTTGGGTGCGTAATTTACGGCCTTACCAGTCTAGGTGGCATCGGACAGGCGCCCTGCCCGCTCATCTCCACTTTCGTGCTGCCGCTCGGTCGAATGCCGATTCGACCTTGAGCGAGGCGGTTGCCGCTGCGAATTTTACGCTCAGGCAAGCTGTGGGCTGAGCGGCCCTCATGCTTGCCGGAAGCAGCGTTGGCAGAGTCCCGACTGCGCCTGTTTATGCTAAGTCGTGAGGCTACCTGCCGGCCGGTGACTAGACACCTGTCAGCCTGCCGCAGCTCGGGGCGGGCGGTCGCTCTGGAAAGGCTCGCCGCCCAACGCGCCACCGCGGTGCGACCTGGCTCCATCCTGGCGCAGCGCCTTCTGAGCAGCCGCCCAAAGGTTCGCTCAAGCGTGAACCAATGCCATGGGTCCGGTCCGCGAGCGGAATCGAGGCATCGCCCCAGAGCCTCGCGCCGAAAGGCCCAGCGAACCAATTTCAAATGGCATCGGCCTTGCACCCGCCCCTGGTATTCGCATCTCCCCTGCGGCCGCGTTGGCAACACCTTCGCATCGGGAGAAAGCCCAGACCTAAGAGGCAAAGGTTCGATGCAGATCCACACCGACGACAGCGCCCGCCTGGCCCTGGATGCCTTGCGCAACCTGGTGACCCAGCAGAGCAGCGTTCCCGACAAACCGCTGCCGCCAGAGCGCGAGCTGGCCAGTGAATTCGGCGTCAGCCGGCGTTCCATTCGCCGCGCCCTGGCGGTACTCGAAGCCGAGGGCCAGGTCTGGCGCCGCCAGGGCAAGGGTACCTACGTCGGCCCTACGCCGCCGAGCGCGGCCCTCACCCTCAGTCAGCTCTCCGCGCGCACCAACTTCAGCGAGGTGATGGAGGCGCGGCTGCACCTCGAGCCCAATCTCGCCGCCCTGGCCGCCCAGCGCGCCAGTGGCGAACAGCGCGCGCTGATCCGCCGCATGGCCGAGCGCACCGCCTTCGAGCGCCTGGGCAGCAGCGAGGACGCCGACGCCATCGAGCTGTGGGACAGCGCCTTCCACCGCAGCATCGCCGAGGCCGCCGGCAATCGCCTGCTGCTGGATCTCTTCGAGATGCTCGACGCCATCCGCCTGGACCCGATCTGGCGCGACCTGCGTCACCGCGCACGCAACGCCCAGCGCCTGCTGGCCTACCACGATGACCACCAGGCCCTGGTGGAAGGCATCGATGCCCGCGATCCGGTCCGCGCCGCGGCGGTGATGCGCGCCCATCTGCGCGCCCTGCAACTGGCGCTGGATAGCGTGCTGCAACAGACCCTGGAGCAGGCCCTATGAGCGCGCCGGTATTGGTGGTGGACGACCTCAGCGTACGCTTCGCCGGCGCTCCTGCCGCCGTGGTGGAAGGCCTGAATTTCACCGTCCGGCCGGGCCGTACCCTGGCCCTGGTGGGCGAATCCGGCTGTGGCAAGAGCGTGACCTCCATGGCGCTGATGGGGCTGCTGCCGCCGACCGCGCGGATCCAGGCCCGCCAGGCGAGCTTCATGGGCGAAGATCTGCTGACCATGCCCGAGACGCGCCGCCGCGACCTGCGCGGCGATCGCCTGGCCATGGTGTTCCAGGAGCCGATGACCTCGCTGAATCCCGCCTTCAGCGTCGGCGAGCAGCTGATGGAGACGGTGCTGCGCCATCGCGGTGGCAGTCAGGCGACCGCCCGCCAGCGTGCCCTGGAGATGCTGGAAAAGGTGCGGGTACCGGCCGCGGCCCAACGCCTGGCGGCCTATCCCCACGAACTCTCCGGCGGCATGCGCCAGCGGGTGATGATCGCCATGGCGCTGGCCAACGATCCGGCGCTGATCATCGCCGACGAACCCACTACGGCGCTGGACGTGACCATCCAGGCGCAGATCCTCGAACTCATCGCCGGGCTGCAGGCCGAGACCGGCAGCGCCATGATCCTCATCACCCACGACCTCGGCGTGGTCGCCGAGGTGGCCGACGAGATGGCGGTGATGTACGCCGGCCGGGTGGTGGAATCCGGCCCGGTCGCCCAGCTGTTCGACGACCCGCAGCACCCCTACACCATCGGCCTGATGGGCTCCATGCCCTCGCTGGGGCCACGCATGGGCCGCCTGGCGACCATCGCCGGCCGGGTGCCGACGCCCGCCGAGATGCCCGCCGGCTGTCGCTTCGCCAGCCGCTGCCCCTTCGTCCTCGACGCCTGTCGCCTGGCCCCGCCGCCACTGGTGGAACTCGCCCGGGGGCAACAGGTGGCCTGTATCCGCGCGCCCCTGGAACAGCACCTGGAGACCAGCGCATGAAAGCGGTTGAACGTCCCATTCTCGAGGCCATCGGCCTGACCAAGCACTTCGGCGGCCAGGCCGGTTTCCTGCAACGTCCGCGGCCACCGGTACAGGCGGTCAGCGATGTCTCCTTCGCCGTGCGCCGCGGCGAGACCCTGGCCCTGGTGGGCGAATCCGGTTCGGGCAAGTCGACCCTCGGCCGCCTGCTGCTCAACCTGCTCGCGCCCACCGCCGGCGACGTCATCTACGAAGGCCGCAACCTGGGCAACCTCAGTCCGACGGCGCTGCGCCAGGTCCGCCAGGAATTGCAGATCATCTTCCAGGACCCCTTCGCCTCGCTGAATCCGCGCATGAGCGTGGCCGACATCGTTGGCGAGCCGCTGTGGCTGCACAAGCCGCTGGATCGCCGCCAGCGCGGGGAGCGGGTGGCCGAGTTGCTGCGCACCGTGGGCCTCGCGCCGGAACTGGCGGGGCGCTATCCCCATGAATTTTCCGGCGGCCAGCGCCAGCGCATCGGCATCGCCCGCGCCCTGGCCGCCGAGCCGCGGCTGCTGCTGGGTGACGAGCCGGTCTCGGCGCTGGACGTCTCGGTGCAGGCGCAGGTGGTGAACCTGCTGGAAGACCTCAAGGCGCGCTTCGGCCTGACCCTGATCATCGTCGCCCACGGCCTCGGCGTGATTCGCCACATGAGCGACCGGGTGGCGGTGATGTACCTGGGCGAGATCGTCGAACTGGCGCCGGTGGAAGCGCTGTTCGAGACGCCGCTGCACCCCTACACCCAGGCGCTGCTGGCCGCGGTGCCGGTCAGCCATCCACGGGCACGGCGACCGCGCACCCTGCTCGGCGGCGACCTGCCCAGCCCCACGGCGCCGCCCAGCGGCTGTCGCTTCCACACCCGCTGTCCCCACGCCCGATCGCTGTGCCGCGAGGCCAAGCCGCCGCTCGAAGCCACCTCCGACGAGGCCCGCGTGGCCTGCCACTTCTGGCGCGAGATCGCTGGCGCCGGCGCCGCACCGCCGCCCCTGATCGCCACCAGCGCGGCCTTCAGCCGGCGCCTGGCCCTGTTCAACCGTCATCAGTCCCTCCTGGAGTCCACCCCATGAAAGCCTCCGCCTGGCTCACCGCCACCCTTCTGCTCCTGGCCGGCGGCTCCGCCCTGGCCGAGACCACCCTGCGCATCGGCATCCAGGACGATCCCGACGTGCTCGATCCGCACCGCTCGCGGACCTATTCCGGCCGGCTGGTCTACACCGCCCTCTGCGACAAGCTGGTGGACGTCTCGCCACAACTGGAGCTGGTCCCTCAACTGGCCACCGCCTGGCAGTGGAGCGACGACAACCGCAGCCTGACGCTGCAACTGCGCCCGGGCGTGACCTTCCATGACGGCGAGACGTTTGATGCCGCCGCGGTGAAATTCAACCTGGACCGCGCCCGCACCCTGCCCGACTCGCTGCGCAAGAGCGAACTGGCCTCGGTGGATACCGTGGAGGTGGTCGATCCCCAGACCGTGCGCATCCGCCTCAAGCAACCCGACGCCACCCTGCTCGCCCAGCTCTCCGACCGCGCCGGCATGATGCTCGCGCCCAAGGCGTCCGCGGGTGACGTGGGCAGCAAGCCGGTCTGCTCCGGCCCCTATCGCTTCGTGCAGCGGGTGCAGCAGGACCGCATCGTGCTGGAGCGCTTCCCGCAGTACTGGAACGCCAGCGCCTACCACTTCGACAAGGTGGTCTTCCTGCCCATCCCCGACACCTCGGTGCGCCTGGCCAACCTGCGCTCGGGCGACCTGGACATCGTCGAGCGGGTCGCGCCCACCGACGTCAAGGGCCTGCAGGGCCAGGCTGGCTTCACCCTCTACAACACCCCGGGCCTGGGCTACATGCAGCTGATGGTGAATATGGCCAACGGCGACCGGGCGAAGAATCCCTTCGCCGGCGACAAGCGCGTGCGTCAGGCCTTCGACCTGGCGCTGGATCGCGAGGCGCTCAACCAGGTGGTGTTCGAGGGTCTCTATGCGCCCAGCGTGCAGCCCTTCCCGCAGAGCAGCCCCTACTACGACAAGGCCTTCACCGTGCCGGCCCGCGACGTGGCACGCAGCCAGGCGCTGCTCAAGGCCGTCGGCGTCGCCCTGCCGGTCAAGGTGGAGCTGAAGATCGCCAACAACCCCATCGCCCAGCAGGTCGGCCAGCTGATCCAGGCCATGGCCGCCGAAGCGGGCTTCGAGGTCAACCTGGTCGCCACCGAATACGCCACCCTGCTGGCCGAACAGCACGCCGGCAACTTCCAGCTCGGCCTGAGCGCCTGGTCCGGCCGCCCCGACCCGGATGGCAACGTGCACCAATTCGTCACCTGCAAGGGCAACCAGAACGACGGCCACTACTGCAACGCGGCGCTGGACACACTGCTCGATCAGGCCCGCACCACCAACGACCAGGCCCAGCGCCAGGCGCTCTACGCCCAGGCCCTGACCCTGCTGCGTGAGGAACTGCCGGTGTTCTATCTCTATTTCGACCCGCGCATCATCGCCACCCGTGCGGACCTCAAAGGCTTCATTCCCAACCCCGACGGCCTGATTCGCCTGGCCGGCGTCACCCGCGGGCAATAGCCATGCTACGTCTTTTCCTGCGTGGCCTGTTGAGTGCCCTGCCGACCCTGCTGCTGGTGTCGCTGTTCGTCTTCACCCTGCAGCAACTGCTGCCGGGCGATCCGGTGCTGGCCATGGCCGGCGAGGAACGCGATCCCCAGGTGCTGGAATTCCTGCGCGAGAAATACCGGCTCAACGACCCCGTGCCGGTGCAGTACCTGCACTGGATGGCCGGGGTGCTGCAGGGTGACCTGGGCATCTCGCTGCGCACCGACCAGCCGGTGACGGCGCTGATCGCCGAGAAGCTGCCGGTGACCCTGGAGCTGTCGCTGCTGGCCATCGTCATCGCCCTGCTCATCGGTATCCCCACGGGCATCCTCGCCGCGGTGCGCCGTGGCACGGCGGTGGACTACGGCGCCAACCTGGTGGCCCTGTCCGGCATCTCCATCCCGCACTTCTGGCTCGGCATCCTGCTGATCCTGCTGTTCGCGGTGAAGCTGCAATGGCTGCCGGCCTCCGGCTTCGTGCCCTTCCACGAAGACCCGCTGCGCAACCTGCGCACCCTGATCCTGCCGGCCTTCGTGCTGGGCGCCGGCCTCTCCGGCACCCTGATGCGCCATACCCGGGCGGCCATGCTGGAGGTGCTGCGCGCCGACTACGTGCGCACCGCCCGGGCCAAGGGCCTGCGCGAGCGGGTGGTGATCCTGCGCCATGCCCTGCGCAATGCACTGATGCCCATCGTCACCCTTACCACCCTGCTGTTCGGCGAACTGCTCGGCGGCGCGGTGCTCACCGAGCAGGTCTTCAGCATCCCCGGCTTCGGCAAGATGATCGTCGACGCCGTGTTCAACCGCGACTACGCGGTGGTCCAGGGGGTGGTGCTCTGCGTGGCGGTGGGCTTCGTGCTGCTCAACCTGGCCGCCGACCTGCTCTACCGCCTGATAAATCCGCGCCTGAGGCAAGCCGCATGAACGCCCTGACCCTGCCCCGCCCGGCCACCCTGCGCCCCGCCCGCTCGCCCTTCTGGCGCAAGTTCAGCGCCAATCGCGGTGCGCTGCTCGGCGCCGCCCTGATCCTGACCTTCGCCCTGGCCGCCCTGCTGGCGCCCTGGCTGGCCCCTTTCGATCCGCTCAAGACCAGCTTCCTGGCGGTACGCAAGGCGCCCTCGGCGCTGAACTGGCTGGGCACCGACGAACTCGGGCGCGACCTGCTCTCGCGCCTGCTGTGGGGCGCGCGCAGCTCCCTGCTGGCCGGCGTGGTCTCGGTGGCCATCGCCCTGCTGGTGGGCGTACCTCTGGGCCTGGTGGCCGGCTATTTCGGCGGCTGGCTGGACGCCCTGATCTCGCGCCTGGTGGAGGCCCTGCTGTCCTGTCCGTTCCTGGTCCTGGCCATCGCCTTGGGCGCCTTTCTCGGCCCGAGCCTGGGCAACGCCATGATCGCCATCGGCCTGTCCGCCATGCCGGTATTCGCCCGACTGACCCGTGGCCAGGTGCTCGCCATCCGCCACGAGGACTATCTGGAAGGGGCCCGCGCCATCGGCCTGCCGGATCGCTGGATCCTCTGGCGCTACGTCCTGCCCAACATCCTCTCGCCACTGGTGGTGCAGGCCACCCTGACCATCGCCGCCGCCATCCTCGCCGAGGCCAGCCTGTCGTTCCTCGGCCTCGGCCAGCAACCGCCGATGCCGTCCTGGGGCTCCATGCTCAACACCGCCAAGAACTTCATGGAGCAGGCGCCCTGGATGTCCATCGCCCCGGGCGTCTGCATCTACCTCACCGTGCTGGGCTTCAACCTGCTGGGCGACGGCCTGCGCGACGCCCTCGATCCTCGTCACCAATGAGACCCTACGTCATGCCCGATCTGGATTATCACAACCCCTATTCCTCGGCTCGCTCGCCGGTCATGGGCCGCAACCTGGTGGCCTGCTCGCAACCCCTGGCCGCCCAGGCCGGGGTGGAGATGCTGCGCCGCGGCGGCAACGCGGTGGACGCCGCGGTGGCCGCCGCCATGGTGCTCACCGTGGTGGAACCCACCGGCTGCGGTATCGGCAGCGACGCCTTCGCCATCGTCTGGGACGGCGAGAAGGTGCAAGGCCTCAATGCCTCCGGCCGCGCACCGCGCGGTTGGACGCCGGAATACTTCGCCGGCCAGAGCGCCATGCCGGCCCGCGGTTGGGGCGCGGTCACGGTGCCCGGCGCCGTCTCCGCCTGGGTCGCCCTGGCCAAGCGCTACGGCAAGCTGCCGCTGACCACCCTCGCCAGCCCGGCGATCCACTATGCCCGCGACGGCTTCCTGCTCACCCCGTTGATCGCCGAACTCTGGCGCCGCGGCGCGGAGCAGCTCAAGGACCAGCCCGGATTCGCCGCCTGCTTCCTGGCCAACGGCGTACCCCGGGCCGGCACCCTGGTGCGCCTGCCCGATCATGCGCGAACCCTGGAAGCCATCGCCGAAAGCGAAGGCGCCGCTTTCTATCAGGGCGAACTGGCCCAGGCCATGGCACGCCATGCCCGCGAACACGGGGCGGTGCTGGACGAAGAAGATTTGCGCGCCCACCGGGCCGACTGGATCGACACCCTCTCGGTGCCCTTCGCTGGCGCCGTGGTGCACGAGTTGCCACCCAACGGCCAGGGCATCGCCACCCTCGCCGGCCTGGGTATCCTCGAAGCCGCCGGCATCGGCGCTGATCCCGTGGACAGCCCCGCCACCCTGCACCGATCGATCGAGGCCATGAAGCTGGGGCTGGCCGATCTCTACCAGCATGTCACCGATTCCGCGCACATGCGCATCCAGGCCGAGCATCTGCTGGACCCGGCCTACCTGCGTGAACGCGCCGGGCTGCTCGGGCCGCGTGCCGGCGATCCCGGCTATGGCGCCCCGCGGCCCGGTGGGACCGTTTGCCTGTCGGCGGCCGACGACAGCGGCATGATGATTTCCTTCATTCAGTCCAACTACATGGGCTTCGGCTCGGGCGTGGTGGTGCCGGGTACCGGCATCAGTCTGCAGAATCGCGGCGCCGGCTTCACCCTGGCGCCTGACCACGTCAACAGCGTGGCGCCGGGCAAGCGGCCCTTCCACACCATCATCCCCGGCTTCGCCATGAACGCCGACGGCACCCCGCTGATGGCCTTCGGCCTGATGGGCGGCCCGATGCAGGCCCAGGGGCACCTGCAGCTGATGCTGCGCATCCTCAAGTACCGGCAGAATCCCCAGGCCGCCGCCGATGCACCGCGCTGGCGCCTCGAAGGCGGCCGCCGGGTCGCGGTGGAAAGCAGCCTGGACCCGGCCACCCTGGCGGCGCTGCGGGCACTGGGCCACGAGGTGACCGTGGAAGAGCCCTCCGGCGTGTTCGCCTTCGGCGGCGCACAGATCATCCAGCGCGTCGCCGGTGGCTACGTGGGCGGCTCCGATCCGCGCAAGGATGGCCTGGTGGCCGGCTACTGAAGCCGAAAGCGACGGCCCCAGGGCAGGCCAGGCGTCGCGCCTCAAGCTACTCCACCGTAGTTTGAGGCTCTGCTCCAGGGATACCGCGGGGCAGTCGCCGTCGAATCCTTGATCAGCGTGCTGGAACTTTCCATTGGCGCCATCCCGAGATTCGTCAGGCTCAGGCATTACGCCCTGTGGCTGGAAATCTGTGCAGAGAAATTCAGCCACAACGTGGATATCCGCTGCGCCTGCCCCTGCCCCTGCCGTCACTGAACCTGGAAGCGGATTGGCTGCGGGACCTCGGCATGCCACCGCAGCGGCTCGGCAGCAGGAGCCGAACCGCCCATCAGGGCTCCGAATCACCAGCCTGTCATTGGCTAGCCAACCCAATAGACGGCAGACCCACTGCGCGGCCGCCACTCGTCGAAAGGTAGCGTCATCGTCTTAATGTTTATTGCGATGCTAAAACAATCCGGCCATAGTGGCCATGCGCCATCAATCCAATAAACGCCTGAGACCCCGTCATGCATCCTGATCCCCAGAGCCAAGCCCGGGAGGCGCTGCTCGGCCTCCATCGTCAGCTACAGGAAAATGCCAGGCGGCTGGGCAAGGTCGACTGCGACGACCCTGACGTCCAGGCTGTCCTCCAGGCCATACAGGATCTCAACGAGCGGGTCGCCGACATGGTGGCCGAGACCGCGCTGCTGGCGCCTTTGCCACTGGGGCTAGTGGCAGAAACGGTTCCTACGGGAAGCTCAGATCAAGGCTGACGCCACATTTATACCGGATTGACAGGCTGCGGCTGCCTGCCAAGGACCGGTGGGTCGCTGAAAATCCCGGACCAGGCGCAATGCCTGACCAAGGCAGGCCAACGCCAAGCGCGGGCACCTCTGGCCTTCTAGTCTTCAGCGTCGCCAGGCTGCCGGCGCTGGAAGCTGCGTGCCCACTCGAGCAGCGCATTTTCTTCGTCGGTACGATCGTCCACCCCGCACTCTTCCAGCACCGTGATGACCCGGTGCATGAAGCCCTGATCGAGGCGGGCCTGATCCATGACTCTGTTCAGGTCCAGCGGACTGGCCAGGGTGAGATGAGAGGGAAATTCGGTGTCGTCGATGCCCATGGCGGTCTTACCTGAAAGCACTGCTGTCGATTGCCGACTGGCTTATTGCCATCATCTTTCGTGACGACCTGATGAATACATCAGTTATCGCATGAACTGTCCATATTGATGACTGAGCGGCACTTGGGCGGAAGAATCGCTGGTGACCGCTCGCCAAATACGCCTATGGAAAGCCCGTGCCTCTTGCCCAGCCGCGGGGATGACTCCGCTGGGCTAGCGGGCGCAGCCAAGGCTGGCCTTACGCCTTTCAGCAAGGCACAATCCAATAGTCATACGATGACCGACAAGAATGGCCATCCTGTGACGCCTGCTACGTCCCCTTTCCGACAACTACAACAAAAGGATCCGAGCATGAAAAAGCTGAAATTGGCGGTAGGTTTCCTGTGTCTGTTCAGCGGCTATGTCGCAGCGGCCACCGGCGATGAAGGTGATGTCGCCACTGCTGTCGACAAGCTGACCCAAGCCATGTGGCACAAGGATATTGCGCAACTCGATGCCCTGACCGCGGACAACCTGACCTACGGCCATTCGAGCGGCAACATTCAGGACAAGAAGGCCTTCATCGCCGACATCGAAACGGGCAAAAGCGCGTTCAACGATCTGAAGATGCTCAACCAGAAGATCACGCTGTCCGGAGACGTCGCCCTGGTGCGCAACCACTTTTCCGCCCAGGCCGTGAACAGCGGGAAGGTCGTGCCCACCGAAATCGAAAACTTCCAGATCTGGCAGAAACAGAATGGCCACTGGCTGTTGATCGGCCGCCAGGCCTTTCGCTTCTGATAGCCACGAGCAGCCGCCGTCACGCCGTCAGTCACTGAACGTCGCCAAGGCCTCGGGTTCATTCCCGACTCTTCACGAGCCGTCGCCGGTATTCAGGTGGACGGCTCGGGCGCGCACCCTACGCCCTGGTTCCAGGCAAGCCGTAGGGTGCGGCGATGACAAGACGGGAGGTCCCTACTCCGCTTCGCAGGCGGAGTGCGGATCACCGGCACGGTGGACCGGAACGCTTGCCGGCCCGGCTTGGCTTCCCGCCTGCTTCGTCTACCCTTAAGGAATCCATCATCCTTTCGGGGGCATGATGGATTCCAGGACGCCGGAGGCATCATGGATCTGATCATTCGACACTTCGAAGGCCAGCCCTTCGTCAGCAACCCCTATGTACCGGGTACGTCGCTTCGCCAGGATCTGTTCGAGCGGCAATTCACCATCCTGCTGCATGGGACGATGGAGCGCTTCGAAGACGCCGGGCGTGGCACCTTCCATATCGCCGGCCATGTCCAGCTCGGCCAGTGCGGTGTGCTCGATGACGTCCTCCTGATCGCCTTGGCGGCGGTCCGCCAGGATCGCTATCCGACCCCCGTGGCGACACTCGACTTTCACCCCAAGCGGATCTCCGTCTCCGATCGCCACGGCCACCTGGTCATGGCAGGCAAGGTGGATCGGGAGCACCGCCGCATCGACTGGATCGACCCCTGCAGTACGGCCGAGGAAGAACAGGCGGTGCTGGCGCAGCTCCAGCTGTTGCGTTCGCGCTCGGCCTTCCAGCACGACTGGGACAATTTCCGGACCTCGCGACTGCTGGATGCCGACGCCGACCTGCTCAAGGGCCGGCTGGTGCACAAACCCTGGCGGCCGCACGTGCGGGCATTGCTGAGCGCCTGATCTCACCCCTAGCCGGGAGGAGCGTGTGCGACCTGCGGTGCCATCCCGCTGAACAGTCACCCGTGGACCCGGTCCCTATTGGAACGACCATTGGGAGACTCGACGATGACGACAACCAGCGATGTCTTGTGGGGCGCCCTGGCCATAGGCGTGGTGACCGGCATGCGCAGCATGCTGGCGCCGACCCTGGTCAGCCAGGCTCTGGCGGAACGTGCGGACCTCGACAGCGTTGGCGAACCCGCCCGTACGCTCGCGGCGCGGCCCGTACGGCAGTACCTGCTGCCCCTGGCGGCCGCAGAGCTGTTGGGTGACAAGTTGCCCTTCGCCCCGGACCGCACCCTAGCGCCTTCGATGCTGGTCCGTGCCCTGTCCGGCGGCGTCAGCGCGGCGGCACTCGCAGGGGTGCGGCGGCAACCGAGACTGTTGCCTGCCTTGATCGGGGCGACTGCAGCCTGTGTCGCGGCCAGGGTCGCGATAGCACTGCGCAAGCGCTACGCCGCTGATACCTGGATCAACGCGGGGCTGGGCCTGGCCGAGGACGGGATCGCCTTTTCGTTGGGCAATGCCGGTCTGCGACGAGCCCTGCAGGAGCCCTTGAGGCCGTGACGCTCGGGCTGGCCTGCCACGCCCCTTCCCGCCCGCTCGGGCGAGGTCGCTCAGGCGCCTAGCACCCCGGGCAGCACCAGCGCCGTCAGGATGCCGAGCAGGATCATGCCGAGTGCCGAAAAGGCCGCCGTCTCCTGACTTTCGCGCAACGCATGGGCGGTGCCTATGGCATGGCCGTTCATGCCCAGGGTCAGGCCGCGGGCTGCCGGATCTTCCACCTTGAAGACCTTGAGCAGCGGCAGCGCCAGCGTGGTGCTGATCACGCCGGTCAACATGACGATCATCGCGGTCAGGGGCGCGATGCCACCGAAATGATCCGCCAGTGGCAAGGCGATCGGCATGGTGACCGACTTCGGCACCAGGCTCATCAGCAGGGTCTCCGACAAGCCGAACAGCCAGCCCAGGGCCAAGGTCAGGGAGACACCTACGACGCCGCCGACCAGGAGGGTTATCAGCAGCGGCTTGCCCAGCGCCTTCACGCGCTGGGCATTCTTGTAGAGCGGAACGGCGAGGCCCACGGTGGTGGGTCCGAGCAGCATCGAGAGCATCCCGCTGGCGCTTCGATACTGCTCGTAGGGAATGCCGCCGATCCAGAGCACGGTGGCGACGAGGGCCGTGGTGACCAATACCGGTTGCAGCATGACCAGGCGCAGGCGCTGCTGCAGCACGAGCGCCAGCTGATAGGCCGCGAGCGTCAGGGACAGGGCCAGCAGGGGTGCGAGGGCTTGATCAGACATGGTCTTTGCTTCTACCGATCAGGTACTGCAGCAGCCAGCCGCACAGCGGCACCGTGACCAGCAGAGACAGGGCGATGACCAGCACCAGGCGCAGCCATACCGAGGCTTCGAGGCCGCTGAAGTCGACGATGCCCACCGCCGGCACCACGAGCATCAGCGGCAGGTACTGGAGCAGGTTGCCGGCCATGGTCTCCACGCCCTCGGGCACTCGACGCAACAGCATCAGCAGGATGAAGAGGACGATGATCCCAATGACGCTGGCCGGAATGCCGCCTATATGAGTCGTCATATAGGCGCCCACCAGATAGCAACCCACCAGCATCAAGAAGCCCGCTATAGGCATAAGCACCCCAGTTACCTTGTTATTCCAAACGGCCCGCCATGACAGGCTGCGCACCGATGCCTGGCACGCGCGAGCCGGGCCGGCCCGTTGAAAGCCGCACGCTCCGCAAGCTACGCGCGGGCTAACTATAGGCGCATCTGAAAAGGGCTGGGCAAATCCCTGCTGGGATCGGTGAAAGGTGCCTGCCTTGTTCGACTCGATATCGGGTTGGCGTCGCGATCCCCCTGCCCTCGCAATCGGATCGCCGGTCAACCCGCCACTCTCCCTGAGCCATACCTCGCGAGACGCCAGCCGACGCGGGAAGACAACGCCGAGGCTGATGAAGCCGCTAGCGCCTCACGGCGGCAGCGCGCGCATGCCCTCGAAGATCAGGCGCGTGGTATTGCGCACGTTGGCCGCATGGCCTTCGCGATCCAGCGGGTCACTGGCCGTGAGGCGCAGCAGCTGCAGATGGGAGTAGTCGTTGAGCAGGAAGGCGGCCAGTTGCACATCCAGGTCGGCGCGCAACTTGCCGGCGGCCTGCAACTCGCGCAGCACCTTGGCGATCTCGTCCTGCAGGCCGCGGTTCATCTGCCGGTAGGCCTGGGGCAGACCGCTGTCGCCTCCTACCAGCACCAGCGGCAGCAGTTCGCGCCAGAGGGCGGCGGGCAGGACGTCCAGCGCGTAGCTGATGAGCAGGTGCTCCAGGTGGCAGAGCGCATCGACGGGATCCGCGAAGTCGCGCAGGTGCCGGCGCACGTCGATCAGGGCCCGGCGATCGGACTCCTTGATCATCTCCAGGATGATCTCGTGCTTGCTGCCGAAATACTTGAACACCGTGGGCGCCGAGACGCCGGCCTCGCGAGCGATCTGCTCGACGGTGGTCTCGCGAAAGCCCTGACGCTGGAACAGCATGACCGCCGCGGCCGAGATGGCGGTGCGGCGTAATTCCTTCTGACGTTCGCGTAGCCCGCTCACCGTCGCTCCTGATTGCTGGGGTGCCGGAAAGGATAGCTGGCCGGGCTTCGCTACAGAAAATATTTTATTGACTAAATAAATTAACATGGTTAATTATTTTCCCGTACCTGCTCTACGCAGGGCCACTGCCAGGATGAGCCTGATGAACCAGAGCCTCGATCGCTCCCTGGTTTCCCGGAGTCGGGAAGTCAGCGAGATGTACGACAGACAAGAACAAGAGCCCGTACTGATGCAGGGCTTTCCAGCCGAGCCGGACCGGCGCGTGACCTGGGCCAACTGGATGTCACCGCCGTTCAATCGCTGGGGCTTCCGCAATCTGGCGCGCCTGCGCCCCACTATCGAGGTGGCGGCCGGGCCGCGACCGGACAGGGTGTTGGCCCATGCACCCGTGGCCCTCGAAGAACTGCGATTCGAAAGCAGCTGCGGCCGCAGCGTCAGCGCCCTCGACCATCTGCAGGCCAGCAAGACCGACGGCTTCCTGGTGCTCCATCAGGGCCGGATGGTGTACGAGCGCTACTTCAACGGCCAGGTCGCCACTGACCGCCACATCATGTTCTCGGTCACCAAGTCGCTGATCGGAGTGCTCGGCGAGCAACTCATCCACGATGGCGTGCTCGATGCCCAGGCGCTGACCCAGCGCTATGTGCCGGAACTGGCCGGCAGCGCCTTCGGCGACGCCAGCATCCGCCAGTTGCTCGACATGGCCGTGGGCGTCCACTACACCGAGCTGTATGACGATCCCACCTCGGAAAGCTCCCAGTATGGTTACGCCTGTGGCTTCAAGCCGGCGCCGCCCGCGTACGCCGAGTACGAGTCGCTGTACCAGTACCTGCCGTCGCTGCGCAAGAGATGCGAGCACGGCGGCCTCTTCCACTACGTGACCGCCACCACCGAGGTGCTGGCCTGGGTCATGGAGCGCGCCAGCGGCCTGGGCTGCGCCGAGCAGTTGCAGCGGATATGGCAGCAACTCGGCTGCGAGCGCGACGCCTACTTCATGGCCGATCCCTGGGGCCGCAGCGTCGCCGGCGCCGGCTTCAACGCCACCCTGCGCGACATGGGCCGCTTCGGTCTGATGCTGGCCAACGGCGGTGTGGTCGACGGCCAGCAGGTCATCGATCAGGCGGTGATCCAGGCCATCGCGGCCGGCGGGGATCCGGCCGTCTATGGCGTGCACCAGGACTTCTCCGACTGGACCCCGGGCGCCTCCTACCGCAGCCAGTGGTACGTCTTCAACGACCACAGCTCGGCCCTCATGGCCAGCGGCATCCATGGCCAGTACCTGTTCGTCGATTTCGCCGCCGATCTGGTGATCGTCAAGCAGTCGTCGCTGCCCGAGGCGGTCACCGAACTGGACATCGACACCGTACGCCTGCTGCGCGCCATCGCTGCCCAGTTGCGCGGCTGATCCCCCCCTAACGAGATCGATGAGCGCCGGCCCGCCAGCGCTCCCACCTGCTGCGCCAGGTATCCGGTGGTCGCCTTGGCCACCCTTCACTGCCCTGTAATACAAGAAAAATAGTCAGGAGCTCCACATGTGCATAACCAAGCGCCTTCCCGGCGTGCTGCTGGCGCTCGGCCTGCCGCTGGCCAGTCAGCCGGCCCAGGCAGGCTATCCGTTCGATTACCGGAACCTCAAAGGCGACCTCAACCTGACGGTGGGCGCCGGTTCCATCACCACCCGGGGCGTCAACTTCGGCGCCGGTCGCATGGATGTCCGCAGTGGCAGGAATGAGGGCAGCCGCAGCGCCTGGCAGGAGTTCTACGCCAAACCCGGCGTCACCCTCGACTATTCGCTCAGCGACAGCGTCCACCTGCTGGCCGGTGGCTCGGTGGTCGGCGCCATCACCCTTGGTGACGGTGATGCCGGTGGCTTCACCCGCAGCTCGGATGGCCGCTTCGCCCCCGAAGAAGGCTATGCCGGGGTACAGGTGGGCAACTGGAAATTCACCGCGGGCCGCCAGAACTTCATGGTCGGCACCGGCTTCATCGTCATGGACGGCAATCTCGATCTGTTCGGCGATGGCGCCTACTGGCTCGGCCCGCGCACTGCCTTCCGTGACTCCGCGATCCTGGCGTGGGGGCATGGCCCGGCCCAGGCACAGGCCTTCACCCTGCGCACCGACGATCACTATGGCGACTTCCGCCTGAGCGGCGCCAACCTGGATTACGACCTCGACGGCCAGGTGACCCTCGGCGCCCTGGCCATGACGGTCGATACCCTGGCCAGCAACAAGAGCACCGCGGTCCGCCGCGACGGCATGGGGGTGTACAACCTGCGGGCCCTGCGCGGTCATCTGCCGGGCCTGCCGAATCTCACCTTGAATGGCGAATACGCGATGCAGCGTGGTGGTAACGGCGCCCTCAGCTACGACGCCAGCGCCTGGTACGTCCAGGCCGACTATCAATTCCAGGACCTGCCCTTCACCCCCACCCTCGGCTATCGCCATGCCGTCTTCTCCGGTGACAGCGACCCGACTGACAACCGCCAGAAAGGCTGGGATCCGCTGAGCAAGGGCTTCACCGACTGGAGCACCTGGCTGGTGGGCGACGTGGTGGGCAACTACCTGCTGTTCAACAGCAACGAGCGCGTCCAGCAGTTCTCGCTGAAAAACCGCCTCGACGATACCTTCACCCTGGGCGTCATCCACTACCAGTTCTGGCTCGACCAGGCCAACTTCCGCGGCGCCGCCGTCAGCGATCGGCGGTTCGCCGACGAGACCGCGGTGTATCTCGATTGGACGCCCAATCGGCAGTTCTACGGCTCGCTCTCGTACAACTGGGTGCAGGCCAGGTCGGCCGCCCGCCAGGCGTTCGGCGACAACGACCGCTTCAGTGCTCTCGAGCTGTACTTCACCTATCGCTACTGACCACCAGCCACCACTGCCCCGAGGGGCACAGGAGAGCGTGATGAATACCAAAAACGGGATCGCCGTGCCGACGCTGCAATGGGTGCTGAGCCTCCATGTCCTCATCGACCCCGCCGATGGCCTGGGCGTCTGCACGGATGGCCAGCGCAGCAACTACCGGATCACCGGCGGGCACTTCGAAGGCCTGAACGTGCGCGGCGAGGTGATCGCCGGCGGCGCGGATTTCTATCTGCTGCGCAGCGACGGCGTGGGCGAGCTGGACGCACGCTACAGCCTGCGCAGCGACCAGGGCGAGTGGATCAACATCCACAACACCGGCGTGATCACTCTCAGCGACCGGGGCCGGGCGCAGGTCGCCCAGGGCCTATGGCCCATCGCCGAGGAGGACTATCACTGCAGTTGCACGCCGCGCTTCCAGGTGGCCAGCGGCAGGCTCGACTGGCTGACCCGCAGCGTGATGATCGGCAAGGTGGGCTATCCCGCCGCCGACCAGGTGGCCATCCATTGCTATCGCCTCACCTGACCGGCCACCCCTCTCGCAGCACGGCTTTCTACTGAAGCGGCAGGCCACGCCGTGGCCGAGCCGGCAGGTAATTGACCATGACCATCGCCAACCAAAGCCTAATACGCGCCGCCTGCATCGCGATCGCCGCCGCCTCGATCCTCGTCATCGGTGTACAGCCGATCTTCATCGGACTGCTGACCGAACGCCTCGGCCTGACCCTGGCGCAGCAGAGCTGGACCATGTCCGTGGAGATGTGCGGCTCCATCGTCGGGACGCTGCTGTACCTGCCGCTGATCCGCTTTCTCGGACCGCGCACCCTTGCCCTGGGCACCGCCCTGCTCCTGCTGTTCGCCAACGCGGCGACCGCCAGCGTCACCACCCTCGATCCGCTGCTGGCCTTGCGCGGCCTCTCGGGTCTCTGCTCGGGCGTGCTCTACTCCTACGCCATCTATTGGCTGGGCAGCATGCCGGGCCAGGACCGGTCCTTCGGTATCCTGCTGTTCGTGCAGACCGCCCTGTTCGCGAGCAGCGCGGTGCTCATGCCGATGATCGCCGAATGGCAGGGCTTCGCCGGGGCCATCTACTACCTGGCCGCCTGGTTCGGCCTGGTCTGCTTCCTGAGCCTCTGCCTGCCGGCCAGGCAGAGTCCGGAAGCGCAATTGGTGGACAAGGCGTCGCTGCGCTCCGGCCTGACGGTTATCGGCGTCTGCTCGCTGTTCGGCATGCTGTTCCTGCAGCTGTCGATCTATTCGTTGTGGGGCTTCGTCGAAGGCATCGCCCGAGACGCCGGGGTGGCACCGGTCGATATCGGCTGTGCGATCAGCATCGGCCTGCTCGGCGGTCTGCCCGGTGCGGCGCTGCCAACCCTGGCCGGGCGGCACCTGGGCCGCGTGCCGATGATCCTCACTGGCTCCCTGGCCGTGCTCGGCGCCATCTATCTACTGGCTACGCGCATCCACACCGCGGCGGATCTGCTGTTCGCGGTGTTCCTGATGAACTTCGGCTGGAACCTGGCACTGTCCTACTACATGTCTTCGGTCGTGACCCACGACCCGAGCGGTCGCCTGACCAAGCTGGTCGGTGTGGTACAGGTCGCCTCGGCGGCCGCGGCGCCGACCCTGCTGAGTCTGCTCATCGAAGGCAACGACCGGCGCAGTCTCTTCATGCTGTCGGCGGGCGCCATCCTGATCGGCTGCGTCCTGGTGATCGTCATGCTGTCCTGGGGGCGGCGCCAGGTGCCGGGCAAGGCGCTGGACTGCTCGGTCTGAGCGGTGCCCGCATGGCAGGGAGCGCTGCGCAAGGGCGCTTCTTGCCGTCGTACCCTCGAGCCGCACGGATATCACGGCCTTCTGCGCGGCCCGCGACAGCCTCCATGACCGATTTGTCATCCGCCGGTCAGCCTGGCGTTCCCCCTGCCCTCCTAAAGTGGCCCGGTCAGCGAACAGCTACCCCCACTCAAGAGGACTCTCCATGAAAGCACTGCTGCTCGGCATCTTCGGTCTGCTCGCCACCGGCTCCGCCCTGGCCGCTTCCGATAATTCCGCCCTGATCCACGACAAGCCCGGCTTCTTCGTCCCCCTCGACGTCGACAGGGTCGTCAGCCAGACCGACCTGAACGCCCAGTGCGGCATCGTGCCGGCACGCCTCGACTACCTGGATCACGCCGGCCGGGAACATGAGCTGGACTACCTGGCGTTTGGCAACGGCTGCTACAACCAGAATTGAGGCGCTAGTCGACCCGGTGACGAAGCGCGGCGGCTACCGTCGCGCCGGCCAAGGGAGCACCTGAACAGGCACCTCCCTGCGCCGGAATCCGGAAGCCCCACGCCAGCGCCGGCAGCTACACGCTAGAAAAACCGATAGGCCTTGGCCAGCGCCCGCTCCAGCACGGCGATGCAGGCGTGCTCGTCCGCATAGGACAGGAACTGGCGCTGAGCATCGGCCTGGGCTTCGGCCAGACGCATCTTGCGCTCGGCCAGCTCCTCTTCCAGCAACGAGGTGCTCATGCCCAGATCACAGCAGGGGTTGGGGCCATTCATAAAACACTCCGGACAAATTACAGACTGCGTCATCAGACATGGTTATGAGATTTGGTTCACAAATCGTAGCGAATCTCATTGTTGCTGAATGCGCGTTCCGCCGTGGTGTTTTCCAGCCCCTTGCGCTAGAGCGCCTGCCTGAGGCATCCGCAACCCTGCACCCGCCATCAGGCAGGTAAAAGCTATACAATTCGGCGCCCTAAATAAGCTGTGAAGATACATGCGCCCTCTGCTCTCGCTTCTCCTGGCCACGCTGCTGGCCTCATCCGCGCTCGCCGCAGCGCCCGATACCTTTGTCGAAGCCAAGGTAATCGCCAGACAAAAGGTCTACTTCGACCAGAACACCAGCGCCCAGGGCGACCTCTATTGCGGCTGCCAGTGGGAGTGGGTCGGTAAATCCGGAGGACGGGTCGATGCCGCCTCCTGCGGCTTCCAGGCACGCAAGCAGGAAACCCGTGGGGAACGCACCGAGTGGGAGCACATCGTGCCGGCCTGGACCTTCGGTCATCAGCGCCAATGCTGGCAGAACGGCGGGCGGGAACACTGTGTGGCGGATGACCCGGTGTTCCGGGCGATGGAGGCCGACCTCTTCAACCTCTACCCCGCCGTGGGTGAGGTGAATGGGGACCGGGCCAATTTCAATTACGGCATGGCCCAGGGCGTGCAGCCGCAATATGGCCGCTGTACGACCAGGATCGACTTCCAGGAACGCGCCGCCGAACCGCGCGACGAGGTCAAGGGACTGGTCGCCCGGGTCACCTTCTACATGTTCGATCGCTACGGCCTGAACATGTCGCGCCAGCAGCAGCAACTGCTCATGGCCTGGGACAAGCAGCAGCCGGTCACCGCCTGGGAGCGCGAAAGGGACAGACGCATCGCCGCGGTGATGGGCTATGGCAATCCCTTCGTGTCCGGCGAACGGCACTGGACGCTGGGCTACCAGCCGGTGGGCGACGGCATCGTCAGCCCGCTGCCCGGACCGAAATCGGCGCCGAAGGCACCGGCCAAGACCGATAACCCCGCGGCTGCCAGCCAGGGCGCGATCATCGGCAACCGCAACAGCCACGTCTATCACCTGCCGCAAGGCTGCCCGAGCTACGCCCAGGTGTCGCCCAAGAACCAGGTCAAGTTCGCCTCCGAAGCCGAGGCGAAGGCGGCAGGCTTCACCAAGGCAGGCAACTGCGCGCCCTGATCGCTAGCCCCTGGGCGCTGGCCCCCACTCATCAGGGGGCCCAGGCCGTCACTGCCCCTTGGACAGCTCCACCAGCATCCGGGTGAGCAGATAGATACGCGGCGTCACGCTGTCCAGTTCGACGTACTCCTCGGGGGTGTGCAGCTTGCCGCCGACGATGCCGAAGCCGTCCAGCGTGGGCACGCCGGCACCGGCGGCGATGCTGGCATCCGCGGCGCCACCGCTGCCCTCGACGGTCAGCTTACGGCCCAACTCGCCATAGATGCCCTGGGCCATGGCCAGCAGCCGATCGCTCGCCGCCGTCTGCGGCATCGGCGGCAGGCCACGCTCCAGCCGCGTGGTCACCTCGGTATCGGGGATCTGCTTGTTGGCGGCGATTCGCGCCAGGTCCTTTTCCACCCGGTCGAATTCTTCGGGTAGCGCGGCGCGGACGTCGGCCTTGGCGACGGCGTGGTCGGGAATCACGTTGATGCGCTCGCCCGCCTCGATCACGGTGAAATTGACCGAGGTCTTCTTCTCCGCATCGCCCAGGTTGCCCAGTTGCAGCACCTGGTGCGCGACCTCGGTGGCAGCGTTGCGTCCCAGTTCCGGAGAGACGCCGGCATGGGACGACTTGCCCTTGACCTCCACCACGGCGGTGGCGCTGCCCTTGCGCCATACCACCAGGCCATCGGCCGGTCGACCCGGCTCCAGATTCAGCGTCACGTCATGCTGCCTGGCGGTGCTGGCGATCAGCTCGGTGGCCGCCTGGGAACCGGTTTCCTCGCTGGCATCCAGCAACAGGGTGATCTGCCCGTAGTCCTTGAAGTCGAGCTGCTTGAGGATTTCCAGCGCCGCCAGGGCGACCACGATGCCACCCTTGTCGTCGGACACGCCCGGACCATAGGCGCGCTTTTCATCGGTGCGATAGGGCCGGGCCTTGGCCGTGCCCTCCTTGAACACCGTGTCCATGTGCGCCAGCAGGAGAATCTTCGCCTTGCCATTGCCCTTGAGCGTGGCCACCAGGTGCTGGCTCTTGTCCGGCGCGGTGTTGGGCACCTGTTGTACCGTGGCGCCGAGTTTCTTCAATTCCGCGCTGACGAGCTTGCCCACCTCGGTCAGCCCCGGCGCGTAGCCGGAGCCCGAGTCGATGTTGACCAGTTGCTCCAGCAGCTTGAGCGTCGGCGCCTTGGCCTGCTCCGCGGCGGTCTGGATGCGCGCATCGAGCGCGGCACTGGCGGGCATGACGATGCAGCAGGCGAGAACGGCAGCGAGGGTGGTACGGAAGAACGGAGCGGACATCAGGCTTTCCTTGTTGGCATTGTTGGATTAGTCAGACAACTGTAGTCGCCACAAGGACATAGGGGAAATTCGGGGCCGTTCCGGACTGCCCGGAGCCCACAGCAGGCTGCCGGCGACGCTTTTCTGAGCGAGTGTCCTGGGAGCAGACCCGCCCTTGGCCGGGGATAGCCCAGGCCAGTCGCCCACGACCCAGCCGCGCTGCTGCAGCGGAGGCTGTCATTCGTCCGCCGCCAGCGAGAGAGCTTACGGCCCGAGCATCAGGCCAGAGGTCTCGTGACTCATTTTCGGGCATGCACGCGACCAGCCGCTGGAGGTGTCTAGCTCCGGCAATTGACTGAAAATGCAGCCAGGAAAACCCGCGCAGAGCCCCTGTACGAGGGCAGCCACTGGGCTGCTTCGCACAATTTTGGAGCAAAATATTCATTAAAAAAGACTATTGAATAAAAAATTTCATCGCCTTACTCTCGGCTCGACGTCGTAAGGAAAAAGCCACTGACCGCACCGAAAAATAGGGAGTGAAGATGAAAGCGAAGATAGCGTTGGGTCTGCTCATGACCGCCGCAGTAGCCCTGCCCGCCTGGTCGGCCGACTGGACGGTGGGGGCCAACGTCGGCAACGTGCCCTGGGAGTTCCAGGACGCCAAGGGGGACTTCGTCGGCTTCGAAGTCGATGTGGTGAAGGAAGTGGCGAAACGGGCCGGCAAGAGCGTGGATTTCGTCAACATTCCCTTCAACGGCCTGTTCAGCGCGGTGCAGTCGAAACGCGTCGACATCGCGATTTCGTCCATCACCATCACGCCCAAACGCTTGGAATCGGTCGCCTTCGCTCAACCCTATTTCGACAGCGACCAGTCGCTGACCACCCTGACCAACTCCAAGGTGAAAAGCCTTGCGGACATGAATGGCAAGGTGGTCGGTGTCGATACCGGCTCCACCGGCGACATGTGGATCGGCCAGCACAAGAACGAATACAAGTTCGCCGACGTTTCGCGCTACGAAGGGCTGTCACCGGCCATGCTGGACCTGGGCTCCGGGCGCATCGATGGCTACCTGAGCGATATCCCCGCCGTCCTCTACTACATCAAGGACAAGCCGCAATTCTCCGTCGTCGCCCGCATCCCCACCGGTGAGCGCTATTCGCTGATGCACGCCAAGGGCTGGGCCATGAGCGATCAGGTCAACGACATCATCAGCAAGATGAAGGAAGACGGCACCCTGGGCGCCATCCACAAACAGTGGTTCGGTACCGAGGCTGACAAGGAATCGAGCACCCTGAAGGTCTCCGCCGCGCCCAAGTGAGCCCTGCCGCTGCTGCATGCCCCGGGGCGACGTCCGTTCGCCCCCGGGCAGTGACCGAGGTATCCCATGGATCTTCTGCAAACCTTCTTCAACTGGAACGTGCTGGTCGAATCCCTGCCCCTGATGATCCGGGGCCTGGGCGTGACCGTTCTGCTGGGCCTCGTGAGTATCGTCCTGGGCCTGGTCGGCGGCCTGTTGCTGGCGCTGCTGCGCCTGTATTCCTACGCGCCGGTGCGGCTGCTGGCGCGCATCTACATCGACATCATGAGGTCAATCCCGCTGCTGGTCCTGCTGGTCCTGATCTATTACGCGCTGCCCTTCGTCGGTATCCGCCTGTCCTCCTTCGCGGCGGCGGCCAGCGCGCTTTCCCTCGTGTCCTGCGCCTATAGCGCCGAGATCTTCCGCTCGGGCATCGAAGCCATTCCCCGTGGTCAGTTCGAGGCGTCGGCCGCCCAGGGCATGAGCTTCTTCAACACCATGCGCGATGTCGTGCTGCCCCAGGCGATCCGCATCGTGCTGCCGCCCACGACCAGCAATTGCATCAACGTCATGAAGGACACCGCCCTCGCCTCGGTGGTGGCGATGCCGGACCTGCTCAAGCAGGCCACCCAGGCCCAGGCCCTGACCGCCAACCCTACCCCGCTGGTGGGCGCCGCCCTGCTCTATCTGCTGCTGCTCCTGCCCATGGTGCAACTGGTCAGCTGGGTCGAAAGACGCAATGGCATGGGAGGCAAGACCGCATGAGCACCCTGATCGACATCGAACACCTCGACAAGTACTACGGCAATTTCCAGGCGCTGAGCGACATCAATCTGCAGGTCGAGGAAGGCGAGGTGGTGGTCATCCTCGGCCCGTCCGGCTCCGGCAAGTCGACGCTGATACGCTGCATCAACCTGCTGGAAAACTACCAGCAGGGCCATATCCGCGTGGCCGGGGAACGGGTCGAGAACGGACCCCGCCTCGCCGGTATCCGTAGCGAAGTAGGCATGGTCTTCCAGAGCTTCAACCTCTATCCGCACCTGAGCGTCCTCGACAACGTCTCGCTGGCGCCGATCCGGGTGCGCGGCCTGAACCGGCGCGAGGTCCATGCCCGCGCGCGGGAGCTGCTGGTCAAGGTCGGCATGGGCGATCACGCCCACAAGTACCCGAGCCAGTTGTCCGGCGGCCAGCAGCAACGGGTCGCCATCGCTCGCACCATGGCCATGGAGCCCCGCGCCATCCTCTTCGACGAGCCCACCTCGGCGCTGGACCCGGAGATGGTCGGCGAGGTGCTCGACGTCATGCAGAACCTGGCCCGCTCCGGCGTCACCATGGTCGTGGTGACCCATGAAATGGGCTTCGCCCGCCGCGTCGCCGACCGGGTGATCTTCATGGAGAGCGGTCGCATCGTCGAACAGAACAGACCGGAACCCTTCTTTACCGCCCCTCAGGAACCCCGCACCCGGGCCTTCCTGCAGGCCATCCTGCACCACTGATCCTGGCTGGAGAAAGTCGCGTGAATTCCCTCGATATCGCATACGTTCGCAAGCAGTTTCCCGGTCTGGCCGCCGACTACGCCTTCATGGACAACGCTGGCGGCTCCCTGGTGTTGCAAGGGGTCGCCGACCGAGTGGCCGACTACCTGCTCAACAGCAGCGTCCAGCTGGGCGCCTCCTACCCGCCCTCGGTCGCCGCCGGCGAACGGGTGATGCAGGCGCGCCGCTCGGTCATGCAGCTGATCAACGCGGCCCACCCCGACGAGGTCATCATGGGCGGCTCGACCACCCACCTGCTGCAGATACTCTGCCGCGCCATCGCGCCCTTGATCGCGCCTGGTGACGAGATCATCGTCACCAATTGCGATCACGAGGCCAACATCGGCCCCTGGGTCCGGCTCTGCGAAGACCGCGGCGCCACCCTGCGCGTCTGGCAGGTCGATCCCGACAGCCTCGAGCTGGAACTGGACGACCTGCAGGCGCTGCTCGGCGACAGGACCCGCTATGTGGCGGTGACCCACGCCTCCAACATCCTCGGCTCGATCAATCCCGTCGCCGAGATCGCCCGCCGCGTCCATGCCGTGGGCGCGCAGCTGTGCGTGGACGCGGTGGCCTATGCGCCACACCGGCTGGTCGATGTGCAGGCCAGCGGCGCCGACTTCTATGTCTACAGCTTCTACAAGACCTTCGGCCCGCACTTCGCCGTACTCTGGGGCCGTCGCGATCTGCTGCTGGCATTTCCCAGCCTCAACCACTTCTTCATCGGCCAGGAGGTGGTGCCCTACAAACTGCAGCCCGGCAACGTCAACTACGAGCTGTCCTTCGGCTGCATTGGCATCTCCGACTATCTGCTCGACATCGGCGACCGACTGGGCGTCCAGGGTAGCGAGCGCGAGCGGATGCAGGCAGCATTCGACGCCTTCGAGGTCCAGGAAGATGCCCTCGCCGAGCGGCTGCTGGGCTTTCTGCGCCAGCGTCCAGGGGTTCGGGTCATCGGCAAGACCAGCGTCCAGGCGCGCGTGCCCACCATCAGCTTCGTGGTGGAAGGGGTGCGCTCGGAAGCCGTGGTGCTCAAGGTCGACGAGCAGCGCATCGGCATCCGCTTCGGCGACTTCTATGCCCGGCGCCTGATCGAAGCCCTGGGCCTGGCGCCCCAGGGTGGCGTGGTGCGGGTGTCGCTGGCGCACTACAACACGCTCGAAGAGATCGACCGCCTCATCGCCGCGCTGGATCAGGCAATCACCGAATTGCGCTGACCGGCGCCTCTCCTTTCCCTCTGCCGAGCGTTTTTCATGGCCTTACCCGAAACCCTTGCGGAGCTGCGCGATTGCATAACCGCCCAGCACGAACACCTGTCGGAGCGGCTGCGCGATGCGGCCCGCTTCCTCATCGACAATCCGCACGAGATCGCACTCAGCACGGTCGCCGAGCTGGGCCGGCGCTCCAACATCGCCCCGGCCGCCTACATCCGCCTGGCCCAGGCGCTGGGCTTCGCCGGTTTCAAGGATCTGCAGCGGCTGTTTCGCGCGCCGCTGCAACAGGCCGCCGATACCCACAGCGAGCGCATCCGGCATTACGGCGGGGAAAAGCTGCTGGACGATCCCAGCGACGTCGGCGCGATCCTGCGGGAGTTCAGCCAGGCCAATATCGTGTCCCTGGAACACCTGGCGGAAGGCGACCAGCAGGCCAACATCGAAGCCGCCATCGCCCATCTGCAGGTCGCACGTACGACCTTCGTCATCGGTCTGCGGCGGGCCTTTCCGGTGGCCGCCTACCTGAGCTACGCCCTGGCCCGCGTAGGCCGACGCGCCGTGCAGATCAGCGGCGGCGGCGGCACCCTGCCGGAGCAGGTCAGCGCCATCGCCCAGGACGATCTGCTGATCGCCGTAAGTTTTCCGCCCTATGCGAGGGACACCGTCGAAGCCTGCCGTCAGGCGCGCGAGGCGGGTGTGACGCTGGTGGCCATCACCGACACCGTGCTGAGCCCGATCGGCAAGATGGCGGAGACGGTGATAGAGGTCAACGATGCGGAGCTGCTCGGCTTTCGCTCCCTCACCGCCTCCTTCTGCATCGCCCAGACCCTGGCCATGGGACTCGCCTTCAGCCGGGGCGATACCGATGGCGCCTTCGACCATGAACGGCTGAAGGACATCGACTGCTGAGCCCCTGCGCTCACCAGGTAGTTCACAACAATCACTTCAGGAGTAGACCCCGATGCTGTCACCTGCACGCGATTTGGTGGGTTATGGAAGACAACGCCCGCAAGGCACCTGGCCCAACGGCGCCCGTCTGGCCATCAGTCTGGTGATCAACTACGAGGAAGGCTCCGAGCGCTCGCTCGCCATGGGCGATCCGGACCAGGAATCCATGACGGAATGGGGCAGCTACGCCATCCCCGCCGGCACCCGTAACCTGGCCATGGAATCCATGTACGAATACGGTTCCCGCGTCGGCATCTGGCGGATCCTCGACATCCTCGACGAGCAGGCGGTGCGCGCGACCTTCCATGCCTGTGCGGTAGCCTTCGAACAGAATCCCGACGTCGCCCAGGCGGCAGTGGCCGGTGGCCACGAGATCTGCAGCCATGGCTATCGCTGGGAGGAAGTCTTTCGCCTCAGCGAAGAAGAGGAGCGCGAGCATATCCGCCTCGCCGTCGAATCCTTCGAGCGCACCTGTGGCAAGCGGCCGGTCGGCTGGTATTGCCGCTACGGCGCCAGCATCCACACGCGCCGGCTGGTGGCCGAGGAAGGCGGTTTTCTCTACGACTCCGACGCCTACAACGACGACGTCCCCTACTTCGTCGAGGTCGAGGGCAAACGTCATCTCGTCGTGCCCTACACCGCCGACGTCAACGACTTCCGCTATTGGAATTCGCCCGGTCTGTCCCAGGCGTCGGACTTCCTCGAATACATGAAGGAAAGCTTCGAGGTCCTCTACGAGGATTCCGCGACCGGACCGCGCATGATGTCGATCGGACTGCACCCACGCATGGTCGGTCGTCCGGGTCGGGTCCGGGCGATCAAGAGATTCATCGAATACGCCAGGCAGTTCGAAGGGGTGTGGTTCGCGACCCGCGAAGAGATCGCCCGCGCCTGGCTGGAAAGGGCTGACGGCTAGCCTGACCCACCGCGCCTCAGAGCTATCCTCACCGTCCAGGCGCAGTGACGACAGCGATCCTAGCCGGGGACAGGAGGGCCGCCATGCGTTAGGGATTACCGAAGGTCAGGTTCAGAACCGGGCAATCAGGACGACCCCGGCAATCATCAGGATCGCGCCCAGCAACCGCCAGCCGTTGACCGCATGCTGTTCCATGGAAAACAGGCCGAAGTGATCGATGGCCAGGCTGGCGATGAGGTTGGCGGTGATGGTGACGCCGTTCACCGGCGCTGCGCCGAGGCGCTGGATGAACAGCAGACCGGCGAAGACCGCCACGGCGCCGGCGATGCCACCGAGGGGCGCCCACCAGGGCATGTCGCCGATCTGGCTGATCGAAGGCAGCGGCCTGGGCATGCAGATGAACAACCCGATCGCGACGAAGGTGACCATCACGAAGGACACCGAGGTCGCCAGCCAGGGATTGACCAGCGCCTTGTTGAGCGAGCCGTTCATGGCCGCACCGGCGGCCTGCAGGAATCCGGCAACGACGATAAGGATATAAGCCCAGTTCGCGGTATTCATCAGGAGTGGTCTCGGAGCGGAGCATGGGAGAGGCGCGAGGGCGCTTGAGCGCCCTCGCGAGGCCAGAATTACGACTGGACACATCTTGTAAAAGTGCCGTCTCGCTCGGACTTGAAGGCTCTACACCGGGATATCGGCGGCTTTTTCGACCAGCGGGCCTGCCTCCTGCCTGGAACGATGCCGATCCCGTCAATCGGTCCGCGCGAGCCCCGTTGCGACCTTGCGCCCCTCCTCCGCCTAGGCCGATGTCCGAGCGGTCGGTGCCTGGGCGTCCAGGCACCAACCGCTCGGAGACTCCTAATCAAGAGCCCGGCCGCTCTGGGAGCTTGCCTAGTTGGCGATGGCCCTGACCGCCTCCAGCACATCCCGGGTGGCCTGCCGGGTCGCCTCTGCATCGGCCCCCACCTTGGGGCCCAGCACGACGCAGCTGTCCCTGTAGGAAAACACCTTGCCAGTCTGCTGGTTGATCAACTCACCCTTGGCGTTCTCGGTGATCCGACAGTCACGCACGGTCTGGCTGCCCTTCGCGACCACCACCGGACTCCAGACATAGGGGCTGTCGAAGCCATGCTCGGCATGAGGATAGGTATGCACCTGGATATCGGCCCCCTGCTGCTCGAGCGTGGCGAAATAGCCCTCGCAGCGGGAATAGGGATCGTAGTTATCGGCCAGGCCATGGTAGACGCGCAGCGGCTTGGCGACGACCCTGTCCTGCTCGCGAAAGCTGATCGAGCAGTCGGGATAGAACGACAGATAGCCGGCGAACTGGAAGTCCTGGCTTTTCCAGCGTCTGTCGAAGCGCTCCATGGCGGCATAGAGCGAGGCCTGCCCACCGCGGGAAAAGCCCATGAGGATGATCTTGCCTGGATCGACCCGGGGATGCCGCGCGAGCAAGGCGCCGGCGCGATAGTCATCCAGCACGAAATTGAGCCGCCCCAGCTGGGCCTGGTCGGTGGTGGTGCTGGTGATGCCCCGGCCCGAGAAGCCATCCACCGCGAAGGTGGCGATGCCGGCCTGATTGAGCTGCCGTTGCCAGTAGGTGATGTTGGCGCCCACCCCGCCCGACCCATGCTGAAGAATCACCACCGGTACCCTGCCCTCGCCTGGCGGCAGCGACAGCACGCCACCGAGCAGGACCTCGGTGCCGCCCTTGTCCCCGGTCAGGAATTGCTGATCGCTCAGGGTCAGCGAGGTGAAGGTCAGCACCTCCTGGCGGGCGGGGATATCGGTTGCCGGCAAGGTGACCGCAAGGGCCGTGGCACTGGCCAAGCAGGCAATGGCCGCGAGCGAGGAACGCAGGGATCCAGCGGACAGATGGCGCATCGGTTGCATCCTTGTTGTTGGGTCTTCCCAGAGTAGCCAATCGGCGGTGCCCGGTAAGGGCAGCGGCGAGCAGAACACGCCGCACTAGCCAGAATTGGCACCTTTGCCGCGCAATCCTGCCTTGAGGTACGAAACTTGTAGCTTCCGCACTACCGGCCCTTTGCTACCCAAAAGGTTTCCTAAATGCACCAAGACGGCTCCCTCGCGTTACCGCCGCGCGTCCGGCATCGGTATACCGGTGACATCGACGAGCACGCGCTCTGCGTCGAGGGCTGGCGCATGCAATACGATCAGCTGTCGGCGGGGCGCTTCCACGGCGAACTCAGCGATCTCTGGCTGGACGATCTCAGCCTGCTGCGGGACAGATCCAACCAGGCGATGCTCAAGAGTGGCGAAGCCCAGGGCAACACCCTGACCTTCAGCCTGCCCATCGGGAACGCGGGCGCCCTGCACTGTGCCGGTCATACCCTGCATGACGCCCAGTTGCTGGTGGCGCGCGGGGACGACCTGCCGGAGCTGCGCACGCCGGCCAATCTCGAACTGCTCTGCATCAACCTGCCGGAAGGCGAGATGGCGCAGTTGCTCGCCTGCCAGCGCAGTAGCCTGAGCGTGCGCGACCTGCCCGGCTGCTATCGGCTGCCGGCGGGGGGCGCCTACCTGGCGTTGGCGCGGCTGGCCCAGGAGCTCTTCGCGCCCGAGGCGCGGATCTTCACCTGGCTGGCGCATCCGCGCACGCGTACCGTGCTACGCGACACCGTGCTGACGCACCTGCTCGACCTGCTCGATACGGGAGAACCTCATGAACTGGCCCCCAGTGCGCGCTTGCGGGTGATCCGGCGGGCACGGGAATACGCCCTGGCGCATCCGGACCAGCCGCCCAGCATCCTCGAACTGTGCAACAGAGTCGGCGCCAGTCGACGCAAGTTGCAGTACTGTTTCCAGGAGACGCTGGGCATCAACCCGGTGGCCTATCTGCGGACCCTGCGCCTCAATGCGGCCCACCGTGCCCTGCGCCGGGGCGCGGGCGAATCGGTACAGGACGTCGCCGCCCAATGGGGTTTCTGCCATCTCAGCCGTTTCGCCCGCGACTACCAGAGACTGTTCGGGCAACTGCCCTCCGCCACCCTCAAGGCCGCCACGCAGAAGTGCTGAATCTGGCTAACGGCGGGTAACGGCTTTCCCTCAGGCTCGAATGGCCAATAAGAAGAGGGAACTCCATGAACGTTACCCGCCAGCTTCACGTCCTTGCCGTCGGCCTCGCCACCCTGGGGATGACCGCCGCGAGCCACGCCACCGAAAGCGGCTCGCCCACCACCGCTTTCGGGGTCTACGACTTCGGCGCGGGCTTCACCCCGCCGCCCACGCCCCACGGCACCCTGGGCCTGCGCGCCAACTTCTATCGCGCCACCACCCTCCGCGACAGTCATGGCCGCGACAATGGCAACGACTTTTCCATCGATGTGCTCTCCCTGGGTCTGGCCTATCTGAAGATGACCGACACCCGGGTGCTGGGCGCCCGCTACGGCTTTGGCGGGGTCCAGCCGTTCTTCAAGATGGACGCGGATCTCACCGTCAAGGCCAATGGCGTGCCGGTGTTTTCCGACAGCGCCGAGCTCTTCCGCCAGGCCGACATCCAGGTCATTCCGCTGATCCTGCAATGGGAGCCCTCGCGCAACCTGGGGGTGAACTTCTGGTTCCAGGTGCAGGCGCCCACCGGGGACTACGACAAACGGCGACTGGTGAATCCGGGTACCAACCACTGGACCGTCTCGCCGATGCTCAACCTGAGCTACATCAGCGATTCGGGCTTCGAGGTCTCGTCCAGCTTCCAGGCCGACTTCAACAGTCGCAACCCCGCCACCGACTACCGCAGCGGCACGGAATACCGTCACGAATTCGCCGTGGGGCAGCACCTAGGCCCCTGGACCCTGGGTCTGGGCGGCTACTACTACCGCCAGCTCACCGACGACGACGCCCCCGGACTCACCCGCGGCAATCGCGCCCGGGTGCTGGCGCTGGGACCGGCGCTGAGCTTCTTCCAGCCTGGCCTGCCACCGGTCTGGGTACACCTCTACAAGGAAGTCGACGCCCGCAACCGCGCCGAGGGCTACGCCTTCGCCGTGCGGCTCTCCCACAGTTTCTGAGGATCCGCCCATGACCTCCAACGCCTCCCCCCGCCCCACCCCCGGCCGGCGCCAGGGCGCCGTACTCCTGCTCGGCAGCAGCCTGACCATCATGGGTTCGGTGATGGTCGCGCCGATCATACCCAAGCTGGGCGCCGAATTCGGCCCCGTCGAACCCCGGGCCGATCTGTTGATCCCCCTGGCGATGACCGGCCCTGCCCTGGCCATCGCCCTCTTCGCTCCCCTGGCCGGCTGGCTGGCCGACCGCCTGGGGCGCAAGCGCCTGCTGGTCCTGGCGACGCTGTGCTATGCGCTGCTTGGCATGTTGCCGGCGCTGCTGCAGTCGCTGCCGACCATCACCCTCGCGCGCCTGGTCTTCGGCCTGGCCGAAGCGGCGGTGATGACCTGCTGCGTGACGCTGATCGCCGATTACTGGCAGGGCAGCCGGCGCCTGGCCTATGTCAACGGCCAGGTCATCACCATCAGCCTGGTGGGCTCGCTGTTCTTCGTGGTGGGTGGCGCCCTGGGCGAGCATTCCTGGCGCACGCCCTTCTATCTCTATCTGCTGCCCCTGCTGCTGGTGCCCTTCATGCTGCGGCTGCTGTGGGAGCCCAGCCGCGCCAGTGTCCAGAGTCGCCTCGACGAAGGTCCCGAGCGCAGTGCGCCCCTGCCGCTGCTCGTCAACTACCTGCTGGTCTTCGCCGGCATGGTGCTCAGCGTGGTGGTGCCCATCCAGAGTCCGTTGCTGCTGGTGCAACTGGGCGTGACCTCCAGCACCCTGATCGGCGCCTCGGCGGGCCTCGGCCTGCTGGCCACCCTCGGCGGACCGCTGCTCTGGCCGCTGTTGCGCCGCTGGTGGGGCCTGGCCGGCTGCAACGCCGTGCTGCTGGCCTGCATGGGCAGCGGTCTCTGGCTGCTGGTGACCGCACGCAACTACGAGACCGTGCTGGTGGCGGTGACCATCCACGGTCTGGGCGTCGGCATGCTGGTGCCCAACACCATGGCGCCGGTGATGGGCGCCCTCAGCGCCCGCGCCCGGGGTCGCGGCATGGGTGGCTACACCGGCTGCCTCTACCTGGGCCAGTTCGCCAGTCCGTTGGTGGTGGCGGTGCTCCTGCCCTTCGCCGGTGATCTGCACCTGGCCATCCGCGCCCTCGCCAGCGCCGCCCTGGTCGCCGCGCTCGCCTGGGCCGCCGCCGGCCTGCTCAGGCGCAAGGCCGCCCTGCCGACCCCGTCGCGCTCTTCCTGAATTCTCATCGAGGATCTTCCATGCACAGCCTGCAATCCCTGCTGGACACCCACGACGGCCACGGCCTGGCGACGCTGCTGCGGCAGCGCGAGATCACGGCGAGCGAACTGCTCGAAGCGGTCATCGAACGCCTGGACACTGTGGAACCGTCCCTCAATGCCGTGAGCGAGCGACTCTATGACCAGGCCCGCGCCGCGGCCAGGGCGCCGCTCGACGTCACTGCGCCCTTCGCCGGAGTCCCGACCCTGGTCAAGGACCTCTTCACCCCGCTCGCCGGCGCCCGCATGACCAATGGCTCCCTGGCCCTGGGCGAAGCCCGCCCGGACTTCGACTGTGAACTGGTCACCCGTTTGCGCCAGGCCGGTTGCCTGTTCGTCGGCACCACCACCTCGCCGGAATTCGGCACCTCCTACAGCACCGAATCGCGCCGTTTCGGCGCCACCGCCAATCCCTGGAATCCGGCCCACAGCGCCGGCGGTTCGAGCGGCGGCGCCGCGGCCCTGGTCGCCGCCCGGGTAGTGCCCTTCGCCCATGGCAACGACGGCGGCGGTTCGCTGCGGGTACCGGCCTCCTGCTGCGGGATCTTCGGCCTCAAGCCCAGTCGCGGCCGGATGCCCTCCGGCCCCATGGTCGGCGAAGGCTGGGCCGGCATGGGCACGCCCCACGCCATGAGCCTCTCGGTGCGCGACAACGCCCTGCTGCTGGACGCCACCGCCGGTGCCGACCTGGGCGCGCCCTATGCCGCACCGCGCCAGGACCTACCCTTCGCCAGCCTGCTGGAACGCGATCCGCGCCCGCTGCGCATCGCCCTGGTAGAGCACCTGGCGCCCTGGCCCAGCGGTCCCGACGCCCTGGCCGCGGTGCGCCACACCGCGCGGCTGTGCGAAAGCCTTGGCCACCACGTCGAGCCGGCGACCCTGCCAGTGGACCTGCCCCGCTTTCTCGACCAGGTCTTCGACATCATCGGTCCCAGCACCCGCCACTACCTGCAGGTGCTGGGCACGATGCGCGGCGCTCCGGTCAGCGAAGAGGAGCTGGACGCCCGGACCCGGGTGATCCTGCGCGAACGGGGCGACATCCCTGCCCACCGCTACGCCGCTGCGGTGGAAGGCCTGCATGCCCTTGGCCGGACCCTGGCGCGCTTTCTCACCGACCATGACGTCATCCTCACCCCCACCCTGACCCGCGAACCGCCGCGCCTGGGCGAGCTGGATGGTCCACACCAGGAGCGCCCGCTGGCCGAGGCCATCGCCGCCTTCCACAGCTACTCGCCCTTTACCGCCCTGTTCAATGCCAGCGGCCAGCCAGCCATGTCGGTACCGCTCTGGTGGACCCCCAACGGCCTGCCCCTGGGCAGCCACTTCGCCGCGCGTTTCGGCGAGGAAGGCACCCTGCTGGCCCTGGCCGCCCAGCTGGAACGCGCGCAACCCTGGGCGGCACGGCGGCCGCCGTTGTCAGGCAACCGCTGAAGCCTTGGCCGCCGGGCAACGGCGGCCGCGGTCATGGGTGGCAGACGGAGAGGCCCTTCGCAAACTGGAAGGCATCCTGTCACCCGTTTCGCTTGGATGCTCGCTATACTGGCCGCGCACGGCCTGTGACGAATACCTCTAGCATCCGTGCCGGAGGCTTCAGCCTGTTGTCGCTCGCCATCTTCCTGCTGCCCCGGTAGGGCACCGTACGAGCGACCCGATGAGCACCCCCACCTCGACTCAAGTCCCCTCGTACACCCTGGCCCAGGACCTCGATCTCATCGCCGAGATCGCCGCAGTGCCCAAGATCCTGGATGTGGTCTGCCAGATGACCGGCATGGGCTTTGCCACCGTCGCCCGGGTGACCGACGATCGCTGGATCGCCTGCAGCACCCTCGATCTGATCGGCTTCGGCCTCCAGCCCGGTGGCGAGCTGGAAGTCAAATCGACCATCTGCGACGAGATCCGCGACCATCGCCAGCCGGTGGTGATCGACGACGTGGCGCTGGACGACCTCTACCGCCACGATCACACGCCCCGGCAGTACGGCCTGCGTAGCTATATCTCGGTCCCCATCGTGCTGGACGACGGCAGCTTCTTCGGCACCCTCTGCGCCATCGATCCGCAGCCGGCCAAACCCAGCAGCCCCGAGATCCTGTCCGCCTTCGAACTCTTCGCCGACATGATCGCGTTGGAGATCGGCGCCCAGCGCCGCTTCGCCGCCGCCCGCGACGTCCTGCACAGCGAGGGCTTTTCCCGCAGCCTGCTCCAGGCCAGCCTGGATTGCGTCAAGGTCCTCTCCGCCGAGGGCCATATCGAATTCATGAATGCCCAGGGGCTGGAGCTCAACCAACTGCAGTCCTTCGACCAGGTCATGGGTTGCGAGTACGCCGCGCTCTGGCCCGACGAAGAAGTCGCGAAGATCCGCCACGCCGTCGCGCGCGCCGGCGAAGGCCAGACCACCCGGGTAGAAGGTTTCTGCCCCACGGCCCGCGGCGAGCCGCGCTGGTGGGAGGTGTCCTGTTCGCGATTCGTGGTGGCCGGCACCGGTGAGGTGAAGATCGTCTGCATCTCCCGCGACATCAGCAGTCGCATCCTTGCCCAGCAGGCACAGCAGGCCCGCGCCGAAGCCATCGCCGCGCTCAACAGCGAACTGGAGCAACGCATCTCGGAGCGCACCGCCGAGCGCGACCAGATCTGGAATTGCTCCACCGATCCACTGTGCGTGGCTGACCTCGAAGGTTTCTTCGTCAACCTCAACCCGGCCTGGACGGCGACCCTGGACTGGTCGCTCGAAGCGCTCAAGGCCCGCCCCTTCCTTACCTTCGTCCACGCTGACGATCTCGTCGCCACGCGCCAGGCGTTCCGGGATATCAAGCAGGGCATCGCGTTGATCAACTTCGAAAACCGCTATCGCCATCGCGACGGGTCCTACCGTTGGTTTTCCTGGAATGCCACGCGCAATGGCGAACTGATCTATGCCACCGTGCGCGACGTGACCCGGCAACGCCAGCAGACGCTGGATCTGGCAGCCGCCGAGGATGCCCTGCGCCAGGCGCAGAAGATGGAGGCCATCGGCCAGCTCACCGGCGGCGTGGCCCATGACTTCAACAACCTGCTCACCGTCGCCCGCACTTCCTGCGACCTGCTCAAGCGCCCCAACCTCAGCGAGGCCCGTCGCGAGCGCTACATAGAGGCGATTTCCACCACCGTGGATCGCGCCGCCAGACTGACCGGGCAACTACTGGCCTTCGCGCGCCGCCAGACCCTGGCACCCGAGGTGTTTTCCGCGCGGGACAATGTCCTGGCCCTGAGCGACATGCTGGAAACCCTGCTCGGCTCGCACGTCGGCATCGCACTCGAAGTGAACGACGACCCCTGCCTGGTCTACGCCGACGCCAGCCAGTTCGATACCGCCCTGGTGAACATCGCGGTGAACGCCCGTGACGCCATGAGCGGTGGCGGGCGCCTGACCATCGGCGTCGGTACCGTCGCCAGCATTCCGGCTAGCGGGGCTCAGCCGGCCCTTGACCTCCCGGCCGTGGCCGTCACCCTGGCGGACAGCGGCAGTGGCATCACCCAGGAGCACCTGGAGCACATCTTCGAGCCCTTCTTCACCACCAAGAGAGTCGGCCAGGGCACCGGTCTCGGCCTGAGTCAGGTGTTCGGCTTCATCAAGCAGTCCGGTGGTGAAGTACGGGTTACCAGCGAAGTCGGCCGCGGGACGACCTTTCACCTCTATCTTCCGCTCGCGCCGGCAACCGGGCAGCAACCGGCCCTCGATGATTACGCGGCGGTGGCCGATGGCGGCGGGATCACTGTCCTGGTGGTCGAGGACAATCTCGAGGTCGGTACCTTCGCCGTCGACCTGTTGAGCGATCTCGGCTACCACGCCGTGCTGGCCGCCAACGCCGAGATCGCCCTCGCCCTGCTCGCCGACCAGCCAGGCCAGTTCGACGTGGTCTTCTCGGACGTCGTCATGCCCGGCATGAGTGGCCTGGACCTGGCCATCAAGATCAGACGCCTTTATCGCAGCCTGCCGATCCTGCTGACCTCGGGCTACAGCCACGTGCTGGCGACCAACGGCGCCCAGGGCTTCGAGCTGATCCACAAGCCCTACTCGGCGGAGGCCTTGTCACGTCGGCTGCAGGAAATCATGGCCGAGCCCGAGTCGCACCTGGCGACCTGAGGTACGCCGCCGGCAACGCTGGCCTCCGGCCCGCCCCGGCAGTGAGTGCCCGCTCCGCGCACCATGCCGGAGCAGGATAAGGCGCGACGGAGTACCGGGACGGACCGACAGCGGCCATCCCTCCTGCGCGGGCGATCAGGTAACATGCGCCGCCGCGGGCCAGTGGCCCTCTTTCTATCGGTAAGGAGTCATAGTGTTCGATACCCAGGTCATCATCATCGGTGCCGGCGCGGCCGGCTTGATGTGCGCCTTGAGCGCTGCGGCGCGCGGGCGCCGGGTGCTGGTACTCGACCACGCCAACAAGGCCGGCAAGAAGATCCTCATGTCTGGCGGCGGCCGCTGCAACTTCACCAACCTCTATTGCGAGCCCGCCAACTTCCTCTCGCAGAACGCGCATTTCTGCAAATCGGCGCTGGCCCGCTACACCCAATGGGACTTCATCGCCCTGGTGGCCAAGCACGGCGTGCCCTATCACGAGAAGAAGCTCGGCCAGCTGTTCTGCGACAACAAGGCCAGCGACATCCTCGCCGTGCTGCTGGACGAGTGCGAACAGGGCGGCGTCGACATCCGTCTCGATACCTCGGTGCAGGAGATCACCCGCCTCGACCCGGGCGGCTATCAGCTGCAGACCAGCCTGGGCCCGGTGCGTGGCGAGTCCCTGGTGATCGCCACCGGCGGCCTGTCCATCCCGACCCTTGGAGCCACCGGCTTCGGCTACCAGGTCGCCCGCCAGTTCGGCCATCAGCTGCTGCCGACCCGCGCCGGTCTGGTGCCCTTCACGATCACCGATCCGCAGCTCAAGGAATTCTGCAGCGCCCTGTCCGGTACGGCGGTGGAAGACTGCCGGATCAGCTGCAACGGCCAGAGCTTCGTCGAGAATCTGCTGTTCACCCACCGCGGCCTCAGCGGTCCGGCGATCCTGCAGATCTCCTCCTACTGGCAACCCGGCGACAGCCTCAGCATCGATCTGCTGCCGCACCTCGACCTGGCCCAGTGGCTCGCCGAGCAGCGCCAGGCGCGGCCCAACAGCGAACTCAAGACGCTGCTGGGCGAGCTGTTCACCAAGAAGATGGCCACTCTGCTGGCCGACAGCTGGTTCCAGTCCAAGCCGTTGAAGCAATACACCCCGGACGAACTCAAGGCCATCGCCGCACGCCTGCACGATTGGCAACTGGTCCCGGCGGGCACCGAGGGCTACCGAACCGCCGAGGTCACCCTGGGTGGCGTCGACACCCGCGAGGTGTCGTCCAAGACCCTGGAATCGCTGAAGTCGCCTGGCCTGTACTTCATCGGCGAGGTGCTGGACGTCACCGGCCACCTGGGCGGATTCAACTTCCAGTGGGCCTGGGCGTCGGGTTACGCGGCGGCGCAGTACGTCTAGGTCGCGACTCAGACGGCCGCGGACGGCCAGGTCTGGCTCGCAATACGCAGGAAATTCCCGCCCAGGATGGCGTCGATGTCATCGGTGCTGTAGCCCCGAGCCGCCAGTTGCGCAATCAGCTCAGGCAGCGCCTCGGGTTGCAGCTGGGCGTGACCATGCGGCTGTCCATAGTGGCGGGCGGGCCACCAGTCTTCAGCATCGACGCCAGCGGGAAGGTCATGGTCGGCCGGGCACAGCTCGGTATCCAGCCCGATGCCGATATGGCGGGTCCCGATCCGCTCCGCCAGGTAGTCGATCTGGCGGACATAGCTGGCCACCGAGGCCGCGGGATCGCCGAGAAAGATGCCTAGCCCCGTCAGGCCGATCACGCCATCCTGATCGGCACAGGCGCGGATCTGCCGATCGCTGATCGTCCGGGGATGATCGTGGAGCGCCTTGATATTGGTATGGGAAAACACCACCGGCCGCGTCGAGACCGCCATGATTTCCAGGCTGGCGCGCTCGCTCGCGTGGGCACAGTCGAGGGTGATGCCTGCCGCATTGCCGGCCGCCACAACCTTGCGACCCAGCGCGGTCAGACCGCCACCCGCGCCATGGCAACCCCCGGCGCAGGCGTTATCGCGGTTGTAGGCGAGCAGCATCTGACGCACCCCGAGGGAGGCATAGAGCCCGACCATCGCCGGGTCGTCGAGCAGCATGGTCGAGCCTTCGAGATCGAAGGAAACGGCCAGCCTGTCTTGCTCATGCGCACGGTGGATGTCGGCCACCGTGCCGACGAGGCGGAAGTCATCGGAATGTCGAGCCAGCCAGGCGCGGAAGCCGGCGAGGGTTTGCAGCACCGTCGCGAAAGGCGTCATGTCCATGCCGACGTTGATCGACACGTGATGGAAGCCGGCTTCGCGATAGCGACTCAAGCCAGCCATGTCCTGCCCCGGCACCAGCGGCAGGCAGGCATGCGCCTCCCAGCGTATCGGCCTGGGTCCCGCGGGTATGGCTGCGACCGTCTGCATCGGCGTTCCCCTGCGCATGTCTCGAGGGGTTCAACATAGCATGCAGACGGAGGCCAGGGTCCGCCCGGCCCGCCTCGGCGCTAGCCGACGTTCACGGCCCGCAGCAGCGCCGGATCCACGGCTCTTGCCTGGTAGCGCACCGACGCCTGGCCATAGGCCTGGGGATCGAGCACCTGGTCCCAGCCTGCCGGCGCCTGCCGCTGAACCGCGACGACTTCGCTGTGCGCCGCCTTGGGCTGCGGTGCAGCCTGGGCGCGCCTTTCGTTGATCTCGGCGGCCATGGCGGTGTAGCTGGCGGTGCTGAGCAGGGCGAGAGCGGCCATCTTGTTGAAGACGTTCATGGTGAATCCTCCAGTCTTGAACACGGGGGCTGGCGTCGCCGCGGAAAACGGTCCGGCGTCAGTCACGGTTCCACCTTGCGCCCAGGCGTCTTAACGCTGTCTTAACCCCTCTGAACCCGACCTGAACGGCTGCGACAACCTGCCCCAGGCGCTGGCCACTGGCCAATTGATCTGGATCAGTTTTGCCCAAGGCCAGCAGGCGCATCCTGCATGCAGCCACCACTCCGTCCCCGGAGGGGCGCCACGGCTCGCGAGGTCGCCATGAACGGACGCCTGGTCAAAGAACTGCTGGTCATCCTCCTGATCAAGCTGGCGCTGCTGATGGTCATCAAGAGCCTCTGGTTCAGCGCCCCCACGGTCCCGCCCGACGCCACCCAGGCGGTCAGCGCCCACCTGCTGGACTAGTACCCCTTCCCTTCGCTTGAGGAGATTGCCGGGATGATCTCGGAATCCGTCGTGGACCTGTCACGCCTGCAATTCGGCATGACCGCGCTGTATCACTTCATCTTCGTGCCCCTGACCCTGGGGCTGGTGGTGATCCTGGGGATCATGGAGTCGGTCTATGTGATGACCGGCAAACAGGTCTACAAGGACATGACCCAGTTCTGGGGCAAGCTGTTCGGCATCAACTTCGCCCTGGGCGTCACCACCGGCCTGACCATGGAGTTCCAGTTCGGCACCAACTGGGCCTACTACTCCCACTATGTCGGCGACATCTTCGGCGCGCCCCTGGCCATCGAGGGCCTGATGGCCTTCTTCCTGGAATCGACCCTGATCGGGCTGTTCTTCTTTGGCTGGGAGCGGCTGTCGAAAGGGCAGCACCTGCTGGTGACCTGGCTGGTGGCCCTGGGCTCGAATCTCTCCGCGCTGTGGATCCTGGTGGCCAATGGCTGGATGCAGAATCCGGTCGGCGCCGAATTCAACTATGTGACCATGCGCATGGAGTTGGCCGACTTCGGCGCCCTGCTGCTCAATCCCGTCGCCCAGGTGAAGTTCGTCCACACCGTAGCCTCGGGTTACGTCACCGGCGCCATCTTCGTGCTGGCGATCTCCAGCTACTACCTGCTCAAGGGCCGCGACATCGGCTTCGCCCGGCGCTCCTTTGCCGTGGCCGCCGCCTTCGGCACGGCCGCGGTCATCTCGGTGATCGTGCTGGGCGACGAATCCGGCTATCGCGTGGGCGAGGTACAGAAGGTCAAGCTGGCCGCCATCGAAGCCGAGTGGAACACCGAGGAAGCCCCCGCCTCCTTCACGCTGTTCGGGATCCCCAACCAGCAGGAGATGCGCACCGACTACGCGGTGAAGATCCCCTATGTGATGGGCCTGATCGCCACCCGCTCCACCACCGAGCAGGTCACCGGCATCAAGGATCTGGTCAAGCACTACGAGGAGCGCATCCGCAGCGGCGCCCAGGCCTATGCCCTGCTGGAACGGCTGCGCGCGGGGGACAACTCCGCCGCCACCCGTGCCGCCTTCGATGCGCGCAAGCATGACCTGGGCTATGGCCTGCTGCTCAAGAAGTACACCAACGACCTGCCCGCCGCGTCCGACGAGCAGGTGCGCAAGGCCGCCCTGGACACCATCCCCAACGTGGCGAGCGTGTTCTGGACCTTCCGCATCATGGTCGCCTGCGGCGTGCTGATGCTGGCCCTGTTCCTCTGCGCCTTCTGGGCCTCGACCCGGCGCAACGAACTCAAGAAGCCCTGGCTGCTGAAATGGGCGCTGCTGAGCCTGCCACTGCCCTGGATCGCCACCCAGACCGGCTGGTGGGTCGCCGAGCATGGTCGCCAGCCCTGGACCATCAGCGAAGTACTGCCCACCCACCTCTCGGCCTCGACCCTGGCCCCCGCTGACCTCTGGGGCTCCATCGGCGCCCTGGTGACCTTCTACACCCTACTGCTGATCGTGGAGCTGTACCTGATGATCCGCTTCGCCCGCCTCGGCCCGAGCAGCCTGCACAGCGGCCGCTATTACCACGAACGCGCCGCCCAGGTCGGCGACGCCCTGCGCCAGGCCGCGGTGGCCAAGCCCGCCGCCCCGGCCACCGTCTGAGGAGACCGCCATGTTCGACTATGAAGTCCTCAAGCTCATCTGGTGGGTGCTGATCGGCGTGCTGCTGATCGGCTTCGCCCTCACCGACGGTTTCGACATGGGTGCCATGATCCTCATGCCCCTGATCGGCAAGACCGACAAGGAACGCCGCGCCGCCATCAACAGCATCGCGCCGCACTGGGACGGCAACCAGGTGTGGTTCATCACCGCCGGCGGCGCGCTCTTCGCCGCCTGGCCGATGGTCTATGCCACCGCCTTCTCCGGGCTCTACTGGGCACTGCTGCTGGTGCTCTTCGCCCTGTTCCTGCGTCCGGTCGGCTTCGACTACCGCAGCAAGCTGGACAACACCCGCTGGCGCAACGCCTGGGACTGGGGCCTGTTCACCGGCAGCCTGGTCCCGGCACTGGTGTTCGGCGTGGCCTTCGGCAACCTCTTCCAGGGCGTGCCCTTCCAGCTCGACGACACCCTGAGATCCACCTACAGCGGCAGCTTCTTCGCCCTGCTCAACCCCTTCGCCCTGCTCTGCGGCCTGGTCAGCCTGGCCATGCTCTGCGCCCATGGCGGCAGCTGGCTGATGCTGCGTACCCACCAGGCCCTGGGTGAGCGCGCCCGCCGCGCCACCGGCCTGTGCGCCCTGCTCCACCTCGCCACCTTCGGCCTGGCCGGCGTCTGGCTGGCCTATGGCTTCGACGGCTACGTGCTGATCAGCCAGGGCGATCCCGGAAGTGCCCTGAATCCGCTGCACAAGGTCGTGACCGCTGGCAACCCGGGCTGGCTGGCCAACTACCATGCCCAACCGCTGACCCTGATCGCCCCGGTCGTAGCCGTATTGGGCAGCGTCCTGGCCCTGCTCGGCAGCAGCTGGCGCCAGGCCGGTCTGGCCTTCACCGGCACCGCCCTGGCCATCGTCGGCACCCTAGCCACCGCCGGCTGCGCGCTGTTTCCCTTCGTGCTGCCGTCGAGCCTGGACCCGGCCTCCAGCCTGACCGTCTGGGACGCCGTCTCCAGCCACAGGACGCTGGGCATCATGTTCGTCGCCGCGGCCATTTTCGTGCCGCTCATCCTGGCCTACACCCTGTGGAGCTACGTGCGCATGTGGGGCAAGGTCGACGAACTCTTCATCGACGCCAACCCCCACGGCCTCTACTGACCAGCCCTTTCTCAAGGAGACCTGCCATGTGGTACTTCACCTGGATCCTCGGCGTTCTGCTCGCCGCGAGCTTCGGCATCATCAACGCCCTCTGGCTGGAAAGCACCCGGGAGCTGGACGTCCATGACGATGCCGAATGCTGAAGCCTTGCCCCGCGTCCATCCGCTGGGGCGCACGCTCTCGCTGCTACTCGCAGCGCCCCTGGCCCTGCTGCTGCTGATCCACCCTGGCCTGATGCTCGACGCCAGCGGCCACTACAGCCACCCATTGCTGATGGCGGTCATGCTCGGCGTCTCCGCCGGACTGGTCCACGGCGTCGGCTTCGTGCCGCGCCTATGGCTCTGGCGCCTGCTGTTCGGGCCAGCGGTGGGCTGGCCGCTGCTGCTGCTCGGCTACGCCCTGCTCTTCAAGGCCCAGCTGGGCTGATTGACGTCTGACGATAGCGCCCGGCCTTTCCGGGCGCTGCGTTCATCAGCCGGCGTAGCGCCTGACCGCGCGCTTAGCTCCATTCCTCTCACGCCGATGAATAACCTGACTATCAAGGTTCGTCTCGGGGTGCCGACATAACCGGAAGCGATCTTGCCCGCGCCGGCTTCCCCCCTTGCCGCCGGCGTACCCACTGAACACCCCAGAGAATGCCACGATGCTCAGGAATGCCCCCCTAAGTACCAAGCTCCTGCTGATCCTGCTGCTGCCGCTGGCTGGCTTCCTGGTGATCTCGGGCCTCTACACCGCCGACCGCTACGAAACCTTCAAGGACATGGAGCACACGGTCACCGCCAGTGCCACGGCGCAGCGCATCAGCGCCGTGATCACCAGCCTGCAGCGCGAACGCGGCGCCAGCGGCGTCTTTCTCGGCAGCGGCGGCAAGTCGATGCAGGACAAGCTCAAGACCTTCCGCCAGGACAGCGACAAGGCCCATGGCGAACTCAAGACCCTCGCCAGCGGTAGCGATGCAAACATCCAGGCCCTGCTGCGTGCCCTGGACGGTCTGCCGGAGCTGCGCACCAAGGTCGACGGTCTGGCGCTCAACAGCACCCAGTCCGGCGCGGCCTACACCGACCTGATCAAGACGCTGATCGGCTACACCCATTCGCTGGAAGCCGGCGTCGACGATCCGGCCATCCTGCGCGCCCTGGGCGCCCTCAATCTGTTCGTCGAGATGAAGGAACGCGCCGGCCGCGAGCGGGTGCTGCTGGGTCTGGCCTTCAATCAGAATCGCTTCGACGCCAGCCTGCTGTCGCGCTTCGCTCGCAACCTGGGTGAATTCTCCGCCTATGCCGACGCCTTCCAGCGCAAGGCCACGCCCGACTTCATCCGCGAGCTCGACGACACCTTCAAGCAACCCAGCGCCCAGGAAGTCAGTCGCCTGCAGCAATTGGCCTTCACCGTTCCCCTGGGCGATGCCCTGGGCGTCAAGCCGGAGGACTGGTTCAACCTGGCCACCCAGCGCATCGACCTGATGGGCAAGGTGGAGGCGGACCTCGGCGCCAGCGTGGGCGGCCAGGCCGAGCAGGCCCGCGCCGACGCCAGTCGCGACCTCTGGATCACCCTCGGCCTGGTGCTGCTGGTGCTGGTGGCCGTCTCGACGCTGGCCTGGGTGATCATCCGCAACATCAAGCAGGCGGTCGAGCAGGTCAATGGCACCCTCACTCGCCTGGCCACCCGCGACCTCACCGCCCGTTGCGCCTACCAGGGACGGGACGAGTTCGGCACCATCACCGGCAACCTCAATCAGATGAGCCAGGAGCTGGGCCAGGTGATCCAGGAGATCGGCGCGGCCACCGTGCAGGTCGCCACCGCTGCCGAAGAGGCTTCGGCGGTCGCCGTCCAGACCAGCCAGAACGTCGCCCAGCAGCGCCTGGGCACCGACCAGGTGGCGACCGCCATCGCCGAGATGAGCGCCACGGTCAAGGACGTCGCCCGCAGCACCACCGAGGCCGCCGAAGGCTCGCGCCAGGTCGAGGGCAACACCAGCCAGGGTCGCCGCGAATTGCAGGCCACCATTGGCCTGGTGCAGGGGCTGTCGGTGCAGGCCGAACGGACCTCGGAGATCATCGCCGAACTCAAGCACGAGAGCGACGCCATCTCCTCGGTGCTGGACGTGATCCGCGGCATCGCCGAGCAGACCAACCTGCTGGCGCTCAACGCCGCCATCGAAGCCGCTCGCGCCGGTGAGGCCGGTCGTGGCTTCGCCGTGGTCGCCGACGAGGTGCGCTCCCTGGCGCAAAAGACCCAGCAATCCACCGGCAGCATTCAGCAGATGATCAATAATCTGCAGAACGGCTCCGACCGCGCCACCCAGGCCATGCAGGAAACCCTGAGTCAGGTGCAGACCGGCGCCAGCAACGTCGTTCGCGCCGGCGAGCTGCTGGGCGAGATCGCCGAGGGCGTGACCCTGATCAACGACCGTAACATCCAGGTGGCCTCGGCCGCCGAGCAGCAGAGCCAGGTCGCCGAAGAGATCAGCCGCAACGTCAACGACATCAACGACCTGGTGATCCAGGTCAGCGCCGGCGCCGAACAGACCGCCGTCACCAGCCGGGAACTGGCCCGCCTCGCCGAACAGCAGCAGGCGCTGGTGGGTCGCTTCCGGGTGGCTTGACGCCCACCCGGCGCTCGACCGCCAGATGGGAGGACCGATCCAGGTCCTCCCGCTTCCCCTTCGCTGCAACCGACCGTTGCCGCCCCGCGACACCCTCCCCGCGCTACCCTTCACTGCCCCACCTCACTCACCGCGACCCACCCGGACGTCAGTCGTCTGCGTCGATTCGATCCTTTGCCGCGAGCGCCTCTTCGCCAGGGCGGCAAAGCAGCCCTCCGCAACGGCACCTCCACAATAGCCATCCGCTCTAGCACGCTACTTGCAGGCGTTGCGGCCGGTCATCCACAGCGCGCTGCTGCCAGGCTTTTTCTGCCATCAATAGCCAGACTTGATGGGCTTATCCTTTCCTCCAGCGACGCCTGCGCGGTGACCTCTCCTGGAACCGAACCCTCGCGCCCCAGCAGGCGCGAGGGTCATCTATTAAAGGACTGACCGATGCTGAAGAACGCCGCCCTGAGTACCAAGCTGCTGCTCATCCTGCTCCTGCCCTTGACCGGTTTTCTGCTGATTTGCGGTCTCTTCCTGGAGGAGCGCTACCAGACGCTGGAGAACCTCGATCACACCATGACCGCCAGCGCCACGGCGCAAGGTGTCAGCGCCCTGATCACCCGCCTGCAGCGTGAACGGGGCGCCAGTGGCCTCTTTCTCAGCAGTGACGGCATGGCCCTACGCGACGAGCTGCGGACCTACCGCCAGGACAGCGACCAGGCCCAACACGCCTTGCGCGCGCTGGTGGTCAGCGACGATGCGGCCATCCAGCCCGTGCTGAAGATCCTCGACGGCCTGCCCGATTGGCGCACCAAGGTGGACGGCAGGACGGTCAGCGGTACCCAATCCAGTGCCGCCTATACCGAGATGATCCAGGCATTGATCGGCTACAACGGCCAGCTCGAAGCCGGGGTCGGGGATCCGGCTATCAAGCGCGCCCTGAATGCCCTGAATCTGTTCGTCGAGATGAAGGAACGGGCTGGCCGCGAGCGCGCGCTGCTGGGGATAGCCTTCAGCAAGAATCGTCTGGAGTTGCCGATATTGGTGCAGATCGCGCGCAATCTCGGCGAATTCACCGCCTACGCCGACGCCTTCAGACAGAGGTCCGCGCCCGAGGTCATCCAGCGGTTCGAGAGCATTCTCCAGCAGCCCGGCGCCCTGGAGTTGGCCCAGTTGCAGCGGCGTGCGCTCTACACGACGCCGGGCAAGCCGCTGAACGTGCAGCCGGAAACCTGGTTCACCCTGGCCACCCAGCGCATCGATCAGCTGGGCACGCTGGAAACGGAACTGGGCGCAGGCGTCATCGCCATCACCGAACTCACCCGTGCCGGCGCCAGCCGCGATCTCTGGACCACCCTCGGTCTGATGCTGGTGCTGCTGATGGCCGTCTCGGCGCTGGCGTGGCTGGTCATCCGCAACATCAGGCAGGCGGTCGGGCAGGTCAATGGCACCCTCACCCGCCTGGCCACTCGTGACCTCACCGCCCGTTGCGCCTATCGGGGTCAGGACGAATTCGGCACCATCACCGGCAATCTCAACCTGATGAGCCAGGAACTCGGCCAGGTCATCCAGGAGATCCGGACGGCTACCCAGCAGGTCGCCACCGCCGCCGAAGGAGCCTCGGCGGTCGCCATCCAGACCAGTGAGAGCGTCGCTCAGCAGCGCCTGGGTACCGACCAGGTGGCCACTGCCATCGCCGAGATGAGCGCTACGGTCAAGGACGTCGCCCGCAGCACCAGCGAGGCCGCCGAGGGCTCGCGGCAGGTGGAGGCCAACACCCTTCAGGGTCGCCGCGAACTGCAGGCCACCATCGGCCTGGTGCAAGGGCTATCGGTCCAGGCCGAGCGCACCGCGCAGATCATCGTCGAACTCAAGCAGGAGAGCGACGCCATCTCCCTGGTGCTGGACGTGATCAATGGCATCGCCGGGCAGACCAACCTGCTCGCGCTGAACGCGGCCATCGAGGCGGCGCGCGCCGGTGAAGCCGGGCGCGGCTTTGCCGTGGTCGCCGACGAGGTACGCTCCCTGGCGCAAAAGACCCAGCAATCCACCGGCAGCATCCAGCAGATGATCAGCCACCTGCAGAGCGGCGCCGACCGCGCCGCCCAGGCCATGCAGGAAACCCTCGGCCAGGTGCAGACCAGCGCCGGCAACATGCTCCGCGCCGGCGAACTGCTGAGCGAGATCGCCGAGGGCGTGACCCTGATCAACGACCGCAATATCCAGGTGGCCTCGGCCGCCGAGCAGCAGAGCCAGGTCGCCGAAGACATCAGCCGCAACGTCAGCGACATCCATGAGCTGGTGATCCAGGTCAGCGCCGGCGCCGAGCAGACCGCGGTCACCAGTCGCGAACTGGCCCGCCTGGCGGAACAGCAGCAAGCCCTGGTCGGCCGCTTCCAGGTGGCCTGACGTTACCGAGGATGCCAGCAACCGGCAGGCCGGAACGAGCTTGGCTCGCTGCGTTTGGGCGCTGCCGGACTTCAGCGTTCTGGCCGGAAATCCGCCGGATCCAGGGCATAGCGGCGCAGCTTCACATAGAGCCCGGCGCGTGAGATCCCGAGTCGGGTCGCCGTTTGACGAAGATTGCCGCGGGTCTGCTGCAAGGTGGCGCGGATCAGATCCCGCTGCCCCCTTTCAAGGGGAGTAAGGGGCTCGTCGCCTCCGCCTTGCGAAGGGCTGATGGAGACCAGCGAAGGTGGCAGGTCCACCGGCTGGATGAGCGATCCCTGGGCCAGATTGACCGCGCGTTCGATGACGTTTTCCAACTCCCGCACGTTGCCGGGCCAGCTATGGGCCATCAGCAACGTCAGCGCCTCGTCCGTGATGGCCGGCGGCGGACGCTCTAGGTGACGGCTCAGGGCCTTGAGCAGAGTCGCCACCAGCTGTGGAATGTCTTCGCGACGCTCGCGCAACGGCGGCACCTGCAGGGGGAGCACGTTGAGACGGTAAAAGACATCCTCACGGAAGCTCCCGCCTGTCACGGCCTGGGCGAGATCCCGGTGGGTGGCCGCGATGACGCGGACGTCCACTGCCTGGGCCTTCTTGGCGCCGACCCGGGTCACCTCGCCCTCCTGCAGCACCCGCAGCAGGCTCGCCTGGGCCTCCAGGGGCATGTCGCCGATCTCGTCGAGAAACAGCGTGCCGCCGTCGGCCAGCTCGAACTTGCCCGCCGTACCGCCGCGGGCGGCGCCGGTGAAGGCCCCCTCGACGTGGCCGAACAGCTCGCTCTGCACCAGGTCGCGCGGGATGGCGCCGCAGTTCACCGCGACGAAGGGGCCATGGCGACGGGCACTGGCGTTGTGGATCGCCTGGGCGAACAGCTCCTTGCCTACCCCGCTTTCTCCCAGCACCAGCACCGTGGCTTCGCTGTGGCTGGCTGCCTGCGCGACGCGCAAGGCGTTCTGCAACGCTGGCGAGCGTCCCTGGATATCGTTGAAGCTGTAACGCGCCCGGGTGCCCAGCAGTTGCCGGGTGATCTCGCGGATGCGGCGATTCTCTCGTAGAGAAAGCACCCAGCCGCCCTGGGCGATGGGCGCGGCGGAGGCCAGGCACGGCAAACCGCTGCCGTCTGGTAGCAACAAGGTGAGATCGCGGTCCTGGCGCTCCCAGCGCCGATCCAGCCAGAGGTCGAGGTCGGTGTCCTGAGTGATGAAGCTGGCGAAGGGACGCCCTCGCTGTGGATCGTCGAGCTGCAGCAGGCGGCGCGCGTAGCCGTTCAGGCTACGGATGCAACGGTCGTCGTCGAGCAGGATGACGCCTTCGTTGAGTACCTCCAGCACCCGCTGCTGCTCGTCCAGCAGCGCGGTGAGCGCCAGCTGGCGAGAGATCGCCTCCGCCGCGGCCTGGACCGTGCCCAGGGTATGGCAGTGGAAGTTGCCCACCGCCGCGGTGAGGGTCAGGGCGCCGAGCAACCGTCCCTGGGTGTCGCGGACCGGCGCCGAGGCGCAATGCATCCGTCGCTCGCGCAGCTCGCGCTTGAAATTCTCGCCCGCCAGGACGAACACCAGCCGCTGCTCGCGCAGGGCCAGGCCGGTGCAGTTGGTGCCCTGCACCGACTCCAGCAGACGACTGCCCAGCGGCGTGAGATCCAGCCCACAGGCGGCCAGGGTCACGCCCTCGGCATCCGCCAGGTTGAGGTGCCCGTCCGGGTTGTAGCGCAACAGCTCGGCCATGACCGGTGCGGCGATGTCCAGCAGCTCACGCTGCCGCTGCAGCCGGCGGGCCAGCTCCTGCGACCCGACGAACTCGTAGTGGAATTCCTCCGCGACGATGCCCGTCGCGCGACTGCGCAGCCAGGACGCCCGGATCACCGGCCGCACCGGGGCCAGTTCAGAGGCCCCCGCCAGGCAGGCCGTCCAGGCGGCATCCAGCTCGCGCTGGACACGTTCCGCGACCGACGGCCGCTGCAGCTCGCTGACGAATTGCAATTCCCGCGTCAGCTCGCTCGGGGCGACCTGCTCCTGCATCTTCGGCTCCTCGTCCAACCTTTGGACATGTCCACCTGGACATGTCTTTTTTATAGACATGAACGTGGACTGACAAGCCCTGCAGCCCGCACCCTAGCCGCATTTCCTGCGCTGGCATGGCGGTTGCTCAGACCCTCACGGGTTCATCGCCCACGCCTATAACAACCACAACAGGACGCCTCATGCCGCAGACTAAGACCCCCCTCTCCCTCGGCCTCATCGGTACCGGTCGCATGGGTACCTTCCATGCCACCGCCCTCGCCCGGCACCTGCATGGCGCGCGGCTGGTCGCCCTCGCCGATCCGGCGCCCGGCGCCGCGATACGGCTCGGCGAGACTCTAGACGTCGCCCACATCCACACCGATCCCCAGGCGCTGATCGAGGATCCCACCGTGGAGGCCGTGGTCATCGTAGCCCCGGCTCGCAGCCATGCCGAGCTGGTGGTGGCCGCCGCCCGGGCCGGCAAGCCGGTGTTCTGCGAAAAGCCCATGGCCGTGACCCTGGAAGAGGCCGACCGAGCCATCGCCGCCTGCGCTACAGCAGGCGTCGCCCTGCAGGTGGGCTTCAACCGGCGTTTCGCCACCAGCTTCCGAACCGCTCGTGAGCTGATCACCCAGGGACGCGTTGGCACCCCCCAGCTGCTGCGCTCCCTCACCCGCGATCCGGCGCTCCATAACCCGGCGGCGGTGAAGCCCTGGACCATCTTCCTGGAAACCCTGATCCACGACTTCGACACCCTCAACTTCTTCAATCCGGGCGCCCGGGCGACCCAGGTGTACGCGGTCGCCGACGCCCTGGTGCGCCCCGATTTCCGTGACCGCGGATTGCTGGACACCGCCGTGGTGACCATCCGCTACGACAACGGTGCCATCGCCACCGCCGAGGCCAACTTCCAGGCGGTGTACGGCTACGACGTGCGCGGCGAGGTGTTCGGCAGCGCGGGGATGCTGACCGCCGGGGATGCCCGGACCAGCGAGCTGGTCTGCTACGGCGCCGAAGGTATCAGCCAGACCACCCAGCGCTCCGACGCCGAGTTGCTGCGTGACGCCTATCTGGCCGAGCTGCGCGCCTTCATCGATGCTGTGCGCGAGGGTACCCCGGTGCCGGTGGGCGGCAACGACGCCCGGGCGGCGCTGGCCATTGCCCTGGCGGCCATCGAATCGGTGCAAACCGGCCAGCCAGTCACCGTCGCGGAGTGAAGCCAATGACCTCATCGCCATTCGTCCTGGCCGTCAGCGCCGAAATGGTCTTTCTCGACCTGCCCTTCGTCGAGCGGGTCCGCCGCCTGCACGCCCTGGGCTTCGCCGTGGAGATCTGGGACTGGACGCACCACGACATCGATGCCCTGGCCGCCACCGGCGCGCGCTTCACCTCCATGACCGGCTATGTCTCGGGCGACCTGGTCAGCGCCGAAGGCCGTGCCGCCCTGCTCGCCAGTGCTCGGGAATCCCTGGCCGTGGCCGAGCGCCTGGGGTGCCCCTCGCTCAACCTGCACGGCACCGGCCTGGATCCGCGCGGCCTGCCGGTCAAGCCGCTGGCCGTGGCGAGCGGCCAGCACTGGCTGGCGGCGCGCGACACCCTTGCCGGGATCGCCCGCCTGGGCGAATCCGCAGGCCGGGTCTTCCTGCTGGAGAACCTCAATACCGCCATGGACCATCCCGGCGTGCCCTTCGCCCGCGCCGAAGACACCCTGGCCCTGATCGAGGCGGTCGCCAGTCCCCATCTGCAGCTCAACCTGGACCTCTACCATGCCCAGATCGGCGAAGGGAACCTGATCGAGCTGATCCGCCGGGCCGGACCGGCCATTGGCGAGATCCAGGTCGCCGACGTCCCCGGACGCTGCGAGCCGGGGACCGGCGAGATTCACTACCCGGCCATCGCCCGGGCGCTCGCCAGGCTCGGCTATCGCGGCGTGGTCGGCCTCGAAGGCTGGGCTGCAGAAGGCAATACCGAACGCGCGCTGGAGCGCTTCAGAACGGCTTTCACCCTGTAATCCCGATCGGTGTTTCTGCTCGCATAACAACAAGAGGAACCGAACATGCTGCTTCGCAACTTGCTGTGCGCCGCCTTCGCCTTCGCCCTGACACCCCTGGCCCTCGCCGACTACCGTATCGGGGTCAGCATCGCCAAGGTCGACGACAACTTCATGACCTATGTCCGCCGCAATCTGGAAGAGGCTGGCAAGGCGGAAAAGATCAGCCTGCAATTCGAGGATGCCCAGGGCGACGTCGTCCGCCAGCTGAACCAGGTGCAGAGCTTCCTGGCGCAGAACGTGGACGCCGTGATCGTGCTGCCGGTGGACACCGCCGCCACCGTCAACATCACTCGCGCCGCCACCACGGCCAAGGTTCCGCTGGTGTACGTCAACCGGCGCCCGGACGATCCCAAGCTGCCCGCCGGGGTGGTCGCCGTGGCCTCGGACGACCTGCAGGCCGGGCAGTTGCAGGGGCAGTTCATCGCCAAGCAATTGAACGGCAAGGGCAGCATCGCCCTGATCATGGGGGAGCTGACCCAGAACGCCACCCGTGGCCGCTCCGAGGGTCTCAAGGAAGCGCTCAAGGCCTATCCCGACATCAAGGTGGTCGCCCAGCAGAACGCCGATTGGGATCGCAGCAAGGGCATGGACCTGACCAGCAACTGGCTGACCGCCGGGACCCGCTTCGACGCCATTGTCGCCAACAACGACGAGATGGCCATCGGCGCCGCCATGGCGCTGCAACAGGCCGGAATGGGCAAAGGTCGGATTCCGGTGGTGGGCGTGGATGGTCTACCCGACGGTCAGGCGGCCATCAAGCGCGGGCTGCTGGCCGCCTCGGTGTTCCAGGACCCTCGAGGCCAGGCCATGCAGGCGGTTCAAGCCGCGCTCAAGATGATCCGCAAGGAACCGGTCCAGGCGGATATCTGGGTGCCGTACGAGCTGATCACCGCCGAAAACCTGGCGAGCTACGCGGCACGCTTCAAATAGATCGCGAGCCCCTCGCTGCCTGAATCGTGGCTGGCTGGCCCAGCAGCGCCGCCCGCTCGGTCAGGATCGGCGCCGACTGCAGGGGTGGCCATCCGGCAGGCGGTTCGTGCTTCGCTGGCAGGTACCCAACGCGGGATTGGCTGCCGCCTCCTCGCGCCAACGACTTCAGCCTGCGCTCGGGGCGATCCGCAAGCGCTGCCGCAGTTCGTCGATGAGCAGGCGCACGCGCGTGGGCACGTTTCTGGACGAAGGCATGAGTGCCCAGATCGGCAGGTTCTGGGCTTCGGCATCCGCAAGGGGTAGAGGTAGCAAGCGGCCCGTCGCCACTTCCGCCTCGACGTCCCAGTAGCTCAACATCGCCAGCCCCATCCCCTGCAGGCAGGCCTCCTTCACCCCTTCCGCACTGCTACAGGCGAAACGTCCGGGGATGGGGATCAGGCGCAGCTCGTCCCCGACCATGAAGGGCCAGGACGTCATGGCCAGCGAGCGCAAGCCCTGGTGCTGGGAGAGATCGCCAAGCGCGCTGGGTGCCCCGTGCCGGTCCAGGTAGGCGGGTGCCGCGTACAAGGCGCGGGGATTGTCCGAAAGCTTTCGCCCCACCAGGCGCGAATCCTTGGGATGCGCCAGGCGAATCGCGACGTCGATTCCCTGCTCGACGATGTCGATCAGCTCGTCGCTGAGAATGAGCTCCACCTGCAAAGGCGGCTGTCGGCGCTGCAGTTCGCCGAGCAGCGGCACCAACACGGCGCGGCCGAAGAGGTGGGGACAGGTCGCCTTCAGGGTTCCGGAGGCGATCTCCGGATCGGTGGTGACGCTGCTCCGGGCGGCTTCGCCCAGAGCCAGCAAGGCACGGGCATGGCCGAGGAAGACCTCCCCTTCCGGTGTCAGTGAAATCGAGCGCGTCGTGCGGTGCATCAGGCGAACGCCCAATTCGGTTTCCAGGGCGGCCAGGGATCGTGAAATCGCCATGGCGCTGACGCCCAGGCGCCGCCCAGCTCCGGCCAGGCTGCCTACCGCGACGACATTGACGAACACGTCCAGGTCTTTGAGATTCATTCCAACGAAATTCGTTACACAGCCAGTCATTCAGGCCGGATAGTGCCCGCGATCCAGCGAATTTACCATTCGATTCGTTATCTCCGGACGAGCCGCCATGTCGAACGAATCTATCCCGCACCCAGCCACCAGGCCGCCCGGCCGCTGGGCGATCTTCGCGCTGACACTGGCCGCCTTCGTGATCGTCACCACCGAGTTCATCATCGTGGGCCTGCTGCCCGCCCTGGCGAGGGATCTTGGTATCTCAGTGGCCATGGCTGGCCAGTTGGTGACGCTCTTCGCCTTCACCATTGCCCTCGCCGGCCCGTTCATGACCGCCTGGTTGTCACGCTACGAGCGCCGCCGGCTGTTCGTCGCCATGGCGCTGGCCTTCGCCCTGTGCAACGCCGCCGCCGCACTGGCACCCAGCTACTGGGCGCTCGTGGTGGCACGGGTGATCCCGGCAGCGCTCGTACCGGTCTTCTGGGGCATCGGCAGCGAATCCGCCGGACAGCTCGTATCCCGGGAAAATGCCGGCAAGGCGGTGGCCCACGTCTATTTCGGCGTGACCGCAGCGCTGCTCTTCGGCATTCCCCTGGGCACGGTCCTGGGGAATGCCATCGGCTGGCGTGGCGCCTTCTGGGTCCTGGCGGCACTGTCCCTGGGCATGATTCCCCTGCTCCTCATCGCCCTGCCGCGGATCCCGGCGGGTGCGCGGCAGAACCTGAAGTCCCAGGTATCCCTGTTCAAAAGCGGCTTCTTCCTGGCCAACCTGGGCCTGTCGCTGGCGATCTTCACGGCCATGTTCGCGGCCTACACCTATCTCGCCGACCTGCTCGAGCGTTCCGCGGACGTTCCGGCCGCCCACGTCGGCTGGTGGTTGATGGGCTTCGGCACCGTCGGCCTGGTCGGCAACTACCTCGCCGGTCGCCTGGTGGACAGGCACGAGCGGCAAGCGAGCGTGCTGTTCTGCACGCTGTTGGCGGTCGGCGTGGTATCGGCGCCCTTCGTCGCGGAGCAGCCGCTTCCCTTCGTCGCGACCCTGGTCGTCTGGGGCATCGCCCATACGGCGCTGTTCCCGCTGTCGCAGATTCGCGTCATGAATGCGGCGACCACCGGCAAGGCGCTGGCCGGAACGCTCAACATCTCGGCAGCCAATGCCGGTATTGGCCTGGGTGCGCTTCTGGGTGGCTGGGCCATCGGCCACGGCGGCATCGCCCTGGCGTGCCTGGGCGCAGGCGTTCTGATCGGGGCCTGTGCGATCGCAACCCCGCTTGTGGAAAGGCGGCGGCCGACTCGATCGCGTCGCTGACGATCATCTTTCGACCTAACAGGAGTACGTATGGATCTGCACTTGCAAGGCAAGACCGCCGTTGTCACCGGCGCGAGCCAAGGTCTGGGGCGCGCGATCGCCCTCGAACTCGCCCGGGAAGGCGTCAGGGTGTTTGCCACCGCACGCAGTGAGGAGCGGCTGGCCAGCCTGGTCCGTAAAGCCGCAGCCGAAGGCTCGGCGCCGATCGTCACCTTCATCCAGGATTTTCTGGACGTCGATGCGGCCAGGAACATCGCCGTTCAGGCGCTCGGGGAAATGAGGCATATCGACATCCTCGTCAACAATGCCGGCGGCAGTCGTCCGATCGACATGATCGGTGAAGATTCGGTGTGGGAGGAGACGATGACGCTCAACTTCGATCGCCATCGCCAACTGACCCAGCACCTGATCCCCCAATTCATCGAGCGCAAGCAAGGTGCCATCTTGAATATCACCGGCACCTATGAAGCCCCCGTCGTCAACGCCGGGTCGGTCGCGAAGGCGGCCATGGCCGTCTGGTCCAAGGGGCTGTCCAATCAGCTGGGGAAGTACGGCGTCACCGTGAATGCCCTCCAGCCGGGCCTGCTCGATACCGCGCAAATCCGTCGCCTGTTCCCCGGTGACGCTCGCAAGGAGTACGCCCAGGCACACATCTCGCTCGGCGACTTCGGCGAACCCCAGGACGTGGCCAACATGGCGGCCTTCCTGGTATCCCCGCGGGCGCGCTACGTGACCGGCTCGGTGACCACCGTGGACGGCGGCATGCGCTACTACTCGTTCTAGGGGGCTTTCGGTGCCCCTGAATGGCCGCCCGGGTGGATGAGGATGTCGGACAGGCGTCGAGCGGGCGACGTAGCGGAGGATGACTCGCCTAAGGCCGCCACGGGCGCCTGCTCATCTGCGTCCGGCCACCCGCTTTGGGATAAAAAAGGGAAGAGAAAGGGCTCTTCCCGGTGGGCTCAATCCGTATCCGAAACAGGCGCAGGGAAACGCCGTTCCTACCGCTGCGTCGAGCCCCAAGACTGCGCGAGGGCCTAGGCCCCGGTCCAGCGCTTGAACAACACGCTGGCGTTGACCCCACCGAAACCGAAGCCATTCGACAGCGCGTACTCAATCGGTAGTTGCCGTGCCTGCAGGGCGACGAGGTTCAGGCCTTCGGCAGCCGGATCCGGGTGGTGCAGGTTCAGAGTCGGCGGCACGATCTGGTCGCGCAGGGCGAGTACCGTGAAGATGGCTTCGATACCCCCGGCAGCGCCTAGCAGATGTCCCGTACTGGACTTGGTCGAGGTGATGGCCACCGGAGAGCTATCGCCGAAGACCGCCCGGATGGCCGCCAGCTCACCCTTGTCGCCCACCTGGGTGGAGGTGGCGTGGGCGTTGATGTGCTGGACCTGGGTCGCGTCGATACCGGCCTGGCGCAGCGCCTGGGTCATGGCGCGGCGGGCACCGCTGCCATCTTCCGGGCCGGCGGTGAGATGGTAGGCATCGGCGCTGGTACCGTAGCCCACTAGTTCGGCCAGGGGTGTGGCGCCCCGTGCCAGGGCGTGCGCCAGGGTCTCGATCACCAGCAGCCCCGCGCCTTCGGCCATGACGAAGCCGTCGCGATCACTGTCGAAGGGACGCGAAGCCTCCTGCGGACGCTCGTTGAATCCCGTGGACAGCGCCCGGGCGACGGCGAAGCTGCCCAGGCTGACGCGGTTGATGGCGGCCTCGGCGCCCCCGCAGAGGGCGATGTCGGCTTCGCCACTGCGAATCAGCCGGGCGGCATCGCCGATGGCCTGGACACCGGCGGCGCAGGCGGTGATGGGCGCGCCCAGCGGACCGCGCAAGCCGTACTGGATGGAGACGTTGCCTGCCGCCATGTTGGCCAGGAACGAGGGTGCGGTGAACGGCGAGAGCCGCCGTGGGCCACGGGCGTCGGTGGTCCGCACCGCCTCGGCGATGGCGCCGAAACCGCCGACACCAGAGGCGATGATGGTCGCCGTCCGCTCCCGTTGCGCCTCGCTGGTCGGCTGCCAGCCGGCCTGGTCGAGCGCTTCCCGGGCCGCCACCAGGGCGAACTCGATGAAGCGATCCATCTTCTTCAGGTCCTTGGCGGCGATGGCCACCAAGGGGTCGTAGCCCGCTTCCGGATCTTCGGCGCGGTCGGGGACCTGACCGGCGATGAGACTGCCCACCCCGTCGCTGACCTCGGCCGGCAACAGGCTCAGTCCCGAGCGACCGGCCAGCAGCCGCGCCCAGACGGCGTCGGTGCCATAGCCCAGGGGACTGACCGTGCCCATACCGGTCACCACGATGCGTGTTCTGTCGTTGCCTTGCATTGCCTTACCTCTTTTCTCGATGGACGAGGCGCCTGCGAGCGACCTCGAGTCTTGTTCGCGTCCGATCACGGTGCGATTGCCAGGTCGGAGGACCGGGGATCACTGCGGGCGGGTAGCCTGATGCGGAACCAGATGGCGTACATGGCCGGCAGGAATACGAGCGTGAGCACGGTGCCTGCGAGGGTGCCGCCGATGAGGGTGTAGGCCAGGGTGCCCCAGAACACGGAATGGGTAAGCGGGATGAAGGCCAGCACGGCCGCCAGTGCCGTGAGGATCACCGGCCTTGCGCGCTGCACGGTCGCCTCGACCACCGCCTGGAAGGGTGGCAGGCCGTCCTGCTCGTTCTGGTGGATCTGCCCGATCAGGATCAGGGTGTTGCGCATCAGGATGCCCGAGAGCGCGATCAGTCCGACCAGGGCGTTGATACCGAAGGGTTGCTGAAAGAGGATCAGCGTTGGCACGACCCCGATCAGCCCCAGCGGGCTGGTCATGAAGACCATGATCATCGCGGCCATTGAGCGCACCTGCAGGATGATGATGAGCAGCGTCAGCGCGATCATCAGCGGGAAGATCGGCAGCATCGCCGCCAGCGCCTTGCCCGATTCCTCGATGGCGCCCGCCTGCACGATTCGATAGCCCGCCGGCAGGCGATCGATGATCGGCTGGAGTTGCTCGAGCACGGCAGTGGATACGTCCGGCGGCTGCAGCTCCTCGGCTATGTCGCCGCGCACGGTGATGGTGGGCACCCGGTCACGCCGCCGCATGAGGGGCTCTTCCATCTGCACCTCCACGTCGCCCACCTGCGACAGCGGAATACGCTGCCCCTGAGCGCCGACCAGGGTGAGATCACCCAGCCGCGCGGGGTCGAGGCGAACGTCGCCCGCCGCGCGGGCCACCACCTGGACGGTGCGGATATCTTCGCGGACCGCCGTCACCGGCACGCCACTGAGGAGGAATTGCAGCTGCTGTGCCACGGCGTTGGAACTCAGCCCTATCGCTTGCAGGCGATCCTGCTGCAGCTTGAAGCGCAGCACCGGCGTACGGGTGCCCCAGTCGGTGTTGACGGTGCGCATCATCGGACTGGCACGCATCACCTCCTCCACCTCCCCCGCCACCCGACGCAGCACCTGCGGATCGGGGCCGCTGACCCGGTAGGCGACCGGGAACGGCGAATAGGGCCCGAACACCAGCTGGGTGACCCGCAGCCGCGCCTCCGGCGCAAGCCCGGCGGCGATGGCCTCGCGCAGGCGCACCTTGAGCGCTTCGCGGGCCTCGGGGTTGTCGGTGCGGATGATGATCTTGGCGAAGGACGGATCCGGCAGTTCCGGGCTCATCGCCAGGAAGAAGCGCGGCGCACCCTGCCCGATGTACGAGGTCACGATTCGGGCATCGTCCTGCTGGGCGAGCCAGGCCTCGACCTTGGCCGTCGCCCGCTCGGTCTCGGTGATCGAGGTGCCATAGGGCATCTGCACCTCCACCATCACCTCGGGACGATCGGAGATGGGGAAGAACTGCTTCTTGACGACCGCCATGCCCAGGATGGCGCCGACGAACAGGGCTATTACCAGCAACGCGACCAGCCACTTGCGCGCGATCACCTGGCCGAGCACTCGGCGAAAGCGGTTGTAGCGTGGCGTGTCGTAGAGCGCGGTGTGCCCGCCTTCGACGGTCCTGGTTTCCGGCAGCAGCTTGACGCCCAGGTAGGGCGTGAACACCACCGCCACGACCCAGGAGGTGATCAGCGCGATACCGACGATCCAGAACATGTTGCTGGTGTATTCGCCCGCAGCGGACTGGGCGAAGCCATTGGGCATGAAGCCCACGGCCGTTACCAGGGTGCCGGCCAGCATGGGGGCGGCGGTGTGGCTCCAGGCATAGGCCGACGCCTTGATCCGGCTATAGCCCTCCTCCATCTTCACCACCATCATCTCGATGGCGATGATGGCATCGTCCACCAGCAGGCCCAGGGCCAGGATCAACGAGCCCAGGGTGATGCGATCGAAATTCTTGCCCGTCGCGGCCATGATCAGGAAGACCGCGGCCAGTGTCAGGGGCACCGCAGCGGCCACGACGATGCCCACGCGCCAGCCCATGCTGACGAAGCACACCACCATCACCACCAGCAGGGCGACGAAGAACTTGACCATGAACTCATCGACCGACGAGGCGATGTTGACCGCCTGATCGGTCACCTTGGTCAGGCTCATGCCCAGTGGCATCTCGGCGTTTATGGCGCCGACTTCGCTTTCGAGTGACTTGCCGAGATCCAGGCCATTCCAGCCGTCGCGCATGACGATGCCCAGCAAGAGCGCCGGCTCGCCACCGCTGCGGATGACGAAGGTGGCCGGGTCCTCATAGCCACGCTTCACCGTGGCGATGTCCGCCAGCTTGAAGGTACGGCCTTTGACGATCACCGGGGTGTCGCGAATGGCATCGAGCTGGTCGAAGGCGCCGTCGAGACGGACAAACACCTCGGGGCCGCGGGTTTCGATGGAACCCGCGGGGGGTCAGGACATTCTGGGCATTGAGCGCGGCGAAGATGTCTTGCGGTGCTACCCCCAGGGTCGCCAGGCGATCGTGGGAAAACTCCACATGGATGCGCTCGGTCTGCTCGCCCAGGATGTTGACCTTCTTGACCCCCGGCACATGCAGCAGACGCTGGCGCAGCGTCTCCGCCTCGCGCGCCAGCAACCGCTGTGGCTCACCCCGGGCCTTCAGCGCGAAGAGCGCGAAGGTGACGTCGGCGTACTCATCGTTGACCATTGGCCCAATGACTCCGGCGGGCAAGGCCTTGGCTTCGTCACCGATCTTCTTGCGCGCCTGGTAGAACTCCTCCGGCACCTCGGCGGGCGGCGTGCTGTCGAGCAGCGTCAGGGTGGTGAAGGCCAGGCCCGGACGGGTATAGGTTTCGGAACGATCGTACCAGCGCAATTCCTGCAGGCGCTTTTCCAGCTTCTCGGCGACCTGATCCTGCATCTCCTGCGCCGTGGCACCCGGCCAGGCCGTGATGATGGTCATGACCTTGACGGTAAAGGCTGGATCTTCAGCCCGGCCTAGTTTGAAGAAGGCCAGCACCCCGCCGACCGAGATCAGCAGGATCAGAAACAGGGTGATGGAGCGCTCGCGGACGGCCAGCGCCGACAGATTGAATCGGCTGTCGCTCACGGCTGCTTTCCTTCCAGGGCACCATTGGCATCTGTGGCCAGGCGGATCGTTTGGCCGTCGTGGAGCAGATGAACGCCGAGGGCTACGACCCTGTCGCCCCGCTGCAGCGGCCCCTCTACCAGAGCGGTGTCATCCGCCACCTGACGGACCCGCACGGGCACCCAGGCAACCTGCTCGGGCGAGCCCTGGATACGCCAGACCCCCGCGCCCTTGCCCGCGTCGTACAGCGCCCCCAACGGCACCTTCAAGGCGTTCGCCCGCTGCACGGTGTCTTCCGGAATGCGCAGTGTCACCGTTGTGCCCAGGGGAGCGCTGGCCAGCGCCCCTTCGAGCACATAGCGCGCCTCGAAGGTACGCGTCTCCCGGTCGGTGCTATCCGACAACTGCCGCAGCCGTGCCGGTCCCGGCTGTTGAGCACCACCCAGACGGCTGGCTTGTGCAGGTGAGCCAAGCGCTGGACGCAAGGTTTCCGGTAGCTGGACGACGACCTCGCGGGCACCCGCGCGGGCCAGGCGCACCACGCTCTGTCCTGCCGCTACGACCTGCCCGGGCTCGGCCAGGGTGTCGACCACGGTGCCATCCGCATCGGTCACCAGGACGGCATAGCGGCTGGCGTTGAGCGCGACTTCGGCCTGGGCTTCGGCAGCCTTGAGCTGGGCCCTGGCGGTATCCGCAGCGGCCTTGATCTGATCGTAGCCAGAGACCGAAATCGCCCCCGTGCCTCGCAGATCTCGATAGCGCGCCTCATCGTCTGCCGTCTGGCGCGCCCGCGCCTGCGCAGCTGCCACGGCTTCGCGCTGAGCCTGCAGGGCCAGCTGCAGATCGATGGGATCGAGCTTCAGCAGCGGCTGCCCGCGCTTGACGGTTTCCCCGATGTCCACCAGACGTTCGGCGACCTTGCCTGGCACACGAAAGCCCAGATCGCTCTGGATCCGCGCGGCGACGACACCGGTAAAGGTGCGGCTAGCGTTCTCGGCGGGCTCCGCCACTGCGGCTCGCACCAAAGGCGCCTGCGTACGGGGATCGCCTTGGGAAGGGGCGTTGCACCCGCCAAGGGACAGCGAAAGGACTGTAGCCACCACAGCGGTGGAGAGCGGACGGCGCGCGAACATGAAAGCTCCGAGAGGATGCCAGCAGAGCGCGCAATGTGATACGAGTGACTATTTTAGTCAATAGTCACAAATCGATTTAGGGTGCGAGGCTCCGCAGCACCAGGTTCGCCAACTGGGCAGGAGCGACGTCGAAATGCTCGAAGCTGTGCTGGAGCAGCAGCGGATTCAGGTAGGGTCGCAATACGAGATAGGTCGCCAAGGTCACATCGTCGATCGGCGTCTTGCGTTCGAATTGTCCCTCCCAGCGGCCTTGCACCAGGATCTCCTTGAGGAGCTCCTGCACCCGAGCTTCGTAGCCGATCGTGGCCGGCCAGCGACCCGACACCGCGGAAATGGCGATTTCGTACAGCTTTCGATCGTCTGAAAACAGCTGCAATGTCGCCATTGGCAGGCTCTGGAATAGCCTTCTAAGCTTCTCGGGCGGTTGGGTAGTCGAGGCCACTGCGGCCCTGGCCACTGCCTCGATACCGCTCAGGCAATCCGCACAGATGGCCTCGCCGATCGCCTGCTTCGAGTCGAAGAATTTGTAGATGTAGGCCTTGGAAAACCCGATGCTCCTGGCGAGTTCGGACACCGTGGTCTTCTCGTACCCGTAGCGGCTGAAGTGTTCTTTAGCTGCCACCATGATCTGGTGGCGGACGTCGTGCTCGGCCGGTCCGCGGGCCTGGCCGGATGAAACGGATTCGGTAGTCATGGGATGGGCGTTCCAACAGTTGCAAAATGAAACGGAAGGTGACCAATATACATAATGGTCACTATAACCGTTAGGCGTTGCTCAGGATAAAAGCCCATGCGCTCCAGACTCCAGATTATTCTGCTCACCAGCGCCACCCTGGCGAGCGGCTGCACAGTCGGGCCCGACTACCACGCCCCGGTAGTCGCCTTACCGGCAGCCTTCCAGCAGCAGCCGGCCGCTGCGCCGCTGGCCGATCAGGCGCTTGCTGGCTGGTGGGACCGTTTCGACGATCCGCTCCTGAGTCGCCTGGTAGAGCAGGCTCTTGCGCAAAATCTCGACCTGACCCAGGCCGACGCACGCATTACCCAGGCGCGCGCCGGCGTGACAGCGGCCAAAGCCACGCTGTTGCCGGTAGGCGATTTCGGTGGCCAGGCCGGTCGTGCCTATCAGTCGCTGGAAACACCGCTTGGACGGGTCCTCGATTCATCGCCCGGCTACGACAGGAGCGGCTCTTCCTATGAGGCCAATCTCGGCGCGAGCTGGGAGCTGGACGTATTTGGCGGCCTGCGCCGAGGTCGCGAAGCTGCTCAGGCCGACTACCAGGCCACCTTGGCCGGCGCCAGTGCCGCACGCCTGGCGGTGGCGTCCCAGACGGCCGATCTGTACCTCGACGTACGCGGTCTGCAGACCCGCCTGGCGATCGCACGGCGTCAGGTCGATACCCAACAGGGGCTGCTGTCGATGGTCAGGCTCCTGAATGGCAAGGGGTTGGCGACCGAACGAGAGCTTCACCAAGCCGCCGGTGGCCTGGCGGAGGTGCAGGCCTCGATACCGGTCCTGCAAGACGCGCTCGAACGGGCGCTGAATGCCCTCGATGTCATGTTGGCGAAGCCGCCTGGCACCTATCGCACAGCACTGGCCAGGGTGGCGCCCATCCCGGCGGCGCCGCGTATCGAAACCGCAGGCAATCCCGCCGACCTGCTCCGGCGGCGTCCCGATCTGATGGCGGCGGAGCGTCGACTGGCTGCGGCCAATGCGCGAATCGGCGTAGCGGTTGCGGAGTATTACCCCAGTTTCACCCTGAGTGCCCTGCTGGGTAGTGCCACCTCGATTTCGAGCGGTAACCTGTTCAGCCACGACGCCAACCAGGCCCTGGGGACCCTCGGCGTACGCTGGCGGCTGTTCGACTTCGGTCGCATCGATGCCCGGATCCAGGCGGCCAAGGGCCGAGATGCGGAATTGCTGGCGGCATACCGGCTGGCCGTATTGCGCGCTACCGAGGATGTCGAAGGTGCGCTGACCGGTCAGCTGAGACGCGAAGAGCAAGCCTCGCTACTCGCCTCCAGCGAGCGCTCTCTCGCTCAAGCACGCCAGGCCTCTGCCCTCGCCTACCGCAGGGGTGTGGTCAATCTGGTGGAGGTGCTGCAGGCGGATGAGCGTCTGCTGCGCACTGCCGATGCACGGGCCCAGGCACAGACGGCAACCGCCAAGGCTGCCGTGGCGACCTTCAAGGCTTTGGGCGGCGGTTGGGAAGCCTCGGCCGCGGCGCCGGTTGCCCTGCAGGCCAGCGCGCCGTCAACCCTGGCGCCCGCTGAATGACGGATTCGATAGCGCATTCCGATCACTGCGGTCTGGGTCGGACAACGATCCGACTCAAACAGGATTGGCTCACCCGCGGCCGAGCTGTCTGGTCAAAAAACCCAGACTCTGCACCGCGATCGTCCTGGCGCTCCGGGTCACACTGAGGGACCGGCCCAGGCTCGGCTCCGCGCCTGGGCAACGGGACCGCCTGCCAAATCTCTCGGACATGCCATGGACACCTTGGCCCTCTACCTGCTGCTGTGCGGCCTCACCATTGCCAGTCCCGGTCCGGGCGTGCTGCTCACGGTCAACAACGCCCTGCTGCTGCAGTGGCGCGGCGCCCTGCCAGGCATCCTCGGTGTGATGCTGGGCATCCTGCTGGTAGCCATTCTGGCGAGCACCGCGCTCGGCGCCCAAATGAGCAGTTCGCCGCGGGCGCTGCAGGGGCTGCAACTGCTCGGCGCGCTCTATCTGGGCTGGCTGGGTCTGAGTCGCCTACGCCAGGGCTCGCTCTCAGGCCAGTGGACCGGCAAGACCCGGCCGGCGATCGGCGCTGCCAAACGTCTCCGCCAAGGGCTGCTGGTGTCCCTCACCAACCCCAAGCTGATCATCTTCTTTCTGGCGCTGTTTCCGCCCTTCATCCAGGCCGACCGCCCGGTGCTGCCACAGCTGGTGCTGCTGGTGACGACCTTCTGCCTGTCGAGCCTCCTCATTCACTGCAGCTACGCCGGGGCTGCGGCAGCCTTGAGTACCCGCCTGACCGCGGGTTCTACCCTCGCGCGCCTGAACCAGGCGGCGGGCGGACTCTTTCTGCTGTTCGCCGCGCTGCTGCTGGGTGCGGCCCCGGGTTCTCCTGGTGCCTAGTGGCGACCAGGGTGCGACTGGCGTCGTTGGACGCTTGCCGCGGCCGTGACCGCTCCTGTCGCAAGGCGGCGAAACGCGCCTGGGACAGCGGTCGCTGCAGGTGGAACCCCTGGGCCTGGTCGCACCTGAGATCGGCAATGCGCGCCAATTGGCCGGCGGTCTCGATGCCCTCGGCCACCACCGTGAGCGACAGCGCCTTTCCCATGCTGACGATGGCCTCGACGATGGCCGCGTTGCTCTCGCTCACCTCGATGTTGGAGACGAAGCTGCGATCGATCTTCAGGCAATCGAAGGGATAGGTGCGCAGATAGCTCAGTGAGGAATAGCCGGTGCCGAAGTCGTCCATGGACAGCCGTACCCCTAGCGCCTTGAGCTTCTTCATCAGCTCCAGGGCGCCCGCGGCGTCGTCCAGCAGGACGTTCTCGGTCAGCTCCAGCTCGACCCGCGCCGGATCGATGCCGGTGCGCTCGAGCACCTTGCGGACCCGCGCGACCAGGTCGTCGCGCTGGAACTCCAGCGGCGACAGGTTGATGGACACGATCAGCTCCGGCTCCCAGAGCAGCGCCTGGCTGCAGGCCTCCTGCAGCACCCAGTCGCTCAGGCCGAGGATCAGTCCGGTCTCCTCCGCCACCCCGATGAACTCGGCAGGTGCCAGGCGCCCGCGAGCGGGATGGTCCCAGCGCACCAGGGCCTCGGCGCCCAGCAGGCGCTGGCTGCTGGCGTCGAACCGCGGCTGGAAATCCAGCTCGAACTCCAGCCGCTGCAACCCCAGGCGCAACTCGGTCTCCAGCTGGCGCCGTTCGAGGATGCGCTGGTTCATGGTGGGCTCATAGAATCTCAGGGTGTTGCGTCCGGCGGCCTTGGCTTCGTACAGGGCGATATCCGCATAGCGCAGCAGATCCTCGGCGCTGTGGCCATCCTGAGGGGCCTGGGCGATGCCGATGCTCGCGCCGATATTGATGTCATGCTCGTGGATGCGCATGGTCCGGCCGATGCCTTCCAGCATGCGGTTGCAGAGCAGGCTCACCTGCTCGGCGCTCAGGCAGCCGTTCACCGCGATCAGGAATTCATCGCCGCCGATGCGCGCGACCAGATCCCCCTCCCGGACGCTGGCGCGCAACTCCCGGGCGACCTGGCAGAGCACCTGGTCGCCCGCCCCATGGCCGAGGGAGTCGTTGACCGGCTTGAAGCGGTCCAGGTCGAGGGCCAGCAGATGCAGCGGCTGGCTGGCATTGACGTTCTCGGCAAAGCGCTGCGCCAGGTAGCGGTGCAGCTGATGACGGTTGGCCAGTCCGGTGAGGGCATCGTGCTGGCTGATGTGTTCGATGCGGGCCTTGGCCTCGATCTCCTCGGTCACGTCGCACACGGTGCCGCGAAAGCCCGCCAGCAAGCCACCACTGATGATGGGCTGCGCCGAGAGCTGGCAGTACCTGAGCTTGGCCTGGGCGTCGCGCATCTCGCAGGGCAGCGGACGCCGGCTGCGGCCGGCCGCCAGCGGCGTCCGCGCCACCTCCTCGACCTGGCTCGGCGCATAGCCCAGCAGCTCGTGCAACGGGCGGCCCAGCCAGTCCTCCCGACTGAAGCCGGTCACCGCCACGAAACGCTCCGAGAGATAGACCAGCCGCTGTTCGGCGTCGGTCTCCCAGATCCAGTCGGACGAGGCCTCGGAAACGGTGCGAAAGCGCTGCTCGCTGTGCCTCAGGGCATCTTCGGCCACGTCCGTCTGCAGAGCCGCCAAACCGACCCGCCGGCGCAGATACCAGACCATCAGCAAGGCCAGGCCGCACATCACTGCCAGCAATGGCAGGAATTGCGCCAGGAGCCGCTGACCCATGCCATGGACGGTCCAGTTGAAGGTCACGGCGATACCTGGATCTGATCTCACAACCAGCGTCGCCCGCTGCGAGGCGACAGGGGGTTCGCCCGGCTGCGCGGTCAGATTGTGCAATTCGAAGGTCTGGCCGAGCTGGGCGAGCTTGTCCGGTGTGAGGATGTCGACGAAAACCATATAGGACAGCCGCTTGAAGTCCTGGTAGGTGGCATCCGGGCGGATGACCGCGGCCAGTACGCTGGCCGGCTGGCCATCGATGAGAAAATAGCCCTGGGCATAGCCATCCTTGGGCGACCGCTCCCGCGCCTGGGCCAGCAGCGCCGTCTGGTCGTCGCCGAGCCAGGTGTCCAGTTGCATCTTGCTGCGACCGCCACCGACCACGGAATAGCGGGTGACCCCATTGGGCGCCAGGATGAAGGCGCCATTCACCCCGTAGCCGCTGTAGAGGGACGGCCCGACGTTGTCCTCCTCGTAGGCCCAGTTGACGTCCACCTTCTTGCTGGTCCGCGCATAGGCCTCCAGCCAGAAGGAGTAATCGGTCAGCACCCGGCCCAGTCTGTCCAGCCGCATCTCCAGTGCCCGCTGGGCATCCGCCTCGCTGTGATGGCGTTGCTGCTCGTCGATGCGCGCGCACAGATCGAACAGCATCCACCCTGCCAGGGCAAAGATGAGGGTGACCAGGGCGAAGAAGCCGAGGGAAGCCTGACGGGCGACACGATTGAGTTGGGTAGGCACGGAAGCGACCTGATGCAACGGATTGAACGGGGCGGCGGACGTTCAGCGATAAAGCTGTAATCGTCTGCTTTTTATATCGGCATAGCCGTAGCAGCCTTGAAGCGCCGGCATAAATATTCCGCAGAAACCCTGGCTAGAGCGGCCAGATTTGCACCATCCATGAGCACGGCGGCGCTCGACGCGCCAAGAACGCGCAGCCTTTGCTGGCCCTCTTGCTCAAAAACGACAGAGCGCCGCCATTCCCCCGGGCAAATGTTGACCTATCGGTCAGCTTTACCCACCATCAAGGCATTCGAGACCAGTTGGAGAGCGGCCGTGATCAGGTTTCTGCTGGACCAGGAGCTGCGCGTTGAAGACCAGCTCGATCCCAACCTTACCGTGCTGCAGTACCTGCGCGAGCGCTGTGGCAAGACCGGCACCAAGGAAGGCTGTGCCTCCGGCGACTGTGGCGCCTGCACCGTGGTGCTGGCCGAACCCGACGGCGACCGGTTGCGCTATCGCACGGTCAACAGCTGCCTGACCTTTGTCGCGGCCCTGGATGGCCGGCAGCTGATCAGCGTGGAGGACCTCAGGCACCAGGGCCGCCTGCACAGCGTGCAGCAGGCCATGGTCGACTGCCACGGTTCCCAGTGCGGCTACTGCACCCCGGGTTTCGTCATGTCGCTGTTCGCCTTGCAGAAGAACGTGGCCGCGCCCGATGACGCCGCGACCCACGAGGCCCTGGCCGGCAATCTCTGCCGCTGCACCGGCTACCGGCCAATCCTGGCCGCGGCCGAACAGGCCTGCGCCCAGCGCCAGCCGGACCAGTTCGATGCCCGCGAGCTACAGACCTTGGAGCGCCTGCAAGCCCTGGCGCCGCAGCCCGAGACCCGCCTCGAAGGGGCCGGTCGGCGCAGTCATAGCCCCACCACCCTGGGCGAGCTCGCCACCCTCTACCAGGCCCATCCCGCGGCCCGGCTCTTGGCCGGCGGGACCGACCTGGCCCTTGAGGTGACCCAGAACCATCGCCGCCTGGAGACCCTGATCTACCTGGGCAACCTGCCCGAGCTACGCGGTGTGAACGTCAGCGCCGACCTTATCGAGATCGGCGCCGCCACCCCGCTGGCCGACTGTGCTGCTGCCCTCGCCGCCGACTACCCGGACTTCGGCGCCCTGCTGCAGCGCTTCGCCTCCCTGCAGATCCGCAACCAGGGCACCCTGGGCGGCAACATCGGCAACGCCTCGCCCATCGGCGACAGTCCGCCATTGCTCCTGGCCCTCGGTGCCAGCGTGCTGTTGCGCCAGGGCGAAGGCCTGCGCGAACTGCCGCTGGACGACTTCTTCCTCGACTATCGCAAGACCGCCCTGGCGCCGGGTGAATTCATCCAGGCGGTACGGGTGCCGCGGGCGCGTGAGGGCCTGGTCTTCCGTGCCTTCAAGGTGTCCAAGCGCCTCGACGACGACATCTCCGCGGTCTGCGCCGCCTTCGCCCTGGAACTCGACGGGGGTCGTGTCGCGGCGGTACGCATCGCCTATGGCGGCATGGCGGCCACGCCAAAGCGCGCCGCCCACTGCGAGCAGGCGCTGCTGGGCCAGCCCTGGGACGCCTCTTCCATCGAGCGCGCCGTTCAGGCCCTGGCCGAGGATTTCGCCCCGCTGTCGGATTTTCGCGCCAGCCGCGAATATCGTTTGCTGACGGCGCAGAACCTGCTGCGCAAATGTCACCTGGAGACCACCCAGCCCACGCTCGCCACGAGGGTCACCGCCCATGTCTAGCACCCTCCCCATTCGCACCCCCGAAGAAATGGCCGCGGCCTTCGCCGCCGGACTGGCCACCGGCGTCGGCAAGCCGCTCAAGCATGAGAGCGCCGCCAAGCATGTCAGCGGCGAGGCCCTCTACATCGACGATCGCCTGGAATTCCCCAACCAGCTGCACGTCTATGCGCGGATGAGCGAGCACGCCCATGCGCGGATCAAGCGCATCGATCTCGCGCCCTGCTACGGGATTCCCGGCGTGGCCCTAGCCATCACCGCCGCCGACGTACCGGGCCAGCTCGACATCGGCGCCGTTTTGCCAGGCGATCCGCTGCTGGCCGATGGCGAGGTGCAGTACCTGGGCCAGCCGGTGCTGGCGGTCGCCGCCACCAGTCTGGAGGCCGCCCGCCGCGCCGCCCAGGCCGCCCTCGTCGAATACGAGCCGCTGGAGGCCATCCTCGACGTCAAGGAAGCGCTTAAACGCGAGCACTTCATCTTGCCCAGCCACAGCCACCAGATCGGTGACGCGGCCGCCGCCCTGGCCGCCGCGCCCCACCGTCTGCAGGGCGAGCTGGCCATCGGTGGCCAGGAGCACTTCTACCTGGAAACCCAGGTGGCCTCGGTGATGCCCACCGAGGACGGCGGCATGCTGGTCTATTCCTCGACCCAGAATCCCACCGAGGTGCAGAAGCAGGTGGCCGAGGTGCTGGGCGTCTCCATGAATAGGGTCACCGTCGACATGAGACGCATGGGCGGTGGCTTCGGCGGCAAGGAAAGCCAGGCCGGGATGCCGGCGGCGCTCTGCGCGGTCTTCGCCCATCTCACCGGGCGTCCGGTAAAGATGCGCCTGCCGCGGTTCGAAGACATGCACATGACCGGCAAGCGCCATCCCTTTCACGTCGAGTACGACGTCGGCTTCGACGATGATGGCCGGCTGCTGGGCATCCGCTTCGAACTGGCGGGCAACTGCGGCTATTCGCCCGACCTCTCCAACGCCATCATCGACCGCGCCATGTTCCATGCCGACAACGCCTACTTCCTCGGCAACGCCCAGATCACTGGCCACAGATGCAAGACCCACCTGGCGTCCAATACCGCGTACCGTGGTTTCGGCGGTCCCCAGGGCATGCTGGCTATCGAGAACGTCATGGACGCCATCGCCCGCCATCGCGGCCTCGATCCGCTGGAAGTACGGCGGCGCAACTACTATGGCAAGGAGACGCGCAACGTCACCCACTACCACCAGGTGGTGGAAGACAACCTGCTCGACGAGATGACCGCGGACCTCGCGGCCAGCAGCGACTACCAGGCCCGCCGCGAGACCATCCGCGACTTCAACCGGAACAGTCCGGTACTGAAGAAGGGCCTGGCCCTGACCCCAGTGAAATTCGGCATCTCCTTCACCTCGTCCTTCCTCAACCAGGGCGGCGCCCTGGTCAACGTCTACACCGATGGCAGCATCCACCTGAACCATGGCGGCACCGAGATGGGCCAGGGACTCAACACCAAGGTCGCCCAGGTGGTGGCCGAGGTCTTCCAGGTCGACATAGCCCGCATCCAGATCACCGCGACCAACACCGACAAGGTGCCCAACACCTCGCCCACTGCCGCTTCCAGCGGCACCGACCTCAATGGCAAGGCCGCGCAGAACGCCGCCCAGACCATCAAGGACCGGCTGATCGACTTCGCCAGTCGGCACTTCCACGTCGGGCCCGAAGAAGTCGACTTCCGCAACGGCCACGTCAGGTTGCGCGATCGCCTGCTGAGCTTCGAGGAGCTGATCCAGCTGGCCTATGTCGGCCAGGTGTCGCTGTCCAGCACCGGCTACTACCGCACGCCCAAGATCCATTACGATCGCGACCAGGCCCGCGGCCGGCCCTTCTACTACTACGCCTTCGGCGCCGCCTGCTCCGAGGTGCTGATCGACACCCTCACCGGCGAATACCGACTGCTGCGCACCGACATCCTCCACGACGTCGGCGCCTCCCTGAATCCGGCCATCGACATCGGCCAGGTGGAAGGCGGCTTCGTCCAGGGCCTGGGCTGGCTGACCATGGAAGAACTGGTGTGGAACGACGCCGGCAAGCTGCTCACCGCCGGTCCCTCCACCTACAAGATTCCGGCGGTAAGCGACGTGCCACCGGATCTGCGCGTGCGCCTGGTGGAGAATCGGCAGAATCCCGAGGCCACGGTGTTCCACTCCAAGGCCGTGGGCGAGCCGCCCTTCATGCTCGGCATCTCGGTGTGGTGCGCCCTGCAGGACGCCGTGGCCAGCGTGGCGGACTATCGCTTCCATCCGGCGCTGGACGCTCCAGCTACCCCGGAGCGAGTGCTCTGGGGCGTGGAGCGGATGCGCCGCCTGGCCGCCGAGCTGCAGGCCGCCCCGGTCCCCGCCACGGAGGAGCCGGCATGAACACCAAACGCGGCTGGCTGGCCCTGCTCGCCGACTTTGAGGCACGCGGCGAACCCTGCGTGCTGATCACCGTGGCCGATGACCAGGGCTCCACCCCCCGCGACGCCGGCACCAAGATGCTGGTGGGACGCGAGGAACAGCACCTGACCATCGGTGGCGGCCACCTGGAATACCGCGCGGTGGAGATCGCCCGGGAAATGCTCGCTGCCGGCGTCCGTCAGCCACGCCTGGAGCGCTTCTCCCTGGCCGCCAGCCTCGGCCAGTGCTGCGGCGGCGTCACCACCCTGCTGTTCGAACCGCAATTGGTCCAGGATGTACCGGTGATCGTCTTCGGTGCCGGCCATGTCGCCCGCGCCCTGGTGCCCCTGCTGGCCGGCCTGCCCTGCGCGGTGCGCTGGGTCGACTCCCGGCCCCAGGAATTTCCCGCCGTGCTTCCCGCCGGTGTGGAAAAGGTCCTCACCGAGGAGCCGGTCGACGAGATCGCCCGGATGCCGGCGGGTGCCTACTACATCGTCATGACCCATAATCACCCCCTGGACCTGGAGCTGACCGATGCCATCCTCGCCCGCGGCGACCATGGCTATTTCGGCCTGATCGGCTCCCGGACCAAGTGGGCCAAATTCCGTCACCGCCTGGCGGCGCGTGGCCACGGCGCCGAGCGCCTGGCCACGGTGCGCTGCCCGCTGGGCCTGCCCGAGGTCCAGGGCAAGCTGCCGCTGGAGATCGCCATCGCCGTGGCCGGCGAGGTCATCGTCCACTACGGCCGCCAGGCCCAGCCGGCGGACCAGCCACTGCGCCTGGTCAATGCCGTGCCCAGCTGACCCCCTCTTTCGCCGCTTCGCCTTTCAGAGATCGTTATGACTGCCATCGCCCATCGCGCCGCCCTGCTCCACAGCCTCGCCGACCCGGCCGAGGTGGGTCTGGACGCCTCCTACGAATACCACGCCGACGGCCTGCTGCTGGTCGCGGACGGCCGCATCCAGGCCATGGGTCCGGCCGCCGAGCTGCTGCCCACCCTGCCCACCGGAACCCCGGTGATCGAGCACCCCCATGCGCTGATCACCCCCGGCTTCATCGACACCCACATCCACTATCCGCAGACCGGCATGATCGCCAGCTACGCCGAACAGCTGCTGGACTGGCTGGACACCTACACCTTTCCCACCGAGGGCGCCTTCGCCGATCCGGCCAAGGCCGCCGAGGTGGCTGAGGTCTTCGTCGGCGAACTGCTGCGCAACGGCACCACCACCGCCCTGGTGTTCGGCAGCGTCCATCCGCAGTCGGTGGATGCCTTCTTCCAGGTCGCCGAACGCCTCGACCTGCGCATGATCGCCGGCAAGGTGCTGATGGACCGCAACGCCCCGGACTATCTGCAGGACACCGCCGAGTCCGCCTACACCGACAGCAAGGCGCTGATCCAGCGCTGGCACGGCAAGGGCCGGTTGCACTATGCGGTCACCCCGCGCTTCGCGCCGACCAGCACGCCGGAACAACTGGCAGCCGCCGGTCGCCTGCTGGCCGAGCACTCGGACGTCTACCTGCACACCCACCTCTCCGAGAACCTCAAGGAGATCGACTGGGTCAAGGCGCTATTCCCGGAGCGGAGCAACTACCTGGACGTCTACGATCACTTCCAGCTGCTCGGTCCGCGCTCGGTGTTCGCCCACGGCATCCACCTCTGCGACGCCGAATGCCAGCGCCTGCACGACACCGGCTCGGCGGTGGCCCACTGCCCCACCTCCAACCTCTTCCTGGGCAGCGGGTTGTTCGATCTCGAGCGGATGGAAGCCTTCAAGGTCAATGTCGGTCTCGGCACCGACGTCGGCGCCGGCACCAGCTTCTCGCTGCTGCAGACCCTCGGCGAGGCCTACAAGGTGCAACAGTTGCGCGGTCATCGCCTGCATCCCTTCAAGTCGCTGTACCTGGCCACCCTTGGCGGCGCCCGCGCCCTGCGCCTGGACGATCGCATCGGCAGCCTGGCTCCTGGCCACGACGCCGACTTCGTGGTGCTCGATCTCAAGGCCACCCCGCTGCTCGACTACCGCCTGCAACAGTCCAGGAGCCTGGAGGAAACCCTGTTCGTCCTCACCACGCTGGGCGACGACCGCGTGGTGCGTGAGACCCATGCCGCAGGTCGCAGGGTACACAGCCGCGACGCCTGACACCGTAGCGTGGAAAACCGCGCAGCGTTTTCCGCTGGCAGGCTCGTGGCGAAGGTGGATAAGGCTGCGCCGTTATCCACCCTACTTGCCCATTCCCGGCGCTGTTCCAGGACCAAGGGCGAAGCCAGCGGACCCCAAGCGACCGCGCCCGATCGAGCCTTAATCCGGTAGCCTGGAAAACCGCGCAGCGTTTTCCACGGGTGGGCCAAGGGCGGCGCCAGGAGGCCCAGGTCTGTTGGGCTTCGCCGAAGGAGCCGCCTCAACCCAATCTACCCATCAACGTAGGTTGGTTTGCGCGTAGCGAAGCCCGACAAAGGCACTGCCCCCTAATCCGAAGCCCACAAAAAACCGCCCCGAGGGGCGGTTTTCAGTTTCAGCCTGAGCCGACTCAGCTGGTGCGATAGCGCTCCAGCCAGTGGGCGTAGGGCGCCGGCAGTACCCAGGACGGCTTGTCGACGCCCAGGGCCTTGGCCGCATAGTAAGGCCAGTGCGGATCGGCCAGGTGGGCACGCCCCACCATCACCAGATCCAGCTGCTCGTCGGCCACCACCTGGTTGGCGAGGGCCGGGGTGTCGATGTTCCAGGCCGAGGCCACCTTGAGGCCGGTCGCCTTGCGCACCTGCTCGGTGATGGGCGCCAGCAGGCCCGAGCCCCAGGGGATGTTGGCGGTCGGGGTGGAGAAGCCGATGCTGACGCTCAGCAGGTCCAGGCCTTCGCGCTTGAAGCCCTGGGCCAGCTCGATGGATTCGGCCAGGGTCTCTTCATCGCGACCATCGTATTCGATAACGCCAAAACGCGCGGTCAGCGGCAGGTGCTCCGGCCAGACCTTGCGCACCTCGGCCAGGGTTTCCAGCAGGAAGCGGCTGCGGCCGGCGAGATCGCCACCGTACTGATCGTCGCGCTGGTTGGAATGCACCGAGAAGAAGCTCTGAGCCAGATAGCCGTGGGCGAAGTGCAGTTCCAGCCACTCGAAGCCAGCTTCATAGGCCCGCTTGGCGGCATCAACGAAGTCCTGACGGACGCGGGCGATGTCGTCCAGAGTCATGGCCTTGGGAACCTTGGGCAGGTTGGCGCCAAAAGCCACGGCGGACGGGGCGATGGTGTCCCAGCCGCGGGCGTCGTCGGCGGCGATATGGTCGTCACCTTCCCAGGGTCGGTTGGCGCTGGCCTTGCGACCGGCGTGGGCGATCTGGATACCCGGCACCGAACCGGCGGCCTTGATCGCCTTGACCACCGGCACGAAGGCCTGGGCATGGGCGTCCGACCAGATGCCGGCGCAACCGGGAGTGATGCGGCCTTCCGGCGAGACCGCCGTGGCCTCGACGACGACCAACCCCGCACCGCCACGAGCCAGGCCGGCATAGTGGACCTGGTGCCAGTCGTTGATGACGCCGTCGACGGCGCTGTACTGGCACATGGGCGGGATGGCGATGCGGTTGCGCAGCGTCACGTCCTTGAGGGTGAAGGGTTGGAACAATGCGGACATCTGAGCGGTCTCCAATGAGGTGGATGCTGTTTCGTTATTTCGATATTAATCGAACATAACATAATCGCCAACCCCCGGTGTATGATTGGCCCATGCGCCCTTTCAAACATCCCAGTCCCGACGAATTTTCCCTTGAGCGTCTGTTCCACGCGCTCAGCGATCCCGTGCGCCTGGATATCGTCCGCTACCTGGCGCGGGTCGCCGAGGCCACCTGTGGCGAACTCGACGGCGGCCGTCCCAAGTCCAGCATGTCGCACCATTTCCGTGTCCTGCGCGACGCCGGCCTGGTGCACACCCGCAACGCCGGTACCACGCACATGAACCAGTTGCGGCGCGAAGACCTGGATCAGCGCTTTCCCGGGCTGATGGCAGCCATCCTGGCGCAGTCTTCCGATCCCGTCGCCAAACCGGACTAATCTGCCCGCCGGGGATGGCAGCGGGCGCGGGCCGAAATCACCCTCTCCTACCCGAGCTCCGTGCTGGTCGTCGGCTGCCGCTTCGGCTGGTCCGGGCGCCGGGAACTCCCGGCGATCTTTTTCGCTCTTCCCGGTATGAAGGTTGCAGCAGGCACGGGCAGCACAGACGCTGGGCGCTGCCGGGAGGTGGAGGATGGGCAAGCACTGGGGATTGGCGACCGCATTGGCGGGTGTCGCCGCGCTACTCGCCCTCGTACCCAGTCCCGAGCCCATTGCCGAGGCGCGGGGTATCCAGAGAGTCATCGCCTTTGGTGACAGCCTCATGGATTGCGGCACCTTCGGCCACATCTATGCGACCAACCCCGGTCGTACCTACCCCCAGGAAATCGCCGACGCCTATGGCATCGAGCTGGGTCCTAATCGCCAGGTGGAAGGCTATGGCCACGAGGGGCCGAGCGATCCCGACGGTCTCTGCTACGCCGAGGGCGGCGCCGTGACCGGCAGCTTCACCGAGCCGGGCTTCGACCACAACGAAGCGCCGCTGGCCTTTTCCCAGCAGATCCGCAACTTCGAGATGCAGCATGGCCGCTTCCGTCAGCAGGACCTGGTGCTGGTGCAGATCGGTGGCAATGACATCATCGGCCCCTTCTACGACAAGAAGCTCAAGGCCGCGTTGATGGCCGATGCCCCGCTACCCCCGGAGGTCCGCGAACAGGTCGAGGCGCGGATCCGGCATACGGCCCTGAACGAGGTCAAGCTACTGCGCTATCTGCTGAGCCTGGGTGCCCAGCGGCTGGTGGTGCTCAACAACACCGACTACGGCAAGGCGCCCTATCTCGAGCCCTGGACCGAGCAGGTGGCGCAGCGCAACCATGACCTGGTCAAGCTCTACAACGATACCCTGCAGGCCAACCTGCCGGCCGGAGACCGCCTGCTGCTGGTGGATGCCTACCGGGTGATGGAAGAGGTCTTCGCCCACTACGGCAACTATGGCTTCAGCCATGCCGAAGGAGATGCCTGCCTGCCCGGTCGCGAATTCTGCGATCCGGACAGCTACGTCGAACCGGGCGCCGACCAGGCCTATATCTTCGGTGCCCGGGGTCATTTCGCCAGCCGTACCCACAGCATGCTGGCCCAGGTGGTGCTGGAACGCATCGCCCAGACCTGGCCCGGCAGCGCCGTGCCGGATCGCCCACTGCTCGCGACCGCGCGACTGAACACCGAACCGAACTTCCACTAGCTCCGCGGGACCTGCGCCCTACCCTGGTGCCGGGCCGGGCGGAAGCGCACCGGCGCGGAGCAGCTGCCGCTAGCTGCCACGGTAGGTCGAGTAGCTGTAAGGGGAGACCAGCAGCGGCACATGGTAGTGCGCGCCCTCGTCGGCGAGACCGAAGCGCAGGACCACGGTATCGAGAAAGGCCGGCTCATCCAGCGCCACCTGGCGGCGCCGGTAGTAGGCGCCCACCTCGAACTCCAGTTCATAGACCCCCGCCGTGAAGGCGTCGCCCTGCAACAACGGCGTATCGCTGCGGCCATCGGCATTGGTCCGCCCTTCACCCAGGGCCTGCCGTGCAGCCCCCTCCAGACGGTACAGGCGAAAGACGATATCCGCGCCCGGACAGCCACCAGCGGTGTCCAGCACATGGGTCGTCAGGTAACCGCCAGGGGAAGAAACGGACATGGGAAAGCTCCTGCAAGGGGATGAGCCAGCCTAGCAGTTTTTCAGCCAGCGATTGTATACAGCCTGGTCAGTGGCTCTATTGGCGCCCCGGAAGCGCTCCAGCCTGCCGGAAGTCTTCAGACCGGTCAGACCAGTTAGGCAGGATTCTTGCTGGGACTCGGCAAAGGTCTCCAAACATTGTATACAAAACATCTCGACTGCCAGGATGCCCCTTCCATGACCTATCCCCGCGATCTCATCGGCTATGGCGCCCAGCCGCCCCACCCCCGCTGGCCGGGCGACGCCCGCATCGCCCTGTCCTTCGTGCTCAACTACGAAGAGGGTGGCGAGCGCAACATCCTCCACGGCGACAAGGAGTCAGAGGCCTTTCTTTCCGAGATGGTCGCCGCCCAGCCGTTGCCGGGCGTACGCAACATGTCCATGGAATCGCTCTACGAATACGGCAGTCGTGCCGGCGTCTGGCGCATCCTGGACCTGTTCGCCAAGCACCAGGTGCCCCTGACCGTCTTTGCCGTGGCCATGGCGGCCGAACGTCATCCCGAGGTCATCCGCGCCATGGTCCAGGCCGGCCACGAGATCTGCAGCCACGGCTATCGCTGGATCGACTACCAGTACATGGACGAAGCCGAGGAACGCGCCCATCTGCAGCGTGCCATCGAGATCCTCACCGAGTTGACCGGCGAGCGGCCGCTGGGCTGGTACACCGGCCGGACCGGCCCCAACACCCGGCGCCTGGTGATGGAGGAAGGCGGCTTCCTCTACGACAGCGACACCTACGACGACGACCTGCCCTACTGGGAACCCGACACCCCCACCGGCAAGCCGCACCTGGTGATCCCCTACACCCTGGACACCAACGACATGAGATTCACCCAGGTCCAGGGCTTCCACACCGCCGAGCAATTCTTCCAGTACCTCAAGGACGCCTTCGACACCCTCTACGCGGAAGGCGCCACCGCGCCCAAGATGCTTTCCATCGGTCTGCATTGCCGCCTGATCGGCCGCCCCGGTCGCCTGGTGGGGCTCAAGCGTTTCCTCGAATACGCCCAGAGCCATGAGCGCGTCTGGTTCGCCCGCCGGGTGGACATCGCCCGTCACTGGCACAGGGAGCATCCGCCGGCATGACTGCCTTCCAGACCATCACCCCAAGCCAGCTGGAGCGCGCCGCCTTCGTCGCGGCCTTTGGCGGCATCTACGAGCATTCCGCCTGGGTCGCCGAGCGCGCCTTCGACCAGGGCCAGCCGCTGCCGGATAGCGTCGAGGCCCTGCACCAGCGCCTCGCCACCCAGGTCGCCCGGGCCAGCCAGGCCGAACAGCTGGCGCTGATCCAGGCGCATCCGGATCTCGCCGGCCGCGCCGCCCTGGCCGGCGAGCTGACCGCCGCCAGCAGTGGCGAACAGGCGGGTGCCGGTCTCGATCAGTGCACCCCGGACGAACTCGAACGCTTCACCCGCCACAATGAGGCCTACCGCGCCAAATTCGGCTTCCCCTTCATCATGGCGGTGAAGGGCAGCAACCGGCATCTGATCCTGGCTGCTTTCGAAGAGCGCCTGCCCAACAGCCCGGAGCAGGAATTCCAGCGCGCCCTGGCCGAGATCGACCGCATCGCCCTCTTCCGCCTGCAGACCCTCTGACCCTTCCCCGACAAGAGCAACCCATGAAACGCACCTACGCCGCGCCCTTCGAGAAATACCTCAATCTTGCCGACGCCCGCCTCGGCACCCGCGTCATCAGCGTCACCGACGACTGGTTCGCCGCCGCCGATCGTATGCTCCAGCCCCACGAGCCGGAGTGGAAGGAAGGCATCTACGACGACAACGGCAAATGGATGGACGGCTGGGAGTCGCGGCGCAAGAGATTCGAAGGCTACGACCATGCGGTGATCCGCCTGGGCGTACCCGGCTCGATCAAGGGCGTCGACATCGACACCCGCTGGTTCACCGGCAACTACCCGCCCTCCGCCTCCCTGGAAGCCTGCTTCTGCGCCGAGGGCGACCCGGCCGACGATGCCGCCTGGACCGAGGTGCTGCCGGCCATCGAGATGCAGGGCAATAGCCACCACTACCATGCCATCGCCGATGACCGCCCCTGGACCCACCTGCGGCTGAACATCTATCCCGACGGCGGTGTGGCCCGCCTGCGGGTCTATGGCATTCCCCATCGCGACTGGTCGGCCCAGGCCGAGGACGAGGTGCTGGATCTGGCCGCCGCCCTCAATGGCGGTCGCGCCCTGGCCTGCAACGACGAGCACTACGGTCGCATGAGCAACATCCTCAATCCGGGTCGTGCCGCCAGCATGGCCGACGGCTGGGAAACCGCGCGCCGCCGCACCCCCGGCAACGACTGGGTGATCATCGCCCTGGGCCACGCCGGCATCGTCGAGGAAATCCTGGTGGACACCCTGCACTTCAAGGGCAACTACCCGGACAGCTGCCAGATTCAGGGCGCCTATGTGCGCGGCGGTACCGATGGCCAGATCGAGACCCAGAGTCTCTTCTGGAAGGAGCTGCTGCCGCCGCAAAAGCTGCAGATGCACCAGGAGCACAGCTTCCGCGAGCAGGTGCGCGACCTCGGCCCCATCACCCACGTGCGCCTGAACATCTTCCCGGACGGCGGCGTCAGCCGGCTGCGACTGTTCGGCAAGGTGGCGCGGGGCCAGGCATGAGTCGGCCACTGCGTATCGAGCCGCTGACCGCCGAGGGCTTCGCGCCCTTCGGCGAGGTCATCGAGACAGCGGACCGGGACTGGTATCCCATCAACAACGGTTCGACCCAGAGATACCACGCCCTGGCGCGGGTCGAGACGGGGCCGGCGGACGGCGCGGCGATCATCAGCATCTTTCGCGCCCGGCGGCTGGACTATCCGCTGACCATCGCCATGCTCGAACGCCATCCCCACGGCAGCCAGGCCTTCGTGCCGCTGCGCGGCGAACCTTTCCTGGTAGTGGTGGCGCCGCCGGCGGCGGTCCCGGATGCCGGCGCCATCCGCGTCTTCCGCACCGATGGCCGCCAGGGCATCAACTACCATGCCGGCGTTTGGCACCACCCGGTGCTGGCCCTGCGCGACGAGGACGAATTCCTCATCGTCGATCGTGCCGGCAGCCTGCCCAACTGCGACGAGTTCTTTTTCTCTGCCGCAGAGTGCCCGACCCTGGCCCTCTAGGGCGCCACCGGCGCGCGCCTGAGCTGCTTGCGCAGCAGGCGCGCACTGTCCAGGCAAACCCAGGCCACCGCCAGCCAGATGGGGCCATAGGTCCAGATCGCGCCCTCCGGCAGCTGCTCACCGAGCACATAGAGGGCGACGAACACCAGCAACGCCGGCTCCACATAGCTGAGGATGCCGAACAGACTCAGCGGCAGCATGCGACTGGACGCCAGCATGGCGGCGAAGGCGATGGCGCTGAGCAGGCCCAGGCCGGGCAGCAGCGCCCAGAGCCAGGGCGACTGCTGCAGGGTGACGCCGGGCGAGGCCCAGTGCAGCGCCAGCAGCGCGAAGGGCAGCAGGCAGACCATCTCCAGGACGAACCCGGACAGGGCGTCGACCGCCATCCAGCGGCGCAGGACGAAATACGGTGGATAGCCCACCACCGGCAGCAGGCTGACCCAGGACAGCGCACCGGTCACCCAGACCTCGTTGACCACCCCCAGCAGCGCGCAGCCGACCGCCAGCCGCTGCAGCGGCCGCAGGCGCTCGCCATAGACCAGCCGGCCGGTCAGCACGATGGCCAGGGGCAGCAGGAAGTAGCCCAGCGACATGGCCATGGCCTCGCCATTCATGGTCGCCCAGACGAACACCCACCACTGGATGCCCATCAGCAGCGCCGCCGCCGGGATCGCCAGGCACAGCCGGGGCTCGCGCACCAGTCGCTTGAGCGTGGCCCACAGCGCCCTGCCCTCCCGCAGGACCACCACCAGCAGGAGCACCATGGGCAGCGACCAGACCACCCGCAGGGCCACCACCTGCAGGCCGTCCAGCGGCGCCAGCCAGGCGAAGTACACCGGCATCAGCGCGAACAGCACCGACGACAGCACCGACAGACCCAGGCCCTTGCCGGACAGCACGTTCATGACTGACGCCCCAGACGATTGATGAATAGCGACAGCAGGATGATCCCACCGCCCAGCAACAGCCTAGGCAGATCGGCCGGGTGCTGCCAGATCAGCAGGCTGACCAGCAGGCCCGCCGGCACATGGGCTTCGTTCATGATCGCCAGGGTGCCGCCGTTGACCCGTAGCGAGCCCAGGGTCCACCAGTAGAGGCCGAGCGCCGTGGCGAAGACGCCCATCCACACCAGCACGCCCCACTGCAACAGGGTGCCGGGCAGCCGCGCCGGATTACCGAACAGCAGAAAGGATAGCGCGGCCACCAGCAGGGCCCCGAGAAAGAACAGCCCGAAATAGCGATGCAGGGCGCCCTGCCCGGCATAGGCATGCCCCAGGTGCTTGCACAGCACCTGGCCGGCGGCGAAGGTCAGGTTGGCCACCTGCAGCAGGAGAAAACCCAGCAGATAGTCGCCGGTCAGCGGCTGGAAGCGGATCAGTGCCGCGCCGCCCACCGCCACCACGGCGGCCAGCAGTGACCAGAGGCGAAAGCGCCGCTGCCAGGCGTCGTCCAGCAGGGTCACGTAGATGGGCGTGAGCACGGTGAACAGCAGCACCTCGGGCACCGTCAGCACCGCGAAGCTGCGATACAGGCACAGATAGGTGATGCCGAATTGCAGGGCGCCCGCCGCCATCAGCCCCAGGGCGAAGCGGCCCGGCACCCTGCGCCAGCGGGTGAAGGGCAGGAACAGCACGAAGGCGATGGCCACGCGGACCAGCACGGCGAAGTCGCTGTCGACCCGACCGGCGAGGTATTCGCCGATCAGGCTGAAGGAAAACGCCCAGATGAGGGTGACGAGCAGGAGATAAGGCATGACGGCGACGCACGAAAAAGGTGCGCGACCTTAACGTGCCCGCCGTCAGAGGGAAACCCCCGACCTGTCGCTGTCTAGCGGGTGGCGCTCAGGCTCGAGGGCTCGCCGCCGGTGAGTCCCGCCACCGACTGATTGGCCTGCAGCACGTTGTCGGCGCCAGAGACCAGGGTCTTGGGCTCGGCGACCCCGGCGGCGCGCGACCAGTAGACCTGCTGACTGGAACCGCCCACCGCGATGTCGGCCTGGCTGAGCAGAGTCAGCCGTGCCTTGGCGCCGTAGCCGTAGGCATCGACCTTGGCCAGCCCGTCGCTGCTACGCACATTGGCCTGTACCTGCTGGTAGCCGCCGCCGATGCTCAGGCTGGCCACCGCGCCCTTGACCGTGGTCACGCTGCCCAGGCCATGGATGGTCAGCGCCCGGGCGCTGTCGAGGACCAGTCGATGATGGCTGCCATAGACCGCCACCTCGCCGCACTGGCCCTTCAAGGTCAGGGTATTGCCCTCGCCGGACAGGGACACGTCCCGCCCCTCGCAGTCGAGGGTCCGACTGATGTTCATGCCTTCGATATCGATCGGCTCGGCGGCCGCCGCGCGGAATTCCTCGGCCTGGACCAGCAGCGGCGCGATGACCAGACAGCAACCCAACAACGCCTTGAATGACGACATGGAGACTCCTTGTCTTGCCTAGAGTGGGAAACTCATCGGCAGGCTTGGAGGCCGGCGCCAGCGCGACATTTGACCCGCCAGCCGACATTTTTTCATGCCGTGATGGACGCCGCGTTTTGCCATTGCCACCCTAGGCACTAACATGCGCCCTTTCGTGAGCCCAGAGCGCTTGATGAAGACTCCTCGCGTTTCCCTCGATCAGTGGCGGACCCTGCAGGCGGTGGTGGATCACGGCGGCTACGCCCAGGCCGCCGAGGTGCTGCATCGCTCCCAGTCGTCGGTCAGCTATACCGTCGCACGCATGCAGGAGCAGCTCGGCGTGCCATTGTTGCGCCTGGAGGGGCGCCGGGCCGTGCTGACCGACGCCGGCGCCGTGCTCCTGCGCCGCTCGCGCCGCCTGGTGCAGCAGGCCAGCCAGCTGGAGGAACTGGCCTACCACATGGAACAGGGCTGGGAGTCCGAGGTGCGGCTGGTGGTGGACGCCGCCTACCCCACTCGTCCCCTGCTCCTGTGCCTGCGCGAATTCATGCCGCAGAGCCGTGGTTGCCGGGTGCGGCTGCGCGAAGAGGTGCTGTCCGGCGTGGAAGAGGCCCTGCTCGACGGCTCGGCGGACCTGGCGATCACCGGCCTGGTGATCGCCGCTCATCTGGGCGCTTCCCTGGGCAACGTGGAATTCGTCGCCGTCGCCCATCCCGAGCATCCGCTGCATCAATTGCAGCGCACCCTGGTGACCGCCGATCTGGAAGAACAGCTGCAGATCGTGATCCGCGACAGCGGTCGCGCCCAGCCGCGGGATGCCGGCTGGCTGGCCGCCGAGCAGCGCTGGACGGTAGGCAGCATCAGCACCGCGGCGACCTTCCTGCGTGACGGCCTGGGCTTCGCCTGGCTGCCGCGGGACGCCATCCGGACCGATCTCGATGCCGGCCTGCTCAAGCCGCTGCCACTGGAACAGGGGGCCCAGCGCTTCCACCCCTTCCAGCTCTACAAGACCCGCCAGCACGAGTTGGGCCCGGCCTCGCAGATCCTCATGAACCTGCTGCGCAAGCATGCCCTGCCACGCTGACCGTGGCGGGGTGCCAGCCGGGTTGCTATCGTTCGCCAGTCGTCTCTGCCACTCAAGGATCCATCATGTTCAAAGCCCTGCTTGCCGCCTGCGCCCTGTTCGTCGCCTCTTCCACCTGGGCTGCGGACAATCCGCACGTGCTCATCAGCACCAACAAGGGTGACATCGAGGTCGAGCTGGACGCGGCCAAGGCACCGGTCAGCACCGAGAACTTCCTCGGCTACGTCGACAGCGGCTTCTACAAGGGCACCCTGTTCCACCGCGTCATCCCCGGCTTCATGATCCAGGGCGGCGGCTACACTCGCGACATGCAGGAGAAGCGCACCAAGGCGCCGATCAAGAACGAAGCCGACAACGGCCTGAAGAATCTGCGTGGCACCCTGGCCATGGCGCGGACCTCGGACGTCAACTCCGCTACCAGTCAGTTCTTCATCAATGTCGAGAACAATGCCTTCCTCGACCACGGCTCGCGCGACTTCGGCTATGCCGTGTTCGGCAAGGTCGTGCGCGGCATGGAAGTCGTCGACCAGATCGCCGGGGTGCAGACCACCCGCCAGGGCATGCTGCGCGACATTCCCCGTGAACCGGTGATGATTCTCGCTGCCAAACGGCTGTAAGCCGACCCGTGTCCTGCCGGACGATCCGCTGGCGGTCGTCCGGTAAACCAGGCGAGGCCCCAGTGCGAGACGCCGTCTCCCCCTCACAAGGACCCCGCATGATCTTTCGCCGCTTCGAACGCCTCATCGATGCGTTTCGGGAAGCCCCCGATGAAATGCCGCCCACTGGCGTCGGCGCCTTCTATCTCCACTTCCTCAAGCAAGCCTGGCCCGCCTTCGCCCTGCTGTTGGCGGTCGGCCTGATCGGCGCCCTGATCGAGGTCGCCTTGTTCAACTTCATCGGCCAGATCGTCGACCTGGCCGGCAGCGCACCCAACAGCACGGTGTTCTTCCAGGAACATGGCGGCACCCTGATCTGGATGGCGGTGGTCACCCTGGTCATCCGGCCGCTGTTCATCAGCCTGCACGACCTGCTGGTGCACCAGACCATCACCCCAAGCCTCACCACCCTGATCCGCTGGCAGAACCATCGCTACGTGCTCAAGCAGAGCCTGGGCTTCTTCCACAGCGACTTCGCCGGGCGCATCTCCAACCGCATCATGCAGACCGGTGTCTCCCTGCGCGATTCGGCGGTGCAGGCGGTGGACGCCATCTGGCACGTGCTGATCTTTGCCGTCACCTCGCTGATCCTGTTCGCCCAGGCAGACGTCTGGCTGATGGTGCCCCTGGTCCTCTGGATCATCGGCTACGTCATCGCCCTCTGGTATTTCGTGCCCCAGACCAAGGAGCGCTCGGCCATCGCCTCCGAAGCCCGCTCGCAGCTCTCCGGGCGCATCGTCGACGGCTACACCAACATCTCCACCCTCAAGCTGTTCTCCCACTCGGCCCAGGAGGAGCAATACGCTCGCCAGGCCATGGAAGAGCAGACCGAAAAGGCCGAGAGCGCCGCGCGCCTGATCACCGCCATGGGCGTGACCATCGCCATCCTCAGCGGCTTCCTCATCGCCGGCACCACCGGCCTCGCCCTCTGGCTCTGGCACCAGGGCGTCATCAGCGTCGGTGCCATCGCCCTGGCCACCGGCCTGGTGATCCGCATCAACAGCATGTCCGGCTGGATCATGTGGGTGGTCAACGGCATCTTCGAGAACATCGGCATGGTGCAGGACGGCATGAGCACCATCGCCAGGCCGCGCCAGGTCGGCGACGCCCCGGATGCCAAGCCGTTGCAGGTGAGCCGTGGCGCCGTGCTGTTCGAGGACATCCATTTCCACTACGGCAAGGGCGCCGGCATCATCGAAGGCCTGACCCTCGACGTGGCACCGGGCGAGAAGATCGGCCTGGTCGGCCCGTCGGGCGCCGGCAAGTCCACCCTGATCAACGTGCTCCTGCGCCTTTACGACCTGGAAGGCGGTCGCATCCTGGTCGATGGCCAGGACATCGCCCATGTCACCCAGGAAAGCCTGAGATGCCAGATCGGCGTGGTCACCCAGGACACCTCGCTGCTGCACCGCTCGATCCGCGAGAACCTGCTCTACGGCCGCCCCGAGGCGACCGACGAGGAGCTGCACGCGGCTCTGCGCAAGGCCAAGGCCGACGACTTCATCGCCCGCATCACCGACGCCCACGGCCGCACCGGCCTGGACGCCCAGGTGGGTGAGCGCGGCGTCAAGCTCTCCGGCGGCCAGCGCCAGCGCATCGCCATCGCCCGCACCCTGCTCAAGGATGCCCCCATCCTGCTGCTGGACGAAGCCACCTCCGCCCTCGACTCCGAGGTGGAAGCGGCCATTCAGGAGAGCCTGGAAACCCTCATGGAAGGCAAGACGGTGATCGCCATCGCCCACCGGCTGTCGACCATCTCGCGCATGGATCGCCTGGTGGTCATGGAACGCGGCCAGATCGTCGAGATGGGCTCCCACGACGAGCTGATCGCCTACAACGGCCTCTATGCCCGCCTATGGCGCCACCAGACCGGCGGCTTCGTCGGTCACGGCGTGCCGGGCAGGCAGCGGGTGCGCAGCAGCTCCAACTGACGCTCCTGATCCAGCCCCGGGTAGAAGCCTTCGATCTTCTGCAGGCCGCCCAGCCAGCTGCGTCTTTCCACCACGCACTCGAACACCGGGCAGGCCGCCTGCCCGGTGGCGCCGCAGTCGCGGTAGTAGGTCAGGCGCTGACTTTTCTGCGCGGTACCCTGGAACGGGCCCTGGCGCTCCTGCAGCACATAGAAGTCGATGTCCGCCGCGCTGCGATGATTCTCCCACTGGAACGCCAGGGTGCTGGGATAGAAGAGCACCAGCAGGCCCGCCAGTAGCACCCAGAGAATGCCCGCCGTCACCGGCAGGGGCAGCCGCGAACGAAAGCGGCGGCCACCGCGGATGATCAGCGCCGTCACTATCGTGACCAGCGCCAGGGCTATGCACAGCGACGGCAGACCGGTGATGACCTGCCCCGCCACGCCGATGTCCAGGCCACTGGGCGACGGCACCGTCCGATAGCCGATCTCCAGCCGCTCCCAGCCCACCCGATTGCCGATCAGCCCGGCGAGACCGAAGACCGCGGCCAGGCCGACCAGAGCCCAGAAGGTACGAGGATTGTTGCTGCGCATGGGGAAACGTCCAGACAAAGACCGGGAGACTGCCTAAGCCCGCTGGCGTTGGCAAATCAGAATTTCTCCGGCACCCCGCTCTCTATAGAAGGCGATCTATAGAGGAGTCCGCCCATGTCCATCGATCTCGCCCGCGCCGTCCACATCGTCGAAAAAGCCTTTCTGCCGCTGCGCGGCGAAGTCCGTGAAGATCCCAGCGACGCCAGCTTTTCCCTTGAGGTGACGGATGGCAGCCAGGTCCTGGCCTCGGTCGCCCATGTCGCCCGCAGTCAGTACAGCCACGCCGGCCACCTCGCCGCGCTGATCGAACGGACCCGCCTGGAACTGGCGCACGATGGCCATCTGCTGGAACCCTGGTCGATGCCGGGCTAGCCGCTGGCAGCTGCCGGGCAGCGGGAGGTTCGGCAAGGCGCTGTCGAGCTGATAGACTGCCGCCCCGCAGCCGCCACACCCCGTGGCCCAACGCGAGTGGTTATCGTGGAAATTTTCAAAGGATTGCAGGTGGTAAAGCGCCGTGACCCATCTACCTCAAGGGTTACAGCCAAATGCAATCGAGTGGACACGAGCCTACTGTTAAAGTCCTGTTAAAGACTGAGCTGGCAAAGCCATGGCACTACCGGCGCGAAGGGGTCTATTACCTCCGGGTCCGACCAGTGGGCCTCACGGCTACCATGACCGTCTCTCTTCGATCCAGCGACCGAGCCAAAGCAATGCAAAGCAGCCAGACACTCCTGAGCACCTTGAGGACTTTTCATCTCGACAACCCAGAGGCCACCTGGGAGCAGCTCAGGGATCGACTGCGTGAGATTGCCGAAGCCACCCTTGCGACGCCCAACGAGTGGGAGCTGCTGGACACGATGGGGCTGGTCTACTCGGATATGAGCGCGGACCTCAGGGACTGGTCGCGCACAGGAGCCCTCACAGTGCCCCAGGCGAAGGCCGCCGATGGAGCCCGAGTGTTCCTTGCGGCTGCCGAAGAGCGTCTCCTGACGGGCCACAATGGGCCTCTCGTCGATCTCATAGAGAACCTCACCGATCACCCTCGGAGTGCCGCTGCGATCCCCGTAGAGGTCCTACAGCCTGCCGCTGAAGAGGATGGCGAGCCAATGACCTTCGGGAAGCTCTCGGAGATATACCTGGCGGACCAAGGGGCGAACATGAAGGAATCGACCCTCAAGAACACGACCTACCAGTGCCGGAGCCTCGCTGAGGTCTGCGCCGAGCTGGACCTGAAGACCCACACTCGGGCCGATCTGGTGGCCGTGAAGGCTCGCCTCGTGGCTACCCGCAAGGGCTCCACTGTGAACGCTCTCCTGGCCCGTCTCTCCACGGTCCTCAGCTGGGGCGTGAACAACGGCCATCTGGAGCGTGCCTTCGACAAGAAGCTGAAGCTCGCCAAAGGGGCGGACAGTTCTCGTGAAGCGCTCACTCAGGATCAGGTCCAGCGGTTGATGGACGCTGTGTCGCAGTGGCCGGAGACCAAATGGGAGCGTTGGTTCATCACCCTGGGGTGCATCACTGGGGCTCGCCTGGGCGAAATCTACTACCTCCTCAAGGAAGACGTCCGTGAGGTAGACGGTGGATGGGTAATCGACATCAACGAAGGCGAAGGGAAGAGCCTGAAGAACGAATACTCCGCTCGTCTGGTGCCTCTCGTTGATGGTGCCTACGGGTTTGACCTGAAGGCCTTTCTGGAATTTGTGGGGAACATGCCTAAAGGGGCAAGGCTCTCCAAGACGGTGTACAAACGGGTCAGCATGGATATGAACGTCGTGCTGAAGGAAATCCTGGGGGACGAGAAGGACTCGACCACCACGTTCCACTCGCTGCGTCACTCCCTGGCATCGCTGCTGAAGGCCACAGGGACTCCCCTTGAGGCCGCACAGAGCATCCTGGGACACAGCTCGAACTCGATCACCTATGACCACTACGGGTCTGGGTCGAGCCTCCAACTGGGCATCGTGAAGGACGCACTGAGGAAGGCTCTACCCATCAAGGAGGCTGAGCCTTCCTGATCCCGTATAGGGTGATTACTACTTCGATAACGTCCCTACACACAGCCACCAGCAAATAGACATACAGCAGTCTCAAGGGCCTGTGATAGCTGGTCTGATCCAGCAATACCCATAGCAGCGAGAGCCACAGCAAGAAATCGGTAGGTGACACGATGCGTAGCGACGACTTTGAAAACGCTAAAAGCCTGAGCTAAGCGCATCGTCTCTCTCCTGTGTCTGGGTATCGGTGGTTGCCCGTGCCGCTCCTTAGGTGAAGCTGGGCAGAGGGAGGAGGCTTTAAGAGTCTTAGAGTCTCCTCCCCCTTATAGTGGGGGTTTTTAAATGTGCTTGACGGCTACCCGAAAAGGTAGTTCTCACCCCACCCCGAGTCGTCCTCGAAGACAATCGTGACGTCCGATCCCAGGGCAATCCGGTGGGCATCCTCGAAGCCAGCCAGCTCCTTCTCCATGTGAACCTCAAGGAAGTCAGCCAGCATCTCCTGGGCGCCCTCCTCCGAGTTCTTCTCCATGGACTCGACGAAGAACTGCACGCCAATCGCAAGGGCATCCAGACGGTCGTCATGGGCCAGGGCACCGCGCTCCCTCGTCAGGCGAGTCAGCTGGTGGAAGCCACAGTATTGAACGTCAAAGGTGCCGTCGATGTTGGCAGCGGTCCGGTAGTCCTCCTCAATGACCGCCTCGCGGACGACCAGCTTGTGGGACCCCAGGACAGGCTCCAGAACGTCCGCTATGCGTTGTTCCTTCTGCCCCTTGGACTTCACCTCTGTGATGGTGCAACGGTGAACCTTGGTCATCACAGGGCTGAATAGCTTCAGGTACATGCCGTCACCGAAGTTGCCCTCAATGACTACCTCATTCACCTTCCACTTCTTGCCGATGTTCGCCAGGGACTGAAGGGTCTTGTCCTCGTAGCCGCCCCGGAAGCCGCCCCACTCCATCAGGTAGATGTAGCCGTTGAGCTGGTACAGGACCGCATAGCCGGTCTCATCCTTGCCTCGACCCGAGGGGTCAATCACGAGGATTTTCGACTGGTACTCGGCGAAGGACGTATTGGCTTCCTGATAGCGGTGGAAGCGGTCACCCTTGAGGCCCACGTTGGGAACCTCAGTGATCTCGTTGGCCGGGTTGGGCAGCCACTGGTAGGACAGTGGGGCTCTCTCCGGGTCCAGCGCAGCCACGATGAAATCTCGCAGCTTCAGCGGGTACTTCTGGGCGTCCGAGAGGTTCGGGTTCAGCTGGAATTGCAGCTCGAAGCCGCCCTTGCCGTAGGACAGCTCACGCTCCCTCAGGTCCGCATCGTCGAAGCGCACGGGGTCAGTTGGGACGTTCCAGCAGCCCTCAGCGTCCAGCTCGGCACGGAGCATGGGAGCCAGGCGATGGCCGTAGTTCTCCAGAGCCTTAGCGTCCACTGGGTATCGAGCAGGCCAAATGGTGGTCCGGTAGCCTCGGTTCTCCAGCTCGCGGTACAGCGTCATCTCGGTCTGGGGCGTGCCCAGGTAGATGATCGTCCCGCCCGGCTTCAGGATCGCATCGAACTCCTTCACCAGCTCGCCGAGTCGATCTCGGGCCGCCTGGGTCGCCGAGTTGTTCGGGACCTCCACGTCGTCCGCAATGAGGATGTCCGCACGGCTACCCGTCAGCTGGCCGGTGATACCTACTGACTTCACCGAGGGCGAGTGGTCAGGCGTTGCCGGCCCCACATCGAAGCTGATTGTAGAGTCCCGCTGGCCGGGCCTGGGCTTCAGGTCGTGCAAGAAGGGCAGCAGGTCGATGATCCGCTTGATGAACACGGAGTTCGCATCTGCCCGTTCCTTCGAGGCGGACACGATCATGAACTTGAGCTGAGGGTTCCTCCAGAGCATCCACACCACGAAGGCGCAGGTGATGAACGACTTCCCGATCCCTCGGAATGCCTGAAGGATGAAGCGGCGGTCGTCCCCTGCGGAGAGCTTCCGGCCCATATCGATCTGGCAGCGGGTTGGCTTAGGTAGCCCCAGGGCTCGCCACAGGACGAACAGGAAGGCCACGAAGTTTCCCTTGAGCATCTGTAGGCGCTCAGCGTCGGTCTTCGCTACGGGCTTCGGTGGGGCTTCTGGAGGGGTTACAGCGGGAGGGTCTTGCGGGGGCGTTGCGGTCTTTCTCGGGGCTCTCTTCTTGGGCGGAGCCGGCGGCCCAACAAAGTCAGGGTCTACCTTCCTCCGTGGCATATTTACCTCCTATCACAATAGCGTGCAGCTCCTCAGTGAGGGCAATGTTGTGGCCCCCGAACGTCTGTCCGGTGGGCCAGTTTTCGTTTCCTTCCAAGACCACTCCGCGCACACGACAGGAGCCTGTAGTGAAGGCAACCATGAGGACTTCCACATGACACTTCACGTACTCCCCTCGGAACGGGATCATTGCTTCGCCTTTAGGAATCATTTGGCTTCCCTTTGAAGTTCTATGATGTTGGCCTGTAGGGCTTTTATTTGCTCGTCGGCGCGCTTGGCTTGTCCGACAAGAAATTGAGAAGCTCGGTCTGATAGTTCGGCTCGGCCATTAGTGTTGGGTCCACAGTTACCCGTGACTGCACACACTTTGGCGTCGGCAAGTTCGATTGACAGCCGGACACCAGTAGCCCTAAGGCCAGCAATAGTGTCAGCAGCATTACGAGACTCGGACTTGAGGAAGGCTTGCCATTTCGTTGAGATTTCATTGAGTGTCCTTTGTGATGTCTCACGCTCCTTTTCGAGCTGAGCGTTGAGTTCGTTCTGCGCAGCTAACGCAGCGTTGCTTGCAATGAGGGCTTCCCGCTCTGCCTTGTGATCCCGAACGGAATATCCCCAACCCCAGGAGAGGCCGACGATTAGGCATAGAGCAAAAAAAGCCCCCACAACTTTCGTTATGAGGGCGTTCATTTAGTGGTATCTCTCCGCATCGGATAGGTCCGGTACTTCTTCGAGGGCAGCGGCGAGGTCACCCAGAAGGCCTTCGTCAGGCTGCAACTTCTGGATGGTGAACTTGTGTCGTTCGAGGTACTTGCCGATGGCGTTGTAGAGCTGAGGGGTGCGACGGTCGGGGTCACGCAGGTCCGCCAATAGGTTCTTCCCGGTTTCCGTGTCGATGGCCTCAAGCAGTTGCTCAAGAACCGATTGGCTCATAGTTATGCTCCTTTTGGTGTGGTCTCCTTGACTGCCTTATAGATCGCAAGGCCAGTCATTACGAGGGAATAGAGGATGGCCGAAACGTAGAACCACTCGTTCAACGTCAGGCCCCAGAAAGCACGACTTACCGCATCAGCAGCAGCCGTTCCGGCAATCGGAGTCGCTTGGATTACTCCGTTGTTGAAGTCGATAGAGATGCTCATGCGGACATCGCCTTGATCTGCAAGCGCAGAGTACGTGCGAGGCTGATCTCTTCTTCGGTGGCCAGGCCCAGAAGGATGTCCGGCATCAGCTTGTCGAGGTCCTGCTGTAGGTCCTCTACGGTCACCTCAGGGCGTTCATACGGAGCCGCACTGTCCTTAAAGTGCTCGAACAGGTCCCGCCCATGTTGCATGGTGTCCCAGGGTGCAGCTGTGAAAGGAACCTCAGTCGGGCTCTCGAAAATCACTCCCTGGAGAGTCACTGTGCAATTGATGTAGGTCTGCTCGCGGTTGCCCCATACGGGGTCCTTAGCGGCCAGTAGGGCCACGCCGGTTTCGAGATCGATAGGAAAGTCCATTAGGTCCTCCTTGGAGAGGCCCCGGAGGGCCGTTGATGTTTAGGCGTAGCGAAGCCATAGAGAGACGCCGCCGTTATTTGCCCACCCGAGACTGACCCAGGACCCGGTGCCAGCGGAGCCAGAGACACTGTTGTGTTGTAGTGGTCTACTGATTCCGGACACCCATTTAGGGCGAGAATGCTCGCCATAGAGAGGTGTCTGATGACCAAGCAACGTCGTTCCTTTACGCCC